>NZ_DASVUM010000217.1:0-3062 GCF_036387035.1 Pseudomonas sp. | reverse complement strand
GTTTACGTTGTCCCAGCCAAGATAGTGGAAGTCGCCCACCGATGCAAAACACCAAGCTCTTGCTAACCAGTTTCACCTTCGTGGGACTGCTCGCACTCGCCGGTTGTTCATTCCCCGGGGTTTATAAAATCGACATCCAACAGGGCAATGTCGTCACGCAGGACATGATAGACCAGTTACGCCCGGGAATGACCCGTCGGCAAGTAAGGTTTATCATGGGCAACCCCCTGTTGACCGACACCTTCCACCCTGAACGCTGGGACTATCTGTACAGCCTGCAGCCCGGTGGTGGCGAACGCCAGCAGGAGCGCGTCAGCCTGATCTTCAACGGTAACGACCAGTTGGCGAGCCTGTCCGGCGACTTCAAGCCGGGCGTCAGCCGCGACGAGGCCATCCTCGGCAAAAGCAGCGACACGACTGTCACCCCCGAAAACCAAGGGACGCAGCCGCCAAAGGAAGAACCACCCAAGCCTGGTTCATTGCTTGAGCAGATTCAGAACGACGTCGACAAAGTCGAGACCGTGCCCGTTCCTTCTCAGGAACCACTGGACACGAACCCGCGCTGATCGACCGTTTTCTTCTCGAATCAGCCGCACAAAAAAGCCCGGACATCCCGGGCTTTTTTACGCCTTTCAATCGAAGCGATAAGGAAATTAAATCGGCTTTTGCGCCTTTCTCAAGCTCGCCGCTTTCAACGCGCGCAGACGCCGCACCTCTTTCGGGTCAGCAAGCAACGGGCGATAAATCTCGACCCTGTCGCCTGCCGCCAGTTCTCGCCGGTCCGGGTCGTCAACGACTTTACCGAAGATGCCCAATTGGCACCCTTCGATGTCCACTTCAGAAAACCGCTCGCCCAGGCCTGACATAGTGGCCCCGGCGCGGACCGTCGTACCAACAGGCACGTCCAGCGCCAGCAATTCCTGTCGGTCGACGGCGGCGTATACCACCTCAATGCGAATCGTCGGCTCAGCCATGCAGCTCTTTGGCTCGCTGGCAGAAGGCGTCAACCAGCGTGTTGGCGGCTTGGTTGAACAGTGGCCCCAACGTCGCGCGAACGATCGGCCCGGCGTAATCGAATGACAGGTCCAGACTGATCTTGCAGGCCTTTTCATTCAGCGCTTTGAAGGTCCAGACGCCGTGGAGCTGGCTAAAAGGCCCCTCCTCCAGATTCATCTCGATGACCTGCCCCGGCGTCAGGGTATTGCGCGTGACGAAGTGCTGGCTCAAGCCGCCTTTGGCGACCTCGACACGTGCACGCATGGAGGTGTCGCTCTGCTCCAGCACGCTGGCACCCGAACACCATGGCAGAAACTCCGAGTAGCGACTCACGTCGTTGACCAGGTCGTACAGCGCCTGGGCGGGATAGGGCAAAAGGGCGGAACGTTGAATATGCGTAGTCATGTCAGCGTCATTTCCAAAGCTGAGCGGCAAAGACAATCACGATGCCGATCGGCGCCACATAGCGCATCAAAAAGAACGTTAAAGCGAACAGAACAGGGCTGCGCAGCGACAACTCGTCACGCACCGCACCGCGTCCCATCACCCAACCTGCGAATACCACGAAGCACAATCCACCCAGGGGCAGCATGATCCGCGAGGTGAAGAAATCAATCACGCCAAAGAAATCCAGCCCCGACGACGCTCCCCACTGATAGAGATGGAACCCGCCGCCTTCGTTCACGAAAAATTTGGCCTGCTTCCAGATGTTGAACGAGAAGACCGTCCCCAGTCCAACGAACCAGCAGGTGAACGATAGCCAGAAAGTCACCCAGCCGCGGCGTACCTTGGTGCGCTCGACCAGGTACGCGACCATGGGTTCGAGCAGGGAGATGGCCGAACTCCAAGCCGCGACAGCCACAAGCACGAAGAACACCACGCCCATGACGGTGCCGAAGGCGACGTTACCAAAGGCATACGGCAACGTGACAAACATCAGGCCCGGGCCTTCGCTTGGGTTGAGCCCGGCCGCGAATACGATCGGAAACAAGGCAAGACCCGCCAGCAGCGACACGAAGGTGTCGAGCAAGGCCACGCCCACGACCGTCGCGGTGATCGAAGCCTCTTTGGTCATGTAAGCGCCGTAGATCATGATCGAACCGACACCCACGCTCAGCGAGAAAAACGCATGCCCCATCGCCGGAAGCAGGCCATCGAGCAGCTTCTCCGGGGTGAAGTCGAACATGAAATGCACGCCTTCCATGAAGTGTCCGGTGGTCAGGCTGTAGCCCAGCAGAATTACTATAAGCACGAACAGCAACGGCATCAGGATGCGCAGGCTGCGCTCGAGGCCCGCGTTCACGCCTTTGGCAATGGTGATCGCCGACAACAGCATGAACAGCGTGTGCCACCCCACCAAACGCCAGGGGTCTGAGATCATCTCGCCAAAATAGGCGCCGACGCCGTCCGCCGTTACGCCTTTGAAATCACCTTTGCCGACATCGATGATGTATTCGAGCGACCAGCCGCCAACGACGCTATAAAAAGAGAGGATCAACAGCGCGGTGACCATGCCGGCGAATGCGCCCCACGACCACTTCGATGAGTGCCCTGCTTGCAGAGCCAGACTGCGCAGCGCGTTGGCCGGGCTTTGCCGTGCGCGACGGCCGATCAGCGTCTCGGCGATCATGACCGGGATGCCGATCAGCGCGATGCACGCCAGAAACACCAGCACGAACGCACCGCCGCCGTAGACGCCGACCATGTAGGGGAATTTCCATATGCTCCCCAACCCCACGGCAGAGCCGGTGGCAGCCAGGATAAACACCCAGCGACTGGCCCAACTCCCGTGAACCGAAACCTTGTCCGTCGACATTGTTGACACGTCCAACACGCAAAAAAGATCGCGCATTGTCCGGGATTCACTCCACGTGCTCAAGCACACAGCTTCAGCGTGCCGAGCCCATAGCCGAGACGCCCGTTGATCCCTATAATGCGTCGCCTATGGCTAAGCTCAAGAAACATCCCACAGGGACCATCGCGCAAAATAAAAAGGCGCGTCACGATTACTTCATCGAACACAAGTTCGAGGCCGGTCTGGTCCTGGCTGGCTGGGAAGTAAAAAG
>NZ_DASVUM010000216.1:0-11614 GCF_036387035.1 Pseudomonas sp. | reverse complement strand
TCGGCTTCTCGTAAAATTCGCGGCTACGAACTTCAGCCAGAACACCGGCTTTTTCGCAGGAGCGCTTGAAACGACGCAGAGCTACGTCGAAGGGTTCGTTCTCTTTAACTTTGACGGCTGGCATCCAGAGCTACCTTCATTCATTACCGGGGTCAACGCTTAATGCAACGCTTGCACTAAGTACGTCGGTTTTTAAGGGTTGCGGATGTTAACCCCTTGCTTCGCGGAATGCAAAGCCTCTGATCGAAAACCACTGGTCGCAGGCATGAGCGGCGACTATTATGCGCGCCTTCGAATTCAGCCTCCACAAGGCGTACCCAATGCTAGTACTGGGAATGGAAACATCCTGCGATGAGACCGGTGTCGCGCTGTACGACAGCGAACGCGGGCTGCTTGCCGATGCATTATTCAGCCAGATCGACCTGCACCGCGTCTATGGCGGCGTGGTGCCGGAGCTCGCTTCGCGTGACCACGTAAAACGCATGCTGCCCTTGATTCGTCAGGTGTTGGCCGAGGCGGACTGCGCCGTTACCGAGATCGATGCCATTGCTTATACGGCCGGCCCGGGCCTGGTCGGCGCCCTGCTGGTGGGAGCGTCATGCGCACAGGCGTTGGCGTTCGCGTGGGACATTCCGGCACTGGGTGTTCACCATATGGAAGGGCACCTGTTGGCGCCGATGCTGGAGGAAAATCCGCCCGAGTTTCCGTTCGTCGCTTTGTTGGTTTCCGGCGGCCACACCCAGCTGGTTCGCGTTGATGGCATCGGTCTTTATGAGCTGCTTGGCGAAACCCTGGATGACGCCGCCGGCGAGGCATTCGACAAAACCGCGAAAATGATGGGACTGAATTATCCCGGCGGTCCGGAGATTTCGCGTCTCGCGCAATCCGGTGTGGCCGGACGTTTCGTCTTTCCACGGCCGATGACGGATCGACCGGGCCTGGATTTCAGCTTCAGCGGCCTGAAAACCTTCTCCCTGAACACGTGGCAGCAGTGCCAGAGCGCTGGGGACGACAGCGAGCAAACCCGTTGCGACATCTCGCTGGCCTTCCAACAAGCGGTGGTGGACACTTTGACCATCAAGTGCAAGCGCGCGCTGAAGCAGACCGGGCTGAAGCGGCTGGTCATTGCCGGCGGCGTGAGTGCGAACAAGGCGTTGCGCCTGTCCCTGGAGCAAATGCTCGGGGGGGTAGGCGGGAATGTGTACTACGCGCGGCCTGAGTTCTGTACCGACAACGGCGCGATGATCGCATTTGCCGGTTGCCAGCGTTTGCAGGCAGGGCAGAGGGAAAGTCTGAGCATTACCGTGCAGGCGCGCTGGCCGATGGAGCAACTGCCGGGCCTTTGATGCCGGGCCGGTGCGAGCGGGGGTTGAGTCGGTATCGGATCGTCGTTTTAGAAATGCCGTTCGCGCCCGGCAAACAGGTCGCGTAGATTGCCCCGATGCCGCCAGACGATCAGCAGTGTCAGCACGCTCATCGGCAGCAAGGCGTGGGGTTCCTGCCATGCGAGAAGGGGCAGGGTCAGCGGCGTGGCGATCAACGATGCCAGTGAGCTGGTGCGGGTGAGGTAGAACGTCAACAGCCAGGCGCCCATGGCAAGCAGGGCGGCTGGCGGGTACAGGGCCAGCAACATGCCGGCGGCAGTGGCCACGCCCTTGCCTCCACGAAAACGGAAGTACAGCGGGAACAGATGCCCCAGCACTGCGCAGAGTCCGATCCAGGCTTGCAGGCGTGGGTCGAGGTCCAGCCCTCTGGCGATCAGAACCGGGATCATGCCCTTGCAGACGTCGCCAATCAGGGTCAGCACAGCGAGTTTTTTACCCGCCAGGCGCAGCATGTTGGTGGCGCCGGCATTGCCCGAGCCACTGGCGCGCGGGTCCGGACTGCCGGTCAGGCGGCTGAGCAGAATAGCGAAGGACAGTGAGCCGAGCAGGTAGGCGAGGATCGCCAGTAACCAAAACATGCTAACCATTCCGGGCGAGGATGCCTTGATTCTAACGGCGCATCGCGCCCTTGTCGTGCAGCGGAGAGACAGGCTTGGACAGAGTTTTCATAGAAGGTCTGGAGGTCGATACCGTCATCGGCGCCTACGACTGGGAGCGTGGCATTCGCCAGTGCCTGCGTCTGGACCTCAGTTTTGCCTGGGACAACCGGCCTGCAGCCGCAGGCGACGACCTCAGCAAGGCGCTTGACTACGCCAGTGTTTCCGCGCGGATTCAGGCCTTCGCCGAAGCTTCCCAATTCCAGCTTGTTGAAACTTTTGCCGAGCGTCTGGCTGAAGTGCTGATGAGTGAGTTCAATATCCCCTGGCTGCACCTCAAATTGACCAAGCCGGGAGCCGTGCCAGCGGCAAAGGGCGTCGGGGTGGAGATCGAGCGCGGATGTCGCTGACACGGATTTTTCTGGGACTGGGTAGCAATATCGACCGAGAGCGACACTTGTGCGCGGGTCTCGACGCCCTTGCCGGCTTTCTCACCGATATGACCTGCTCACCCGTGTTTGAAAGTCATCCGGTGGGGATCAAAAGCGGGCCTTTTTTCAACCTCGTGGTGTCCGCACTGACCGATCTTCCGCTGATGGAGCTGGACCGCCGCCTCAAATTCATTGAAGCCGATAACGGCCGTTACGCCCCCGATCGCAAAGGCTTGCCGCTGGACATCGACGTGCTGCTGTACGACGAGCAGGTCGGTAACTTCGACGGCCTGGTTCTGCCCCGCGCCGAAATCCTCAAAAATGCGTTCGTGCTCTGGCCCTTGTCGCTGATCGCGCCGCAGCGCTTGCACCCCGAAGCTGGCGTCTCGTTCGCCCGGCTTTGGTCCGAGGCGAAGATCGAGCAAATACTGTGGCCGGTTGCCTTTGAATGGCGCGGCGAGCCAGTCACTCCGGCCGCCCTGCTGGCGTCGGCCTGACAGGCGCCACTATGGTATGGCCGCCAGACTGAGTGGCGGCCCCAATCAAAGCTGATAGGACGCCTTATACACCTTCAGCGTATCCAGCCGTTCCCGTTTGAGCGCTTCGCCCAGCTGCTGACCCTGAAACCCCTTCGCCAGCAGGGGTTGCACCGCGACTTGACGTGCCGCTTCGGCAGCGCCCCGCAGGTACTCGGCCTGGGGGTACGTGCGTTTCTCAAGCCCCTTGCGGCCTCGAGCGTCCATTTCGCAGGCGGCGATGAATTCCTCGAAGCGTTGCGGTCGGCGGTACACGTCAAAGCTTTGCAGCAGGTCCAGCAATGTCGAGGGCTTCAGTTCCAGTGCACGGTGGCCATGGGTGTGAAATTCGCCCACCAGCAACGCCAATTCCTGGCAGTCCCTCGGCACCTTGAAACGCAGGTTGACGGCCTTGATCGCGTTGAGCCCGTCGTGCTCGTGGCCGATATGGCTCGGCCATTTGTCTTGCGGCGTGAGTCCCTTGCCCACGTCGTGCAGCAAGCAGGCCCAGCGCACGCTCAGCGGCTGGCGGTGCACGGCAGACTGATGCAACACGCTAAGCACGTGCAGTCCGGTGTCGATTTCCGGGTGGTGCGCCTCCGGCTGAGGCACGCCAAACAGCGCGTCGACTTCCGGCATCAGCACTTGCAGAGCCCCGCATTCGCGCAGGACTTCGATGAATACCTGCGGGTCCTTTTCCATCAGCGCACGGGAAATTTCCTTCCAGCTGCGCTCCGGTGTCAGCGCTTGGAGTTCACCCGAGCCGCTGAGCTGGCGCATGAGTTCCAGCGTTTCCGGAGCGATGGTGAACCCGTCCCCGGCATACCGCGCGGCGAACCGCGCCACGCGCAGGACGCGCAGTGGATCTTCGGCGAATGCGGGGGAAACGTGACGCAATACTCGGGCTTCCAGGTCCTGCTGGCCATGATAGGGATCGGTCAGTTGGCCGTTCTTGTCTTCGGCAATTGCGTTGATGGTAAGGTCCCGGCGGATCAGGTCTTGCTCCAGCGTCACGTCCGGGTTCGCATGGAATACGAAGCCGCCGTAGCCTTTACCCGTCTTGCGTTCGGTGCGGGCCAGCGCATATTCCTCGCCGGTCAGCGGGTGCAGGAAAACCGGAAAATCCGTGCCCACTGGTCGGTAGCCCTTGACTAGCATTTCCTCCGTTGACGCGCCCACCACCACCCAGTCAATGTCAGTGACCGGTTTGCCAAGCAGGCGATCGCGCACCGCGCCGCCAACTTTATAAATCTGCATAAAAAAGCCTCCATGAGGGCGACAGGATAAACCTTAAGTCGCGATCGCGGAGGCTGGAAACGCTCATGCTCTATAAGTGGACGACCGCCAGGTCCAGCCGGGGATATTCACTGTCAGCGTGTTCGCTTCTCGGCGGCACATGGTGGACTTTCATCAACTGGTCGCCTTGCAGCGTTTCCAGGTGGATGTCGAAGCCCCACAGCCGGTGCAGGTGTTTCAGCACTTCGTCCGTGGAATCCCCCAAGGGTTTACGGTCGTGCTGTTGATGACGCAGGGTCAAGGAGCGGTCGCCGCGACGGTCAATGCTGTAAATCTGCACATTGGGCTCGCGGTTGCCCAGGTTGTACTGGGCGGCGAGGGTTTCGCGAATGATCCTGTAGCCGGTTTCATCGTGAATGGCGGGCACAAGCAGATCGTCCTTCTGATCATCGTCCAGAATGCTGAACAGCTTCAGATCACGAATCACCTTCGGCGACAGGTACTGCAGAATGAAGCTCTCGTCCTTGAAGCTGCTCATCGCAAACTTCACTGCCGTGAGCCAGTCGGTGCCGGCCAGGTCAGGAAACCAGTGGCGGTCCTCATCGGTCGGGTGCTCGCACATCCTCCTGATGTCCTGGTACATGGCAAATCCCAGCGTGTAGGGGTTGATGCCGCTGTAGTAGGGGCTGTCGAAGCCAGGCTGGTAAATAACGCTGGTGTGGGAGGTCAGGAATTCGAGCATGAAGCCATCCGTCACCAGCCCCTCGTCGTAGAGGTCATTCATCAGCGTGTAATGCCAGAACGTGGCCCAGCCTTCGTTCATGACCTGAGTCTGGCGCTGCGGGTAGAAATACTGGGCGATTTTGCGAACGATCCGTACCACTTCACGCTGCCAGGGCTCCAGCAACGGGGCGTGCTTTTCAATGAAATAGAGGATGTTTTCCTGAGGCTCGGCCGGGAAGCGCGAATAGTCCTCTTTGTCGCTCTTGCTCGTGCTTTTCGGAATCGTGCGCCACAAATCGTTGATCTGCTTCTGCAGATGCTCCTCCCGGTCTTTCATCCGGCGGCGTTCTTCTTCCGCCGAGATAGGGTAGGGCCGCTTGTAGCGATCGACGCCGTAGTTCATCAGCGCGTGGCAGGAGTCGAGCAGGTCCTCGACCGCATCGATCCCGTGGCGCTCTTCGCACTGCATGATGTACTGCTTGGCGAAGACCAGGTAATCGATGATCGAACTGGCGTCGGTCCAGGTGCGGAACAGGTAGTTGCCCTTGAAGAAGCTGTTGTGCCCGTAGCAGGCATGGGCCACGACCAGCGCCTGCATGCAGATGGTGTTTTCCTCCATCAGATACGCGATGCACGGGTCGGAGTTGATGACGATCTCGTAGGCCAGACCCATCTGGCCGCGTGAGTAGGATTTCTCCGTGCTGAGGAAGTGTTTGCCGTAGGACCAATGGTGATAACCCAGCGGCATCCCGACTGACGCGTAGGCGTCCATCATTTGCTCTGCGGTGATCACCTCAATCTGATTGGGGTAAGTGTCCAGCGCGTAACGTTCGGCAATGCGGCTGATTTCCCGGTCGTAGGCCTGGATCAGTTCGAACGTCCACTCTGAACCCGTGGAAAGGGGTTGGCGCTTCTGCTCTCTAGCGGTCATGTCACTAACCTGCGCTGGAAGAGTTCACGGAACACCGGATAGATATCACCGGCAGACACCAGCTGTTGCTGGGCAAATGTGTCGGCGAAGGCCTCGCCGATGCGCTCGTATTCAAACCACAGCGCCTGATGCTCGCGCGGAGTGATTTCGACGTAGGTGTAGTACTGCACAAAAGGCATGATCTGTTTGATCAAAATGTCGCGGCAAATGGGCGAATCATCATTCCAGTTGTCGCCGTCAGAGGCCTGCGCCGCGTAGATATTCCATTCGTTGGTGGGATAGCGCTCGGCCATGATTTCCTGCATCAGCTTCAATGCGCTGGAAACGATGGTGCCGCCGGTTTCGCGGGAATAGAAAAACTCTTCCTCGTCGACCTCCCGTGCGCTGGTGTGGTGGCGGATAAAGACCACCTCGATCTTGTCGTAGTTACGCTTGAGGAACAGGTAGAGCAGGATGAAAAAGCGCTTGGCGATGTCTTTGGTCGCCTGGGTCATTGATCCTGAGACGTCCATCAGACAGAACATTACCGCTTTGGAACTGGGGTTCGGCTGTTTGACCAGCAGGTTGTATTTGAGGTCGAAGGTGTCGAGATAGGGAACGCGGCGAATGCGCGCCTGAAGCTTCTCGGCTTCTACTTCCAGCGCTTTGATGTCGCCGAAGTTGTCGGGCTCCTCGATCTTCAGGCGTTCGAGCTCAGCCAGCACCTGCCGGAGCTTGGCCCGGCTGCTGCCGGACAGTGCAATGCGCCGCGCATGTGCCGAGCGCAACGTGCGGATGATGTTGATGCGCGAAGGGTTGCCTTCATTGCTGATGCCCGCACGAACGGTCTTGAACGTGTCAGTGCCCGTCAGGTTGCGCTTGACCAGGTTAGGCAGTTCCAGATCTTCGAACATGAACTCGAGGAATTCTTCCTGGGTGATCTGGAACACGAACTCGTCCATGCCTTCGCCGGCGTTGCCTGCCTTGCCAGGCCCTTTGCCACCGCCGCCACCCTGAGGACGTGCGATGTGCTCACCCGTGGTGAATTCCTTGTTACCGGGATGAACGACGGTCTGCTTGCCACCGCGACCATGGTGCAGCACCGGCTCGTCGATGTCCCTTCCGGGAATGCTGATCTGTTCGCCGTGCTCCATATCGGTAATGGAGCGTCGGCTGACGGCTTCTTCTACTGCCTTCTTGATGTGATCACGGTAGCGACGCAGGAAGCGCTGGCGGTTTACCGTGCTCTTGTTCTTGCCGTTGAGACGTCGGTCAATCACATAGCTCATAGGCCCCTCCGGGGAGCTTCAAGTGGTGAGCTGCAAGCTGCAAGTAGAAGCGATTATCCGGACCTCAGATTTCACCTGCTTCTGTCTTGCAGCTCGCAGCTTGACGCTTGCAGCTGCCTTACTGCGACTTCCGGACCCGTAGGTACCATTCGGACAGTAGTCTTACCTGTTTGTCGGTGTAGCCCCGCTCGACCATTCGCGTAACAAAATCGTTGTGCTTCTGCTGATCCTCTTTGCTGGCCTTGGCATTGAAGCTGATGACCGGGAGCAGATCCTCGGTGTTCGAGAACATTTTCTTCTCGATCACTACCCGCAGCTTCTCGTAGCTCAGCCAGGTCGGGTTCTTGCCGTTGTTGTTGGCGCGGGCGCGCAGCACGAAGTTGACGATCTCGTTCCGGAAGTCTTTCGGGTTACTGATGCCCGCCGGTTTTTCGATCTTCTCCAGCTCCTCATTCAACGCGACGCGGTTGAGGATTTCGCCGGTTTCCGGGTCGCGGTATTCCTGATCCTGAATCCAGAAATCCGCATAAAGCACGTAACGGTCAAAAATGTTCTGGCCGTATTCGCTGTAAGACTCGAGGTAGGCGGTCTGGATTTCCTTGCCAATGAACTCGATGTAGCGCGGCGCCAGGTATTCCTTGATGAAACGCAGATACCGCTCGCGGGTTTCGGCCTGGAACTGCTCCTGCTCAATCTGCTGCTCCAGCACGTACAACAAATGGACCGGGTTGGCGGCGATCTCGTGCGGGTCGAAGTTGAAGACCTTCGAAAGAATCTTGAAGGCGAACCGGGTCGAGAGTCCGTTCATGCCTTCGTCGACACCGGCGCTGTCGCGGTATTCCTGGATCGACTTGGCTTTCGGGTCTGTATCCTTGAGGTTCTCACCGTCGTAAACGCGCATCTTCGAGTAAATATTCGAGTTGTCCGGCTCTTTCAGGCGCGACAACACGGTGAACTGCGCCAGCATCTTCAGCGTATCGGGTGCGCAATGGGCTTTTGCCAACGAGCTGTTGAACAGCAATTTGTCGTAAATCTTGATCTCGTCACTGACCCGCAGGCAGTACGGCACCTTCACGATGTAAATCCGGTCGATGAAGGCTTCGTTGTTCTTGTTGTTGCGGAAGCTGTGCCATTCCGATTCGTTGGAGTGGGCCAGCAAAATGCCGGTGAACGGAATCGCGCCCAAGCCTTCGGTACTGTTGTAGTTACCTTCCTGGGTGGCGGTGAGCAGCGGGTGAAGCACCTTGATCGGCGCCTTGAACATTTCCACGAATTCCATCAGGCCCTGGTTGGCCCGGCACAGCGCGCCCGAGTAGCTGTAGGCGTCGGCGTCGTTCTGTGGGTATTCCTCGAGTTTGCGAATGTCGACCTTACCCACCAGCGCCGAGATGTCCTGGTTGTTCTCGTCGCCGGGCTCGGTTTTGGCCACGGCTATCTGGTTCAGGATGGAAGGGTAGAGCTTCACCACTTTGAACTGGCTGATGTCGCCGCCGAATTCGGCCAGCCGTTTGGTCGCCCAGGGCGACATGATGGTGTTCAGGTAGCGACGCGGGATGCCGTAGTCCTCTTCGAGGATCGTCCCGTCTTCGGTGGGTTTGAACAGGCCCAAAGGGGATTCGAAAACCGGGGACCCTTTGATGGCGTAGAAAGGTACTTTTTCAACCAGCGTTTTGAGTTTTTCAGCCAGGGACGACTTGCCGCCGCCTACAGGGCCGAGCAGGTAAAGGATCTGTTTCTTCTCCTCCAGGCCCTGCGCGGCGTGGCGGAAGTACGAGACGATTTGCTCGATGCAGTCCTCCATGCCGTGGAAGTCTTCAAACGCCGGATAGCGCCGAATCACCTTGTTGGAGAAGATTCTGGACAGCCTGGAGTTGGTCGAGGTGTCGAACAACTCAGGCTCACCGATGGCCATCAGCAGACGTTCTGCGGCGGAAGCGTATGCGCTGCGGTCGGTTTTACAGAGCTCGAGATACTCCTGTAGCGAAAGCTCTTCCTGGCGTGTCGATTCAAAGCGTTGTTGGAAGTGGCTAAAAATACTCATGACGTCACCTCGCTCGATACGTGGAGCCGGCGGCGGATCGTCAGTCGATGCTGGATGGAAGCCGATCACGCGGCCGCCATTACCCCCCAAACACCATAAAAGTAGCTACCGATGACCCACGCGCCGGTGTACCGGCTCTCCCCTGATTCGGATGGCCTGAGGCTAAGAGTAGTTCGGATTCGGGCAGAGAAAGAAGCAATGCGGGTGAAGAGGGCCTACCCGTTCGTCAGATGAGGGCGCGAGCCCGCGTAGGACGCGGGATAGCGGTCGGCAAAAATATTTTTGGATCAGCCTTGCGTGGTTTCAGCCGGGAATTTGGTTTTCCATAGCTCGAAACCGCCATCCATGCTGTACACCTCGGAGAAGCCCTGACCCACCAGATAGGCCGCCGCGCTCTGGCTGGAGTTGCCGTGATAGCAGAGGACGACCAACGGTTTGTCCAGATCGGCCTGGCGAATGAAGTCGGCGATGGAATGGTTGTCGAGGTGATGGGAATCCGGAATGCGGTGGGTCGCGTAGGTCTGCGCATCACGTACGTCCACCAGCACAGCGCCTTGTTCGCGCAGGGCATGGACTTGTTCGGGTGAAATACGTTTGAAGTCAGTCATGGCTCGGGCTCCTGGGGCCGTCGGGTCCTCGAACGGTCGAGAACAGGGAGAGAATTTTACTGCTGCTGCAGCGGCGTCGGCTCGCTGACAACGGGCGCCGCAGGGGCAACCAATCTGGCGTTACCGCGCTCGTCGCAATCGCAATGGATCAGCGCTCGCGTGTCAACGTTAAGCAGGGTCATTTCGCCGCCCCAGACGCAGCCCGTGTCCAGCGCATAGATCCCGGGTTCGTCACATCGGCCTTCAAGCGCAGCCCAGTGGCCAAAAATGATGCTCATGCCTTTGGTCTTGCGGTCTTTGTGCTTGAACCACGGCGCGTACCCTGCCGGCGCACTGTCGAGACCTTCCTTGGCCTTGAGATCAAGTTTGCCGTCGCTGGTGCAGAAGCGCATACGTGTGAAGTAGTTGGTGATAACACGCAGCCGAGTGACACCTTGCAAATCCTTGTCCCACTTGGCAGGTTCGTTGCCGTACATGCCGTCGAGAAAGGGCTCGAACCGGTTGTCATCGCGCAACGCCTCTTCCACTTCTTCGGCACAGCGCAGTGCTTTCTTCAGCGTCCACTGCGGCGGGATCCCAGCGTGCACCAGCGCGATATCGCGTTCGGCGTCGTAATGCATCAGCTTCTGTTGGCGCAGCCAGTCGAGCAGCACGACGGCGTCCGGCGCTTCGAGGATTTCCCGCAGCGTGTCGCCTTTCTTCAGGCGCTCGATGTTGCGGCCGGCGGCCAGCAGATGCAGGTCATGGTTGCCCAGCACGCAGACGATCGAGTCGCGCATGGCGTAAAGATAACGCAAAGTTTCCAGTGACTGCGGGCCCCGGTTGACGAGGTCGCCGACCAGCCAGAGTGTGTCCTTGCCAGGCTCGAAAGCCACACGCTCAAGCAGGCACTTCAGCGGTTCCAGGCAGCCCTGCAGGTCGCCGACTGCGTAAACCGCCATTAGTGGAGCGCCCCCGGGACGGCCAGGCGGAACGGAGCGATGATGGCGTCGAAGCGCTTTCCGTCTTCGGCGAGCATCTGGTAGGCGCCCTGCATATTGCCGACCTTGGTGGTCATCACGGTGCCGCTGGTGTAGGTATGGCTCTGCCCAGGCTGGATCAGCGGTTGCTGTCCCACAACGCCGTCGCCGCGAATCTCTTCGACCTGACCGTCGCCGTCGGTGATCACCCAATGACGCGACAGCAGTTTGGCCGGCAACTGGCCGTTGTTGTGCACGGTGATGGTGTAGGCGAAGGCGAAGCGGTTCTGCTCAGGCTGCGATTGTTCTGCAAGGAAACGGGTCTCGACGCTGACGTCGACCTGGTAACGAGAATCAGACATGCAAGAGGCCTTAAAAGCGAGAGCGGAAAGATCCGGAATTGGCTGGGTTAAACGTCAGTCTAGGACATGTCACGGATAAGCAAGTAACGAGGCTTTGACCGGACATGTCTCCAGAAGGTCAGGCGGCGACAGGCTTTTCGCTGAGCTTGTCGGCAAGGCGCACAAACGCCGCCAGGTCCAGTTGCTCAGGACGCAGACTGCCATCGACACCGGCTTCGGTGATTTCCTCGCTGGTCAGCAGGGCTTTCAACGTGTTGCGCAACGTTTTGCGGCGCTGGTTGAAGGCTTCGCGGACGACGCGCTCCAGCACGCGGTGATCCTTGGCCGGGTGCGGCAGGGTTTCATGGGGCACCAGACGAACGATCGCCGAATCCACTTTCGGCGGCGGATTGAACGCCCCCGGGCCGACATTGAAGAGGTGCTCCACGCGGCAGTGGTACTGAACCATGATCGACAGGCGACCCCAATCACCGCCGCCAGGACCTGCCGCCAAACGCTCGACCACTTCTTTCTGCAGCATGAAGTGCATGTCGCGGATCAGGTAGGCGTTCTGCAGCAG
>NZ_DASVUM010000215.1:0-11014 GCF_036387035.1 Pseudomonas sp. | reverse complement strand
AGGTTGAGCCTCAACGCAACATCTGGCAGCGACCAGTTCTTGCTCTCGCGGGCCTGACGCAATGTCTCGCCCGGGTTCGTGCGAGTGGCTGCTACAACTTCGGGATGCGCCGCTTTCATCATTGCTCCGACAGGTATTGCTGATATTCCGGCGTACCGGGATAGAGTCTTTTTAGTAGCAACCCGTAACTGGCTGCCTTGTTGCGGTCATCAAACACCTTCGCCAGCCGCGTGCCGAGGAGCAGGCTCCGCGCATTTTGCTCGCTCAACTGGCTGAAACGCTCGTAGTAATCGCGCGCAGGCACATAATGCCTGTCTTCGTAAGACAACTCAGCCATTTCCAGCAACGCACGTGGTTGCTGACGGTCGAGACGCAGGGCCTTGTCGAAATGCTCACGGGCAGTGACGCTGTCACCCAGCATCAGCGCGGTCATGCCGAGGTTCTCGAAAACCCTGGCGCGTTCAGCGTAGAGGTTATCATCGGCGGCCTGCTCGAAGCGCTCGTAAGCTTCCTTGTAGCGCTTCTGCTGATAGAGAAAGCTGCCGTAGTTGTTGAGGATCCGTGCGTCCTTTGAACGCGCGGACAACGCTTTCTCGTAATACTGGTTCGCCAGTTCCGGTTCCATCTCAGCCTGAAACACCAACGCCAGCGCCGCATTGGCGTCGGCATCGGAACCGTTCAGCTCGAGGGCCTTTTTGAGTGGTGCCTTCGCCCGCTCCATCTGGCCCTGCTGAAGATAACCCAACCCCAATTGCACGTAAGCCTGACGAGCCTCCTCACGCCCCTTGCTGGTACTCAGCGGATCGACGTTGCCGGTGGACACACAACCGACCAGCAGCGTGGCAAAACAGAGCAGCAGCGCAACGCGCAGGGACATAGAGATCCTCTCAGTCAAATTCGCAATCAGTTGCGAGCCGAAGCGACCTGCGCAACGTCGGCATCGGCGCTGAGTTCACGCACAGCGATATAGCGCTCGCTGCGACGGGTGCGGTCCATTACCTGCCCGACCAACTGGCCGCAGGCAGCATCGATGTCCTCACCGCGCGTGGTGCGCACGGTGACGTTGAAGCCGGCTTGATGCAGCAGATCCTGGAAACGACGGATCGCGTTGTTGCTGGGGCGTTCGTAGCCCGAATGCGGAAACGGGTTGAACGGGATCAGGTTGACCTTGCAAGGCGTGTCCTT
The DNA here is from genome assembly GCF_036387035.1 of Pseudomonas sp. Lineage (GTDB taxonomy): Bacteria > Pseudomonadota > Gammaproteobacteria > Pseudomonadales > Pseudomonadaceae > Aquipseudomonas. The sequence goes on along the minus strand of NZ_DASVUM010000215.1, from coordinate 9,829 downwards.
GAGCAGCTCGATCATCTCGATCGCGTGCTCAGGCTTGTCGTTGATGTCCTTGAGCAGCGTGTACTCAATGGTCAGCACCCGCTTCTCGCCCAACGCAGACATGTAGTTGCGGCAGGACTCGAGGAGCATCTTAAGGGGGTACTTCTTGTTGATCGGTACCAGCTGGTTGCGCAGCGCGTCATTGGGGGCGTGCAGCGAAAGCGCCAGCGAGACGTCGATGTGCTTGGCCAGCTCATCGATCATTGGTACCACGCCGGAGGTCGACAAGGTCACCCGACGTTTGGAAATGCCATAGCCCAGGTCATCCATCATCAGATGCATGGCCGAGACGACATTGTCGAAGTTCAGCAATGGCTCGCCCATGCCCATCATCACAACGTTGGTGATGGCACGGTCGACGGTCGCCGGGACACTGCCGAAAGATTTGTTGGCAATCCACACCTGGCCGATGACTTCGGCGGCGGTGAGGTTGCTGTTGAAGCCTTGTTTGCCGGTGGAGCAGAAGCTGCAATCCAGCGCACAACCCGCTTGGGAAGAGACGCACAGCGTGCCGCGCTTGCCCTGTGGAATATAGACGGTCTCGACGCAGCTGCCGGACTCGACACGGACGACCCATTTACGGGTGCCGTCGGTGGAGATGTCCTCGCTGACGACTTCCGGACCGCGAATTTCGGCACGGCTCTGCAGCTTCTCGCGCAAGGCCTTGCCGACGTTCGTCATGGCGTCGAAATTATCGACGCCAAAGTGGTGAATCCACTTCATGACCTGACCGGCGCGGAAGCGTTTCTCCCCGATAGACTCGAAGAATTTTTCCATTTCCAGCCGGGTCAGACCCAACAGGTTGATTTTGCCAGTTGTCTCAGTCATGGATTCACCCTCACTCGCAGCAATAGCTTAGCGAGTGGTTACCTCGGTAGCAGCGAAGAAGTACGAGATTTCACGAGCAGCGGCGGCTTCGGAGTCGGAGCCGTGAACAGCGTTGGCGTCGATCGAGTCAGCGAAGTCAGCACGGATGGTGCCGGCAGCAGCTTCTTTAGGGTTGGTGGCGCCCATCAGTTCGCGGTTCAGAGCGATAGCGTTTTCGCCTTCCAGAACCTGAACGACGACCGGGCCGGAGATCATGAATGCAACCAGGTCACCGAAGAAACCACGGGCGCTGTGCTCAGCGTAGAAACCTTCTGCTTCGGCTTTGGACAGTTGCTTCAGTTTCGAAGCGACAACGCGCAGACCGGCTTTTTCGAAACGGGTGGTGATCTCGCCGATGACGTTTTTGGCAACAGCATCAGGCTTGATGATCGAGAAAGTACGTTGAACAGCCATGGTGTAACTCCAGAAGCAGTGATTATTGCGAAAAATTAAACCCGCGAATTATACGCGGGTTTGATGTTATTGCCTAACATGCAAATCTGATCAGTCGATTTCGTCGGCCCAGAGCGTCTGAACCGCCTCGAGCACCTTCTCGCCAACGCGACCAGAGGTGTCGTCGAAATCCGGCAGTTGCTTGATCATCTGCTGCAGCTTGGTGAACCCTACGGAGTAGGGATCGATGCCAGGGTGCGTCTCGGCCAGTTCTTCAGCGATGCGTTGTACGTCATTCCAACCGTAACTCATGACAGCTTCTCGATCAGTGCGGCGCTTCGGCAGCGTGGTTAAGCGAATATTTAGGAATCTCGACGGTCAGGTCCTCAGTGCCGACCTTGGCCTGACAGGCCAGGCGGGACTGTGCTTCCAGACCCCATGCACGATCAAGATAGTCCTCTTCCAGCTCGTCTGCCTCTTCAAGGGAGTTGAAGCCCTTGCGAATGATGCAGTGGCAGGTCGTGCAGGCGCAGACACCGCCGCATGCACTTTCAATTTCGATGTGGTGATCGTGGGCGAGTTCCAGAATCGACTTGCCGACTTCAGCCTCGACAACCATCCCGTCCGGGCAATGCTCGGCGTGTGGCAGAAATGTAACCTGCGGCATCAGTTATTCCTCAATCTCATTCAGGTTGCGCCCCGACAACGCGGCTTTCACCGTTGAGTCCAGGCGGCGGGCGGCAAACGCGTCAGTCACTTGTGACAGACGCTTGGTCTGCAGCTCGATGGCCGGACCGTCGTCGCCCTTCATCAATTCACGAAGTTCTTCCATCTGCAGGTCGATGACCATGCGCTCTTCGGCATCGAGCAAACGCTCGCCATCTGCCTGCAAAGCGCCTTCGACCGCTTCAAGCAAACGCTGGGCATCGACCTGCTGTTCACGCAGCGCGCGAGCCACCATGTCGTCACCGGCGTACTGGAACGAATCCTTGAGCATGCGGGTGATCTCACCGTCGGTCAGGCCATACGAAGGCTTGACCTGGATGCTCGACTCCACGCCGGAAGCCAGCTCGCGCGCGGACACACTGAGCAAGCCATCGGCGTCGACCTGGAACGTCACGCGGATTTTTGCGGCACCGGCAACCATCGCGGGGATGCCGCGCAGATCGAAACGCGCCAGCGAGCGGCAGTCGCTGATCAGCTCACGCTCGCCTTGCAGCACGTGGATCATCATGGCCGACTGGCCGTCTTTGTACGTGGTGAATTCCTGGGCGCGGGCCACCGGGATCGTGGTGTTGCGCGGAATGACCTTCTCCATCAAGCCGCCCATGGTTTCCAGCCCCAGGGACAACGGGATAACGTCCAGCAGCAACAGCTCGCCGCCATCACGCTTATTGCCTGCGAGGGTATCGGCCTGGATCGCAGCGCCAATGGCAACCACCTGGTCCGGGTCGATCTCGGTCAACGGCTGACGGCCAAACAGGTCGGCCACCGCTTGACGAACTCGCGGGACCCGCGTCGAACCACCGACCATGACCACTGCTTCGACTTCGTCCAGCTCTATGCCGCAGTCACGAACCGCACGCCGGCAGGCCTTGAGGCTACGGGCAATCATCGGCTCGATAAGGGCATCGAACGCGGCGCGGGTGAGGACACCCCGCCAGTCGCCGTGCACGATTTCGGTCGAATCTGCGTTAGTCAGCGCTTCTTTTGCAGCGCACGCCGTTTGCATCAGACGGCGCTGGGCAGCCGGGTCGAGATCGTCGGACAGCCCCGCTTCTGCAATCATCCACGTGGCAATCGCATGGTCGAAATCATCGCCGCCCAGCGCGCTATCGCCGCCGGTGGCCATGACTTCGAACACGCCGCCGGTCAGGCGCAAGATCGAGATATCAAACGTGCCGCCACCCAGATCGTAAATGGCGACCACGCCCTCAGCGTTCTGATCCAGCCCGTACGCCACGGCAGCCGCAGTGGGCTCGTTGAGCAGGCGCAGTACAGTCAGGCCCGCCAGCTTCGCGGCGTCTTTGGTGGCCTGACGCTGAGCATCATCGAAATAAGCGGGAACGGTGATGACCGCACCCACCAAATCACCGCCCAGGGTTTCTTCGGCGCGTTGACGCAGCACCTTGAGAATGTCCGCCGACACTTCCACCGGGCTTTTCGGGCCCTGCACCGTCTCGATGAATGGCATGTGCGATTCACCGCCCGTGAAGCGGTAAGGCAACTGCCCACCCAAGTGCTTCACATCGGAGATGCCGCGGCCCATCAGACGCTTGACGGAAATGATGGTGTTCAGCGGGTCACTCGCGGCAGCCTCTTTGGCCGACTGGCCCACTTCGACGCGATCGGCGTGGTAGCGGACGGCGGACGGCAGGATGACCCGACCGTTGGCGTCGGGAAGCGGCTCACTGATGCCGCTGCGCAGGGCAGCGACGAGCGAGTTGGTGGTGCCGAGGTCAATGCCGACAGCCAGGCGACGCTGATGAGGTTTTGGAGCTTGGCCGGGTTCGGCGATCTGCAGTAGAGCCATTGCTTTTCTGATATCACTGGCGTGCCGTCCCAGAAGGACGGCGCGGGGTTAATCGTCGAGGCGCTCTTCGAGCTGGCGCACTTCGTAGGAGAGCTTGTCGAGGAACTGCATGCGGCGCATCAGCCTTTCAGCCTGCTCACGCTGTGCAGCGTCATCCCAACACGCCGCGAAGCTTTCGTTCAGTTCTTCCTGGGCAACCTTCAGGCGACGCTTGAATACCGCGACACCTTGCAGATCCGCGTCGTCCTGGAGATCTTCGAGCTCTTCACGCCACTGCATCTGCTGCATCAGGAACTCGGGATCCTGGACCGTGACTTCCAGCGGGACTTCGCCCTTCAGCGCCAACAGGTAACGCGCCCTTTTTGGCGCGTTCTTCAGCGTTTGGTAGGCGTCGTTCAGACTGGCAGAGCGTTCCAGCGCAACCCGCTGCTCAGCCTCGCAGGCATCCGCAAAACGGTCGGGGTGCACGCTCCGGGCAAGCTCGCGGTAACGTGTCGCCAGCAGGTCAAGATCCAGATTGAAGCCCGGCTGCAGGTCGAATAAAGCGAAGTGACAAGGAGTACCCACAATAAGCCTCAGACGTTGAAGCTTTCGCCGCAGCCACATTCACCGCGCGAGTTGGGATTGTTGAACTTGAAGCCTTCGTTCAACCCTTCCTTGACGAAATCGAGCTCAGTGCCGTCGAGGTAGACGAGGCTCTTGGGATCGATGATCACCTTGACGCCGTGATACTCGAATACCGAGTCTTCGCTTTCCGGCTCGTCGACGAACTCAAGCACATACGCCAGACCTGAACAGCCGGTCGTGCGAACGCCCAGACGAATGCCGTCACCCTTGCCACGCCCATCGAGGGAGCGGCGTACATGGTTGGCCGCCGCTTCGGTCATGCTGATAGCCATCGGAACTCCTTACCTCACGCAAGTTACTTAACGCAGCGAAACACGCTCCGCTTAGAGCAGGCCTTTCTTCTGCTTGTAGTCGCGAACGGCCGCCTTGATGGCGTCTTCGGCGAGCACTGAGCAGTGGATTTTCACTGGCGGCAAGGCCAGTTCTTCAGCCAGCTGAGTGTTTTTGATGGTCTCTGCTTCATCCAGAGTCTTGCCCTTCATCCACTCGGTGGCGAGAGAGCTCGACGCGATGGCAGAACCGCAGCCGTAAGTCTTGAACTTGGCGTCTTCAATGATGCCTTGCTCGTTGACCTTGATCTGCAGACGCATTACGTCGCCGCACGCCGGTGCGCCAACCATGCCGGTGCCAACATCCGGGTCTTCCGCGTTCATCTTGCCGACGTTGCGCGGGTTCTCGTAGTGGTCAATGACCTTTTCGCTGTAAGCCATGGTGCAATCCTCATCAGATACAACACGTCGCTCTTGCGACACTTTGAAACGCTGTGCTCAAAGCGCCGCAGGTGTGGCGACTTTGAATTAGTGCGCCGCCCACTCGATTTTGGAGATGTCGACACCGTCTTTGAACATGTCCCACAGCGGCGACAAGGCGCGCAGCTTGGTGACCGCTTCGCAGACCTTCTGCGCGGCGTAGTCAATCTCTTCTTCAGTGGTGAAACGACCAAAGGTGAAACGGATCGAGCTGTGTGCCAGCTCATCGTTACGGCCCAGAGCGCGCAGCACGTAGGAAGGTTCGAGCGAAGCCGAGGTGCATGCGGAACCGGACGAGACCGCCAGATCCTTCAGCGCCATGATCAACGACTCGCCTTCAACGTAGTTGAAGCTTAGGTTGAGGTTGTGCGGCACGCGAGCAGTCATGCTGCCGTTGACATACAACTCTTCCAGGTGCGAGACCTGCTGATAGAAGCGGTCGCTCAGCGCCTTGACGCGCGCGTTCTCGGCAGCCATGTCTTCCTTGGCAACGCGGAACGCCTCACCCATACCGACAATCTGGTGCGTCGCCAGCGTACCTGAACGCATGCCACGTTCGTGGCCACCGCCGTGCATGGCCGCTTCGATGCGAACGCGTGGCTTGCGGCTGACCCACAGGGCACCGATACCCTTCGGACCGTAGGTCTTGTGAGCCGAGAACGACATCAGGTCGACTTTAAGGTTGGCCAGGTCAATTTCAACCTTGCCGGTGGACTGCGCCGCATCGACGTGGAAGAGCACACCGCGTGCGCGGGTCATCTCGCCAATCGCTGCGATGTCGTTGACCGTGCCGATCTCGTTGTTGACGTGCATGATCGAAACCAGAATGGTGTCGTCGCGCATCACGGCTTCGATCATGGCCGGCGTGATGAGGCCGTCTGTGGTGGGCTCGAGATAAGTGATCTCGAAGCCTTCACGCTCAAGCTGACGCATGGTGTCGAGGACGGCTTTGTGTTCAATCTTGCTGGTGATCAGGTGCTTGCCTTTGGAGGCATAGAAATGCGCAGCACCCTTGATCGCGAGGTTGTCAGACTCGGTAGCACCGGAGGTCCAGACGATTTCGCGCGGATCGGCATTGACCAGATCAGCGACCTGACGACGGGCATTCTCGACCGCCTCTTCAGCTTTCCAGCCAAAGACGTGGGAACGCGACGCCGGGTTACCGAAGTTGCCATCGACCAGCAGGCAGTCGCTCATTTTTTGCGCAACACGCGGATCGACTGGCGTCGTCGCGGAATAATCGAGGTATATGGGCAATCTCATTGAATATCTCCTATCGGGCAGGCGCGCCGCGCGTTCATCTGCGTTCACTCAACGGCGGATGTTTCAATCTTGTCCAGTGGCTGCGTCTTGCTACCGCAACGGCGCAGATCCTGACGTAGGGCGACTTCTTGGACTTCACGTCGTGTGACGAGGTCGGCCAGGCTGATACCGCTTAGAAACTCGTGAATCTGCTGACTGAGGTCGCACCACAAGTGGTGGGTCAGACAGGTGTCACCGGCATGGCAATCACCGAGCCCCTGGCAGCGCGTCGCGTCAACCGATTCGTTGACTGCGTCGATCACCTGCGCTACCTGAATCCCCTGCATGTGACGGGACAGCTGATAACCGCCGCCGGGGCCGCGTACGCTGGAAACGAGGTTGCCGCGGCGCAGCTTGGCGAACAGCTGTTCGAGGTAGGAAAGGGAAATACCTTGCCGCTCGGAAATATCGGCCAGGGACACTGGCCCATGCTGCGCATGCAATGCCAGGTCGAGCATGGCAGTGACAGCGTATCGGCCTTTTGTAGTCAGTCGCATGGCGTGTACCGCGGAGGTTCGGAATGGAGGCGAGTATGCTATTCCCGAGTATTTAAGTCAACTATTAGACCTAGTAAAACAGTCGGGATTACCCGCAAAAGCGCGGCCGCATCATAGCAAAACCCACCACCGATTGGCACATCTGCCGTGTGCGGGCCCGCACCAGGCTATTTCTCGGCAGCGTCGGCCTCGGATCGCTCCTTCATGCAGTCGAACACTTCCCGGCGCAGCTCGGGCAACTCCTTCTCACGGTATTCGCCGCCGAGGCTCTTCAAGGCCCTGCCCATGTCCTCGACGCGCACGTCCATCGCCTGCAGGTGGTCGAGCAACTGCCCGATCGCGCGCGCGACGGGGTCAGGCATGTCCTCGCTGACGCCATAGGCATCAAAGCCGAGCTTTTCGGCGATCGCCTTGCGCTTGGCTTCGGCCTCATCGTCAGACTTGACGATGATCCGCCCTGGAATGCCCACCACCGTGGCACCCGCAGGCACCGGCTTGGTGACGACCGCGTTGGAGCCGACCTTGGCGCCGGCGCCGACTGTAAACGGCCCAAGCACCTTGGCGCCCGCACCGACAACGACACCAGACTCCAATGTCGGATGACGTTTGCCTTTGTTCCAACTGGTGCCGCCCAGGGTCACGCCCTGATAAAGCGTCACGTCGTCGCCGATCTCGGCGGTCTCGCCAATAACGATGCCCATCCCGTGATCGATAAAAAAGCGCCGGCCGACTTTCGCGCCTGGATGGATCTCGATGCCTGTCAGCCAGCGACCGAAATTGGAAACCATCCGCGCTGGCCATTTCAGGTCATTACGCCACAGCCACCCGGACAGCCGATGCAGCCAGATCGCGTGCATGCCGGGGTAGCAGGTCAGCACCTCAAAGGCATTTCGAGCCGCCGGATCACGATGAAAAACGCTTTGGATGTCTTCCCGCAAACGCTCGAACATTACTGATCCTTCCGCTTATAGGGCTCGCCAGTGGCTGCTTTCTGGGTTTCGGTCAGGATGCCGCGCAAAATGCTCATCTCGGATCGATTGACCGCAGAGCGTCCATACAGCCGACGCAGCCGTGCCATCAGATGACGAGGCTTCTCGGGATCAAGAAAGCCGATGGTGACAAGCGTGGACTCGAGATGCTCATAGAATTTCTCCATCTCGTCCATTGTGGCCAGCTCGGTACTGCGCACCGAATTGACCTCGAATTTCTCCACCTTGCTCGCCTGCCCCTCAGCAGCGAGCCACGCCATGCGGGTTTCGTAGCTCAACACCTGCACGGCCGCGGCCAGGTTCAGCGAACTGAACTCAGGATCCGAGGGGATGTGCACATGGAAATGGCAGCGCTGCAGCTCCTCATTGGTGAGGCCGGCGTATTCACGCCCGAAGACCAGCGCGATCTCTTCGCCCATCGCGGCATGCTCGACGGTCTTGACCCCTGCTTCGCGAGGATCCAGCAACGGCCAGGGAATGCGGCGATCCCGAGCGCTGGTTCCCAGCACAAGGTTGCAACCCACCAACGCATCCTCCAGCGTCGCCACGACCTGCGCACCCTCCAGGATGTCGCCTGCGCCAGACGCCCGGGCATCGGCTTCATGATGGGGAAACAGGGCGGGATCGACCAGCACCAGCCGCGAAAGGCCCATGTTTTTCATGGCACGCGCGGCGCCACCGATATTCCCGGGATGGCTGGTACCGACCAGGACGACACGAATATTTTGCAGCACTGGTGAAGTCTCGCTAGCAGGTGAAAAGGGGGACGAATGTTACAGAAGCGCCTTCTTCAATGCCATGAACCTTGCGCCCCACGCACTCGATACGCCAGCGAAACGCGCCAGGCCACTGCCAACTCGACGGCGACCAGCCGACCGGACGCGCGGCAAAGTCTGCACTCGCGCTGGAAATCGTCCAAGAGAACCAATAGAATGGCCGGCTCTCTTTAACGACCTAGGTGATCCATCCATGCAGCCCATGCTGAATATCGCGCTGCGCGCCGCCCGCAGCGCCAGCGAATTGATTTTCCGCTCCATCGAGCGCCTGGATACCATCAAGGTCGACGAAAAAGACGCGAAAGATTACGTAACCGAGATCGATCGCGCCGCCGAGCAGAACATCATCACTGCCCTGCGCAAAGCGTATCCAACCCACGGCATCCTCGGCGAAGAAAGCGGCCTGCATGAAGGCAGCGGCGAGGGCACCGACTACCTCTGGATCATCGATCCACTGGACGGCACCACCAACTTCGTTCGTGGCGTTCCTCATTTCGCCGTCAGCATCGCGTGCAAGTACCGCGGTCGCCTGGAACACGCCGTGGTTCTGGATCCGGTTCGTCAGGAAGAATTCACCGCCAGCCGTGGTCGCGGCGCTGCCCTGAACGGCCGTCGTCTGCGCGTTAGCCCACGCAAGAGCCTGGAAGGCGCGCTGCTTGGCACCGGCTTCCCGTTCCGCGAGAACCAGCTGGATAACCTCGACAACTACATGAACATGTTCCGTTCGCTGGTTGGCCAGACTGCCGGCATTCGTCGCGCCGGCGCTGCAAGCCTTGACCTGGCTTACGTGGCTGCGGGCCGTTTCGATGCGTTCTGGGAATCGGGTCTTTCGGAGTGGGACATGGCCGCTGGCGCTCTGTTGATTCAGGAAGCCGGTGGCTTGGTCAGCGATTTCAACGGCGGTCACGAATTCCTTGAAAAAGGCCACATCGTTGCCGGCAACACCAAATGCTTCAAAGCGGTCCTCACCTCGATCGCTCCGTTCGTACCGGCTTCGCTGAAGCGTTAAGCCCAGCGCGCTGTACAAAAAACCGGCCATGTGCCGGTTTTTTATTGC
>NZ_DASVUM010000214.1:0-21461 GCF_036387035.1 Pseudomonas sp. | reverse complement strand
CGCATTGAGGCGGCCTTGCCAGCTGTCGTCGGTTTCGGACAGGGCGCTGGCGATAATCCCGAGGAACAGCGGGATCAGTTGGGACATCTCGTTCTGGTACCAGCACAGCGCCATGCTGCCGGTCAGGGCGATGAACACCCGCACGCTGTAGGAAAACTTGTCCAGCGCCCAGAGACGGCGGAAGGTATTGCGCAACGATGTCGATGCCATGAACGCTGACGGCCTTGTTCGCGATTGATTTTGCTGAGGGATATGTACAGCGCCGGATGCGCGCTGTACATCCGGTTAGCAAAATTTATTCCGGGCGCGGTCCTCCTCGTCAGACGAACTGCGCCGCCGCGTACGCTGACGCCCAGGCCCACTGGAAGTTGAAGCCGCCCAGATGCCCGCTGACATCCAGTACCTCGCCGACGAAATACAGCCCCGGCGATTTCAGGGACTCCATCGTCTTTGAGGACACCTCGCGCGTGTCGATGCCGCCCAGCGTTACTTCGGCCGTGCGATACCCTTCGGTGCCCGCCGGCACCACTTGCCAGCTCGCCAGTTTGGCGGCGATGTCGGCCAGTTCGGCATGGGTGTATTGCTTCATGGGCTTGGACACAAACCATTGCTCAGCAATCAGGTTGGCCATTTTCTTGGTGAAAATCTCACCGAGCAGCGTCTTCGACTCGCTGTTGGGGCGTTCGGCCTGCTGCTCCGTCAGCCAGCTATGGGCGTCGTGGTCGGGCATCAGATTGATTTCTACCGTGTCGCCGTTCTGCCAAAACGAAGAAATCTGCAGAATCGCCGGCCCGCTCAAGCCGCGGTGGGTGAACAAAATGTTCTCGCGAAAGCTGACGTCGTTGCAGCTCACCAGGCAATCCACCGAGGTGCCACTCAGCTCGGTGCACAGCGCTTTCAACTGATCGGTGATGGTGAACGGCACCAGGCCTGCGCGAGTGGGCAACAGTGTGTGGCCGAACTGCTTGCCAACCTGATAACCGAAACCGGTTGCGCCCAGCGTCGGAATTGACAGGCCGCCGGTTGCGATTACCAACGACGCGCAATGGAGCTCGCCCAAGGTTGTTTCAAGCCGGTAACCGCTGTCGGCTTTCTCGATGCTCTGCACCGAGGTGTCCATGTGCAGGCTCACGCCGGCGGCGTCGCATTCAGCGAGCAGCAGTTCGAGGATGTCGCTGGACTTGTTGTCGCAAAACAGCTGGCCGAGTTTTTTCTCGTGATAGGGCACGCCGTGCTTGCCCACCAGTTCGATGAAGTCCCACTGGGTGTAGCGGGCCAGCGCAGACTTGCAGAAATGCGGGTTCTGCGAGAGGAAGTTGGCGGGCTCGGTGTACATATTCGTGAAGTTGCAACGGCCGCCGCCCGACATCAGGATTTTCTTGCCCGGCTTATTGGCGTGATCGATCAGCACCACCTTGCGCCCGCGCTGGGCCGCGGTGAATGCACACATCAAACCTGCGGCGCCGGCGCCGATGATCACAACGTCAGTAACGGGCAAAGCGGTGTCCTCGGGGATTCGTTGGTGTTTGGAATTGAGTCTCGCGAGCAAGGTGGGTCGCCACCCCGGTCGCTCCTACAGGGGGTGCGCGGCCTTGTAGGAGTGAGCTTGCTCGCGATCAGGGGGCGACGCGGTACTGGGTGGATTAAAGAATCCGCACGCGTAGGGACTTGCCCTTGATCTTGCCGTTGTTCAAACGCTCCAGCGCCTGCTTGGCCATGCTGCGTTCCACGGCGACGTACGCCTGAAAATCAAAGATCGCAATCTTGCCCACCTGGGTGCCGGGAATGCCTGCCTCGCCCGTCAGCGCGCCGAGAATGTCACCGGGACGCAGTTTGTCCTTGCGGCCCGAGCCGATGCACAGCGTGGTCATCGGAGGCAACAGCTTGCCGCCTTCCTTGCGTTCCAGTTGGTCGTACTGCTGCCAGTTGAGCGGGGCTTTCTGCAGCTCTTCAACGGCGCGGGCGCGCTGACTTTCGCCGGGGGCGACCAGGCTGACCGCGATACCGGTCTGCCCTGCACGACCGGTACGGCCGACACGGTGAATGTGGATTTCCGAATCCCGCGCCAGCTCGACGTTAATCACCATGTCCAATGCGTCGATGTCCAGACCGCGCGCCGCGACGTCGGTGGCCACCAGCACGGAGGTGCTGCGGTTGGCGAACATCGCCAGCACTTGATCGCGATCGCGCTGCTCCAGATCACCGTGCAGGCCAACGGCGGACATGCCTTTGGCGATCAAGTGATCGACCACTTCCTGAACCTGTTGCTTGGTGAAACAGAACGCCACGCAGGATTGTGGACGGAAATGATCGAGCACCTTCACCACGGCTTCGAGGCGTTGCTCGGGGGAGATTTCGTAGAAGATCTGCTCGATCTGGCTGTCGGCATGCAGCGCCTCGACCTTGACGGTCTGCGGGTCACGCATGAATTTCGACGCCAGTTGCTTGATGCCCACCGGGTACGTGGCCGAAAACAGCAGGGTCTGGCGACGCTTCGGGGTCTGCTCGATGATGTCGGCAATCGCGTCGTAGAAGCCCATGTCCAGCATGCGGTCGGCTTCGTCCAGCACCAGCGTGTTCAGACCGTCCAGTACCAGCGAACCCTTGCGCAGGTGCTGCTGGATGCGACCCGGGGTGCCGACGATGATGTGCGCGCCGTGCTCCAGCGAGCCGATTTGCGGACCGAAAGACACGCCGCCGCAAAGGGTCAGGACCTTGATGTTGTCTTCGGAACGCGCCAGACGGCGGATTTCCTTGGCCACTTGGTCGGCCAGCTCCCGGGTGGGGCAGAGCACCAATGCCTGGCAGCCGAAGTAACGCGGATTGATCGGATTGAGCAAGCCGATGCCGAATGCAGCGGTCTTGCCGGAGCCCGTCTTGGCCTGGGCGATCAGGTCCATCCCTTTGACAATCACCGGCAGGCTCTGCGCCTGAATCGGCGTCATCTCGGCATAACCAAGGGACTCCAGGTTAGCCAGCATGGCGGCGGAAAGGGGCAGTGAGTTAAAAGCGGTGTTAGTCACGGGACGGGCCTGCAAAACAAAATGTCGCGCAGTGTATCAGGTCGCGGCCCCTGCCTTGGGGCCGCGCGCGATAAATGGTGAGTCGATCACGCCTCGATCTCGGGCTCCGGTTGCGGCTTGCGCGCGGGCGCTTCCGGGGCCATGCGTGGCGACAGTTGCAGGAAGATCGACGCCGCGAGCATGGCCAGCACGCCCACACAGAGGAAGGTCAGCTGGAACGCACCGAGCACGTCGCTGACGTCTCCCGTCGCCACGTCATCGCTGAACCCGCCCAGCAACGCGGCCGCACAGGCGACGCCCAGACTGAGGGACAACTGCGCGACCACTGACAACAAGCTATTGCCGCTGGCGGCACTGGCATCGTCGAGGTCGATCAGCGTCACTGCGTTCATCGCCGAGAATTGCAGCGAGTTGACCCCGCCCAGAAGCGCCAGATGGACCAACAATAGCCAGTAAGGCGTGTTGGCACTGACCAGCGCCATGCTTGCCAGCAAAATGCCGAGCAGCAGCGTATTGCCGGTCAGCACGATGCGATAACCCAAGCGCTCGATGGCTTTGGTGGCCAGCGGCTTGGCGAACATCGCCGCGAGCGCAAGGGGAATCATGCTCATCCCGGCGTGCGAAGGCGAGTAGCCCAGCGCGACTTGCAGCATCAGCGGCAGCAAAAAGGGCAGCGCGCCGCTGCCCAGCCGGGCAAACAGGTTGCCCATGATGCCTACTGCGAAACTGCGGGTCTTGAACAGCTGGGCAGAGAACAACGGCGCTTCCACATGACTGGCGCGCAGCCAGTACGCCGCCAGACACGCCATGCCGGCGAACAGCAGCATCACCACCCGCAGGTGCGGCAAGTGCAGTTCGCCAAGGCCTTCCAGAGCAATCGAAATCAGCACCATGGACGCGCCAAACAGGCCGAACCCCACCAGATCAAAACGCGTACGGCCGCCACCCTGAAGATCAGGAATGAATTTGCGGACAGCGAAGCAACCGAGAATTCCCACAGGAATATTGATCAGGAAGATCCAGTGCCAGCTCAGGTACTCCACCAGCCAGCCACCAACCGTGGGGCCCATCAGCGGGCCGAGCAGCGCCGGCATCGTGATGAAGCTGAGCGTGCGGACCAGTTCGGTTCGGGGGTAGGCACGCAGCACGATCAGCCTGCCCACCGGCATCATCAACGCCCCGCCGAGGCCCTGAATAATCCGCGCGCCGACCAGCATGCCGAGGGTATTGGCAACCGCGCACAGCAGCGAGCCGAAGCTGAACAGCAAGATGGCACTGAAGAAGATGCGCTTGATGCCAAAGCGGTCGGAAATCCAGCCCGACGCGGGGATCAGCAGTGCGATGGTCAGCATGTAGGCGATGATCACCGACTGCATGCGCAACGGGTCTTCCGCCAGCGAGCGGGCCATGGACGGCAGCGCCGTGTTGAGAATCGTGCCGTCCAGGCTCTGCATAAAGAAGGCGATGGCGATGACCCATGGCATCCAGCGCAGGGTGCGGGCGTCCAGCTGCGGCGTAGAAGTTGGCATGTAAATCGAAGGTCCTTATGGTTGCTCGTTCTTTGTGGGTTGTTGCTATCGCGGGCCACTTGTCGGACTGCAGTTCCTGCTTCTGGTCGCACACCGCAGGAGCCGGCTTGCTGGCGAACGCATGACATCAGACGCGCTTGGGATAACTGACCCACCGCTTTCGCCAGCAAGCCTGCTCCCACAGACAGACTTCGAGGTTACAGCGTCAGCGTCAACGCACTCAGCAGCGCGCCTGGCAGCAAGCTCGACGCCGTCTGACGCTGACTGTAGGTGCTTGTCGAGAGCAGGAGTTCCCTTTCCCTGGTCAGTTGCTCCAGTGCCGTCCCCAGCAGGCTGAAAATACTGTCGTCAAAGCGCATGGTGTTGACCGGTGCCTTGATTTGCCCGTCTTCGACCCAGAACGTGGCAAAGCGCGTCATCCCGGTGATGCGCCCGGCAGTACGGTCCGAAAAATTCAGATACCACAGATTGCTGATGTACAGACCGGTGCCCAGCGCTTTCAGGACCTCATCCAGCGCCAGCGATCCGCTTTCCATGCTCAGCGCGCTCGGCGACTCGCCCCAGCCGGCGCCGTTGGCGACAAGGCCGTATTCCGCGGCGCTGCGCGAGTCGATCATGCGCTCCCGAGCGACGCCTTCAGCCACCAGAGACAGGTCCATGCGCGGATAACCCTCGCCGGAAAACGCAGGGGACAGCGAGCCGCTGACCTGCTCATTCAGGCTCACCAGCGGGCTCAACGTGGCATGGCCGTCGTACAGCCGCTGCAGGGGACTGGTCTTGTCAGCCAGCGATTGCGCCGAGAAACCGCCCCAGCTGAGCATGCCCATGACTTCTTCCAGCGCAGCAGGCGCCAGGTAAGCGCGGTAGTGCCCCGGCGCAAGCGCATGCGCAGGGCGCCCGAGGAACGTAAGTTGCTCACGCGCCAGGGCGAACCGCCGGGTAAAGCCTTCGTCGGTCCACGCGTGCCCGGCGTAATTGGCTTTCACCGCCTGGCCGTTCTCATGGAACAGGCTCCAGTCGAAATTGAAGCTGTTGGCCTGATGCCAGCCCAGCGCACCGTTCGAACTGGCGAAGCCGCGATAAATCGGACCGGCCGCGTAGATACCGACCAGGTCCAGGCCTTCACCCAGTTGCGTGATCAGCGCAACGACATGGGCGCTGTCCGGCAACGGTGTCTCTTGCACATTGCTGCTCTGCCAGGCTTCTTCGTTTAATTGCAGGTAAGGGTCTTGCGGCAAGAGTTTCAGTGTTTCACGCAGCTGCAGCAGGGCGTCGCTCAGGCGCTGTCGATCCAGCTCGGCATCGCCCGACAGCGTGAGGTACAGATTGGCGTGACGGCCGTCGGCAATCAGCTTGAAGTTCACGCTGGCCTGCTGCACATGGCCGGCCTGACGCACTTTGGCGTGGTTGAAGCGGATGAAGTCCGACGCTTCGGCGTCGTAGCTCAGGGTATATCCCTCGTCGTCCGTGACCGCATTATTCAGCCACTCGGCCAGGGCCTTGAATTGCGCTTGATGGGACATCATGCGTCACCTCCGAAAACATCAACGCTGGCGAACACGCACGCGGGCGACGCATGCCCCACGCGGATGACTTGATTGGGTTCACCTTTGCCGCAGTTGGGCGTGCCGAGCACCTTGAAAGTGCTGGCGTCGCCGACTGCGCTGAGGTTGCGCCAGAAGCGGGCGGAGATCGCACGGTAGTTCGGGTTTTTCACCACGCCCTTGAGTTCGCCGTCCTCGATCAGTTGACCCCACTCGCAGCCGAACTGGAATTTATTGCGCGCATCGTCGATCGACCACGAGCGGTTGGTGCTCATCACGATGCCGTGCTCGATGCCGGCAATGAGCTGCGCCATCGACTTGTCGCCCGGCTCGATATTCAGGTTGGCCATGCGATCAATGGGTGCGCGGTTCCAACTGGATGCGCGGCTGTTGGCAACACCTTCCATGCCGCTGCGGTATTGCGACAGGGCACCGCCCAAGGGCCGCACCAATACGCCTTCCTTGATCAGGAACTGTTTGCTCGCGGGCGTGCCGTCGTCGTCAAAGCCGTAGCTCGCCAGTTGCTCCGGGATTTCAGGGTCGAATGTCACGTTCAGCAGGCTTGAGCCATATTGCAGGCTGCCGAAGTCGCTGGCTTTGACAAAGCTGGTCCCGGCGTAATTGCGCTCATCGCCCAGAATGCGGTCCAGCTCCAGCGGATGGCCGATGGATTCATGGATCTGCAGGGTCATCTGGTCGGGCGTCAGCAACAGGTCGCGCGGGCCGCTGGGTGTGTTGGGCGCCATGACCAGTTGCAGCGCCTGATCGGCGACGTTAACCGCCGCGCCAATGATCCCGCACGAAGTGATGACTTCCTCGCCGCCTTGCTGACCGAAGTTTTCTCGACCGAGGCTGCGGGTCTGGCTGTCTTGCCCGTCGTACGCGGTGACGCTCAGACCGGGGAACACGAAGCGCTGGGCCTGACGGATCTCGGCACCGGCGTTGTTGAGGTAAATTTGCTCGACGTTCTCAAGCCCCAGGCTCACTTGCCAGTTGACCAGACGCTCGTCCTTGGGCACTGAGGCCGACTCCACATTGAGCAGCGCATAGCAGTCGCTGAGCGACGGAAACGCGTTGTGCAAATTGGGCGAAAGGTAGTCGGCACGAGCGGTGGCGACGGCATGGTCGCGCAGGTCGAGGAGGGAATGCGGAGCCAGCCGGCGCGCCTGAATTTCAGCCTGTTCCAATGCGCTTTGAAGGCCGCGTTGGGAGATATCGTTGGTGGCCGCATAAGCTTCGACGCCATTGATACGCACGGTGAGCATCGCGCCTTCGTCGATGCTCAACTGCGGCGGTTCGGCCACATTCTTGCGCACCGACAGATGCTGACTGGTCTGTTTGACGTAACGCAGGGAGAAAAACGGGGCGCTGCTCTGCAGGGCGGCGAACCGCTGTTTGAGCTGAGCGGAGAAGTCGAACATGCAGGAAGGCTCCTTGGCGATTCGGACAGGCATTGGCCCGAATCATAACGCGGATGATCACTGCAGCGGCGAGGGTCGTACGACGCGGGCACAGGATGTACCCATTGTGGGACCGGCTTTAGCCGGGAATGCGTCAGGTGTGACACCGCAAAATCGAGGGTGTACCCACTGGCCTCTTCCCGGCTGAAGCCGGTCCCACTGACACAGCGCGCGCCGTTAGTGGGACCGGTTTTGGCCGATCCCACTGATTGGTGCGAATTACTGCGCCAACGGGCCCACTTCGCGCATCGGCTTGCCACGCACCGGCGCGTCGCCTGCCACGTAGTAATCAGCCGTGCTGCGCGGCAGTGGAGCGCGACCGCGGATCTTGTCGGCGATTTTCTCGGCCAGCATGATCGTCGGCGCGTTGAGGTTACCGGTGGTGATCAGCGGCATGATCGACGCATCCACCACGCGCAGCCCTTCCATCCCGTGCACACGACCCTGACCATCGACGACAGCCATCTCATCGGTGCCCATTTTGCACGAGCAGGACGGGTGATACGCGGTCTCGGCGTGCTCGCGGATGAAGGTGTCCAGTTGCTCGTCGGTCTGCACCTCGATGCCCGGGCTGATTTCGCGGCCACGGTAACGGTCCAGCGCCGGCTGCTGCATGATTTCGCGGGTCAGGCGAATGCCGTCACGGAATTCCTGCCAGTCCTGCTCGGACGCCATGTAGTTGAAAAGAATGCTCGGGTACTCGCGCGGATTCTTCGACTTCAATTGCACGCGGCCACGGCTGGGCGAGCGCATCGAACCCACGTGAGCCTGGAAGCCGTGTTCTTGCACGCCTTTGCTGCCGTTGTAGTTAATCGCGACCGGCAGGAAGTGATATTGAATGTTCGGCCATTCGAATTCCTTGCGCGAACGAATGAAGCCGCCCGCCTCGAACTGGTTGCTGGCGCCGATGCCCTTGCCCAGGAACATCCACTCGGCGCCGATGGCCGGCTGGTTCCACCACAGCAGCGACGGGTACAAAGAGACCGGTTCTTTGCAGGCGTACTGCAGGTACATTTCCAGGTGGTCTTGCAGGTTCTCGCCAACGCCCGGCAGATCGTGCACCACCGGAATGTCGAGCTTCTTCAGCAGCGGCGCAGGGCCGACGCCGGAACGCTGCAGGATCTGTGGCGAGGCAATTGCGCCGCCACACAGCAGGACTTCCTTGCGCGCACGCGCTTCGATGCGGGCGTCGCTGTCGCCGACCATGTAGGCCACGCCGACGGCGCGCTTGTTGTCGAACAGAATGCGGTCGGTCAGCGCGTGGGTGACGATGGTCAAGGTCGAACGTTTCTTGGCTTCATCCAGATAACCACGCGCGGTGCTGGCACGACGGCCAGCCGGCGTGACGGTACGGTCCATCGGGCCAAAGCCTTCCTGTTGATAACCGTTAAGGTCGTCGGTGCGCGGATAGCCGGCTTGCACGCCTGCTTCCACCATTGCGGCGAACAGCGGGTTATTACCGGCCTTGGGCGTGGTCACGCTGACCGGGCCTTCGCCACCGTGGTAGTCGTTGGGGCCGATGTCGCGGGTTTCGGCCTTGCGGAAATAAGGCAGGCAATCGAGGTAGGACCAGTCTTCCAGTCCCGGGTTTTTCGACCAGCCGTCGTAGTCCATGGCGTTGCCGCGGATGTAGCACATGCCGTTGATCAGCGACGAGCCACCCAGGCCCTTGCCGCGACCACATTCCATGCGGCGGTTGTTCATGTGCGGCTCGGGCTCTGTCTCGTAGGCCCAGTTGTAGCGACGGCCTTGCAGCGGGAAGGCGAGAGCGGCCGGCATCTGCGTGCGGAAGTCGGCGCGGTAGTCCGGACCGCCTGCTTCGAGCAACAGGACGGTGACGCCGGCGTCTTCGGTAAGACGGGCTGCCAAAGTGTTACCGGCCGAGCCGGCGCCGATGATGATGTAGTCGTATTCCTGGGACATTGAAATGCTCCCTCTTTGAGATATGTCTGAAAATGGAGCGAAGGTAATCGGTTACAACTTGTAGGAGCCGGCTTGCTGGCGAACGCGATGGGTCAGGTTCTACAACGTTGAATGAGCTGACTCAGTCGCGAGCAAGCGGGCTCCCACAAGGGGCGGTGCGGGATCAGAACACCGACGCGTAATCGCCCAGCTCGACCTGAACAGACTTGATCCGTGTGTACTGCGCCAGTGAGCTGATGCCGTTTTCGCGGCCCACGCCCGACTGCTTGTAGCCACCGACCGGCACCTTCGCGTCGGACTCGCCCCAGGCGTTGATCCAGCAGATACCGGCTTCCAGTTGATGGATCACGCGGTGCGCGCGGTTCAGGTCCTTGGTCACGATACCGGCGGCCAGACCCATTTCGGTGTCGTTGGCGCGGCGAACCACTTCTTCTTCGCTGTCGTAGCTGAGGATGCTCATGACCGGGCCGAAGATTTCCTCTTTGACGATGGTCATCTCATCGGTGCAGTCGGTGAAGACCGTCGGCGCAACAAACGCGCCACGGGCCAGGTCGCCCTCGGTCAGACGATCACCGCCGATTAGCAGGCGTGCGCCTTCTTCCTTGCCTTTGGTGATGTAGCCGAGCACGTTTTCCATGTGCGCGAAGCTCACCAGCGGGCCGAAATTAGTGTTGTCGTCCTGCGGGTCGCCGACGCGGATGCGCTTGACGCGCTCCAGGATTTTCGCTTCGAACGCTGCCTTCAGCGCGCTCGGCACGAACACCCGTGTGCCGTTGGTGCAGACCTGACCGGAGCTGTAGAAGTTGGCCATCATTGCGATGTCGGCGGCGCGGTCCAGGTCGGCGTCGTCGAAAATGATCAGCGGGGATTTGCCGCCCAGCTCCATGGTCACTTCCTTGAGCGAGGAGCTCGAAGCGCTGGCCATGACTTTCTTGCCGGTCTGCACGCCACCGGTGAACGAGATCTTCTCGATGCGCGGGTGCTCGGTCAGCCAGCTGCCGACCTCGCTGCCGGCGCCGGTCAGTACGTTGAAGACGCCGTCCGGCACGCCGGCTTCGGTGTAGATTTCTGCCAGTTTGAGCGTGGTCAACGAGGTGACTTCGCTCGGCTTGAAGATCATTGCGTTGCCGGCGGCCAGCGCAGGCGCGGACTTCCACAAGGCAATCTGGATGGGGTAATTCCACGCGCCGATGCCGACGGTGACGCCCAGTGGCTCACGGCGGGTGTAGACGAACGAGGTGTCACGCAGCGGAATCTGCTCGCCTTCGATGGCAGGCACCAGGCCGGCGTAGTACTCCAGCACGTCGGCACCGGTGACGATGTCGACGTATTTGGTTTCGGAGATCGCTTTGCCGGTGTCCAGGGTTTCCAGTTCGGCCAGTTCATCGTTGCGTTCACGCAGGATATCGACCGCACGACGCAGGATGCGCGAGCGCTCCATGGCGGTCATGGCGGCCCAGATTTTCTGGCCTTTTTCTGCGCTGATAACGGCGCGCTCGACGTCTTCTTTGCTCGCGCGCTGCACCTGGGCCAGGACTTCGCCCGTGGCCGGGTTGATGGCGTCGAAGGTGGTGTTGTTGCTGGCGTCGACGTAGCGGCCGTCAATGTAGAGTTTTTGCAATTCGAAACGGGCCATAAAGTCCTCGCAGTAGTCTGGGATGGGTAACGATCGGGTGCGCCGTGCGCAGCCTCGATCGTGATGCCGGCTGCTTCAGCTCGGCGCTTTTGCCAGTTGAAAGTCCATGTACTCGTAGGCGATCCGTTGCGCTTGTTCGGTATCGAACGCGTCGCCCGAGAGCGCGCCGCGCAGCCATAAGCCATCGATCAAAGCCGCCAGCCCTCGGGCTGCGCTGCGTGCTTCATCCAGCGGCAGTGCGCGGCGGAACTGGCAGCAGAGGTTGGAATACAGGCGGTGATCGTTGATCCGCTGCAACCGGTGCAGCGAGGGCGAATGCATGCTGGTTGCCCAGAAGGCGAGCCAGGTTTTCATTGCAGGGCCATTGACCTGGCTGGAATCGAAGTTGCCTTCGATGATGACTTTCAGATGAGCCCGCGGGCTGTCGTCGTTCAACGCCCGGCGCCGCTCGGCGACGCTGGCGATCAGCGCATTCATCAGGTGGCGCATCGTCGCTGCGATCAGGCCATTCTTGTCCTGGAAGTAGTGACTGATGATGCCGTTGGAGACCCCTGCCAGTCTGGCGATCAGCGCAATGCTGGCGTCGCCCATGCCGACCTGATCGACCGCCGTGAGGGTGGCCTGGATCAACTGTTGGCGCCGAATGGGTTGCATACCGACCTTGGGCATCTTTAGGGCTCCTTGACGTGCCGGGTGATCGTGAATGGCTGGAAACGGCGTCCACTGTAAAGCTTTTTAATTGAACGTTCAATCAACAAAAAATTGGAGGCGCAGAAAAGCAGCTACAAGCGCCGAGCTTCAAGCTGCAAGAAATGGGCTTGGAAACCCGTTCTTGCGGCTTGTAACTCTCAACTTATTGCTGCTCTCAGCCGTGATTTTTGCCCAGCAATGCGTGATACAGCTCGCTGTCGCCGAGGATGCCGACCAGCTCGTTGTTTTCCTGCAGGACCAGCTTGTTGCCGGTGTGGTAGCGGATTTGCAAGGCGTCGCGCATGCCGATGTCAGAGTGAACAACAGTGGGTTTGCGGCCCAGCGTTTCCACCGACTGGCCCGGCGCCCAGCTTTGCAAATCAAGGGTCGCACCGTGCTGGCGGGCGCCCGTGATGGCGTTGCCGTCGGTGAGATCAATCCATGTGTCGTCGCTCGGGTCCAGGCATACCTGAGAACCATTGATGCGCGTGCACTGGGTGATCGGGCGCATCAGGCTGCGACCGCAGAGCACGTTGAGCGGATTGGTATGGGCGACAAACGTACGCACGTACTCGTCGGCGGGGTTGAGCACGATTTCTTCAGGCACGCTGTACTGAATGATCCGGCCGTCTTTCATGATGGCGATCCGGGTGCCGAGCTTGAGCGCCTCGTCCAGGTCGTGACTGACGAAAACGATGGTCTTGTTCAGCTTCTTCTGCAGGGCCAGGAGTTCATCCTGCAGGCCTTGGCGGATCAGCGGGTCGAGGGCCGAAAACGGCTCGTCCATCAGCAGAATGTCGGCGTCCATTGCCAGCGCCCGCGCCAGGCCGACACGCTGCTGCATGCCGCCCGACAGCTCGTCGGGCTTCTTGTTGCGCCATTGGGTCAGGCCCACCAGCTCAAGCTTTTCGTCCACCAGCTTGCGCCGTTCCTTCTCGGGGCGGCCCTGCATTTCCAGGCCGAAACTGATGTTCTCCCGCACGGTCAGCCAAGGCATCAGCGCGAACTTCTGGAACACCATCGCGATGCGCTTGGTGCGCATCATCTTCAGCTCGGCGGGGGTGCAGGCAGCGATGTTGATCTGCTTGCCTTCGTGCTCGACGAACAGCGAACCGCGGCTGACCGTGTTCAGGCCGTTGATGCAGCGCAGGAGGCTGGATTTGCCCGAGCCGGACAGGCCCATCAGCACGCAGATCTCCCCTTTGTTGATCTCCAGCGAAGCTTTTTCAACGCCGACGATCTGCCCGGTTTTCTTGAGGATTTCTGCCCGCGTAAGGCCCTGGTCCAACAGCTTGAGTGCCTCACGCGGGTCTTTGGAAAAGACGACGTCAACCTGATCGAATTTGATGATGCTCATGCGTCGGCCCTCACTTTTGCGTCCGGTTGTTTGCAGATCCGGTCGAGCATGATCGCCAGCAATACGATCGCCAGGCCCGCTTCGAAGCCCAGGGCGATATCAGCAGTGTTCAATGCGTTGACCACGGGTTTGCCCAAGCCGTCCGCCCCCACCAACGCAGCGATCACTACCATCGACAGCGACAGCATGATGCACTGGGTGATGCCAGCCGCGATGCTCGGCATGGCGTGGGGCAGTTCGATGCGCGAGAGCAGTTGACGGCGCGAGCAGCCGAAGGCTTTGCCGGCGTCGAGGAGTTCCTGCGGGACATCACAGATGCCCAGGTAGGTGAGGCGGATAGGCGCGGCAATCGCGAACACCACCGTCGAAATCAGGCCCGGCACCACGCCGAGGCCGAACAGAGTCAGGGTCGGGATCAGGTAAACGAAGGTAGGGACGGTCTGCATCAGGTCGAGCACGGGTCGCATGCAGGTGTAGAACATCGGCTTGTGCGCGGCAATGATGCCCAGCGGCACGCCAATCACCACACAGACCGCCGTGGCGAACAGTACCTGCGCCAGGGTCTCCATGGTTTCCTGCCAGTAACCCAGGTTGAGGATCAGCAGAAAGGAAATGATCACAAATGCGGTCAAGCCCCATTTGCGCTGAATAAAGTGGGCAAGCAGGGCAACCAGGCCGATCAGCACGAAGGGGTTGAACCAGGTCAGGCCGCCAGTCAGTCCGTGGATCATGGTTTCCAGTGACGAGGCGATGGCGTCGAAGGTGCTGGCGCCGTGCTGCGTCAGCCATTCGACAAAGCCGGCGATGTATTGACCCAGAGGGATTTTATGATCAGTCAGCATGGTATCGGTTGTCCGCGTGCGGGATGAAAAGAGGACAACAGGCGGGCGTACCCGCCTGCCTGTCGAGTTACTTCGTCAGCTCGGCTTTTGCGGCTTCCAGGCCAGGTTTTCCGTCCACGGTGGTGACACCCGCCAGCCAGGTATCGAGTACTTGAGGGTTGGTTTTCAGCCACGCCTTGGCGGCGGCTTCAGGCTTCATCTTGTCGTCGAGGATGTTGCCCATCAACGCGCTTTCCACCGGCAGGGTGAAGGACAGATTCTTCAGCAACTGACCGACGTTCGCGCACTCGGTGGTGTAGCCCTTGCGCACGTTGGTGTAGACAGTGGCTTTGCCGAAGTCGGGGCCGAAGAAATCATCGCCGCCGGTGAGATATTTGATTTTGAAGCGGGTGTTCATCGGGTGCGGTTCCCAGCCCAGGAACACCACGTCGGTGTTGCGTCGCGAGGCGCGGTCAACCTGGGACAGCATCCCCGCTTCGCTCGATTCGACGACCTTGAAGCCGGCGTCTTTCAGGCCAAAGGCGTTCTTGTCGATCATGCTCTGGATCAGGCGATTTCCGTCGTTGCCCGGTTCGATGCCGTAGATCTTGCCGTCGAGCTCTTTCTTGAATTTGACGATGTCGGCGAAGTCATGAAGGCCCTTGTCATAGAGGGCCTGGGGAACGGCGAGGGTGTACTTGGCGTTTTCAAGGTTGGCGCGCACGGTCTCGACGGTGCCGGCGTCGCGGTAGGCCTTGATGTCGTTTTCCATGGTCGGCATCCAGTTGCCCAGGAAGACGTCCATGTTCTTGCCATCGGCCAGCGACTTGTAGGTCACGGGCACGGAAATCATGGTGGTTTTGGTTTTGTAGCCCAACGATTGCAGCACGACGCTGGTGACGGCGGTGGTCGCCGTTATGTCGGTCCAGCCCACATCGGAAAAATTGACCGTCTTGCAAGCGGCGGGCTCTGCGGCCTGGGCCAGGAGGGGAAGACTCAGCGCAACGCCCAGCAACAGCCTTTGTGAACCTTTCATGTTGGACTCCTTTGGTGTTTTCTTCTCGGCATCAGCCGCAGCTGATGCGTTTTCTGGTGTCGGCGAGTCAAGTTGAGAAAACTGCTCTATCACTGCGTCTGGCGATTGAGTCGACAACGATCATGTAACAGCGAAAAACAAACGCCTACAGGGGGCGTCGTATCCAGTACACAGGGAGTCGTATCCAGCATCAGTGACGTCGCTTACAGCTTTTTTCCCCGCTCGCCGAATGATCCCCGGGACAAAGCAGAGTGACGATACGGCAAAAAGTGCCGAAATCGGCAGCCGATCGTGCTCAGGCAGGGCGTGCGCCGCGACGACGTTGGTGGGCATGGGTGAGTCGGTGTGAGACGCCGCCGCGTAAAACAAAAGGCTGATGATGCTGCCATCTCGATGGATCGCTGCTTGAGCGTAGCAGCTCCTTCGCCGGCCGCGCGGTGCGCCGGGAGCCCTGTTTTCGGAGGTTTGCGGGTAATGGCAATCAGCGTGTTCGACCTGTTCAAGATCGGTATCGGCCCGTCCAGCTCTCACACCGTCGGGCCGATGCGCGCTGCGGCATTGTTCGTTCAGGGCCTGCGCGAGCGCGATCAGCTGGCGCAGGTGCACCGCCTTGAAGTCCGGCTTTATGGCTCGTTGTCGGCGACCGGTGTCGGCCATGGCAGCGACAGCGCCGTGATCATGGGATTGATGGGCGACTGGCCCGATGCGATTGATCCCGCGCTGATCGGCCAGCGCATTGCCGAACTGCGTGAAACGAACACCTTGAAGCTCAACGGTGATCGTCCGATACCTTTCGTTTGGTCGCGCGACATGCTGCTCATCGACGAAAACCTGCCGTTCCATCCCAATGCCATGACCCTGGTCGCGTTCAATGAGCGCGGCGAGTTTCACCGCGACACGTACTACTCGGTGGGCGGCGGTTTTGTCGTCGATGAAGCCCAGGCCGCCAGTGGCGTGCTGGATCGGGACGAGACGGTGCTGCCCTACGACTTTTCCAGCGCCGAGGAGCTGCTGATGCTCTGCGAGAAACACGGCCTGCGGGTGTCGCAACTGATGATGGAAAACGAGAAGGTCTGGCGCAGCGAAGAGGAGATTCGCGCTGGGCTCATGCACCTGTGGCGGGCCATGCAGGCATGTGTGGAACTGGGTTTGAAGCATGAAGGCATCTTGCCGGGCGGTCTGAATGTGCGTCGCCGTGCGGCGCGTCTGCATCGCAGCCTTTTGGAACTGAACAAGCCTAATGTGATTGGCTCGACATTGAGCGCCATGGAGTGGGTCAATCTCTTCGCGCTGGCGGTCAACGAGGAAAACGCCGCTGGAGGTCGCATGGTCACGGCGCCCACCAACGGCGCGGCAGGCATCATTCCGGCGGTGCTGCATTACTTCGTCAAGTTCAGTGATGAGGTGAGCGAAGCCAACGTGGTGGATTACCTGCTGGCGGCCGCGTCTATCGGCATTCTCTGCAAGAAGAATGCGTCGATCTCCGGTGCCGAGGTCGGGTGTCAGGGCGAGGTCGGTTCGGCGTGCGCCATGGCGGCTGCCGGACTGGCGGACATCCTTGGTGCGTCGCCTGAACAGGTATGCAACGCCGCCGAGATCGGCCTGGAGCACAACCTGGGGCTCACGTGCGATCCGGTGGGCGGCCTGGTTCAGGTCCCCTGCATCGAGCGCAACGCCATCGCCGCCGTAAAAGCCATCAACGCCGCGCAGATGGCCCTGCGTGGCGACGGCCAGCACTTCATCTCGCTGGACCGGGTCATCCGCACCATGCGCGACACCGGTGCCGACATGCACGACAAATACAAAGAGACGTCGCGCGGCGGGCTGGCCGTAAGTGCGGTCGAATGTTGAGCCGGTAACATCCTGCGCACCCGGGTTTGAAGATGAGTCAGATCTGGCTGCTCGCTTTTCGCCCACGGCTTACTCCCGCCGCTACGTTTTAGCGCGCACCCACTGCCAGGCTGGCGCGATGCCATCCGAATACGCAGCCTCTTGCGGGCGGCCGGTCACCCCGTGCGTCGGGTGACACTCGCGGACTCCCTGCCTGTCCGATGGTTCACACAAGTGCTACGGAATTGCTCATCCCGCCCACCGTTCCCGCGGTCAGGCGGCGCTGAGGTCGTGAATCGAATCATCATGTCGCTCCTGAATAGACACTTCGCGACGTCGCGATCAGGGGTTGTTGAATGCCCATTCAACTTTAGGCATGGCATTTGCGTTGCATTGACCAAGCCCTCCACAGATGGGGGCGATACAACGAGAGCCTTTGCCGAGGCCTTCAACCGTTTTACGTGTGAGGAGAAAGTGTGATGACTACGTTCAACTCCGGGGCTCAACCCCAGAACCGTGCGCCCCAATCCATCGGCTTCCTGCTGCTGGACAACTTCACACTGATCTCCCTCGCGTCTGCGGTCGAGCCACTGCGCATGGCGAACCAGCTTTCAGGTCGCGAGCTGTATCGCTGGACCACGCTGACCGCTGATGGCGGCCAGGTCTGGGCCAGCGACGGTCTGCAAATCACTCCGGACGCCGCCATGCACAAGGCGCCGGTGCTCGACACGGTGATTGTCTGCGGCGGCGTCGGCATTCAGCGCACCGTCACCCGCGGGCACGTCAGCTGGCTGCAAAGTCAGGCGCGCCAGTCTCGCCGGCTGGGTGCGGTGTGTACCGGGAGCTGGGCATTGGCGTGTGCGGCCCTGCTGGACGGGTTTGATTGCAGCGTGCACTGGGAATGCCTCGCCGCCATGCAGGAAGCTTTCCCTCGCGTCGCCATGAGTACGCGACTGTTCACCCTCGACCGCAATCGCTTCACCAGCTCCGGCGGCACCGCCCCTCTGGACATGATGCTGCACCTGATCAGCCGCGATCATGGCCGTGAGCTGTCCGCCGCGATCTCGGAGATGTTCGTCTACGAGCGCATCCGCAACGAACAGGATCACCAGCGTGTGCCGCTCAAGCACATGCTGGGCACCAATCAGCCGAAGCTGCAGGAAATCGTCGCGCTGATGGAGGCCAACCTCGAAGAACCGATCGACCTGGACGAACTGGCGGTTTACGTGGCGGTGTCCCGGCGTCAGCTGGAAAGGCTGTTCCAGAAATACCTGCACTGCTCGCCCTCGCGCTATTACCTCAAGCTGCGCCTGATCCGCGCACGCCAGTTGCTCAAGC
The DNA here is from genome assembly GCF_036387035.1 of Pseudomonas sp. Classification (GTDB taxonomy): domain Bacteria; phylum Pseudomonadota; class Gammaproteobacteria; order Pseudomonadales; family Pseudomonadaceae; genus Aquipseudomonas. Next base: position 3,274 of record NZ_DASVUM010000214.1, on the reverse strand, counting down.
AGACGCCGATGTCGATCATCGAAGTGGCATCGGTCTGCGGATTCGTGTCCACGCCGCACTTCTCCAAGTGCTACCGCGAATACTTCGGCATCCCCCCGCGTGACGAGCGCGTCGGCTCCAATACCGCGCAACAGGTGGTAATGCTGCCGATCCCGCAGTCGATGGTCATGACGCCGCTGTCCGGCCCGCTGTCGGCATTGAGTCAGGCGCGCAATGAATCGACGTTTGCGAGTGTGCGCTTGTAAGGCCGGCGCTTTGCGATCGGTCGGCGTTGCGTTAGTTCACGCCTGCGCCTGGCCCTGCTTGTAGGTCGCAAGCGCAGGCAATAACTGCTGATCAATCGCTTGGCGCACCGCCGGCAGAACCGTCGCACTGCCGCTGAGTATCTTTTCCACCAGCTTGCGCAATTCGCGGGCGCGGTCTTCATTCAGACCGCGCACCGCTTGAGCGCACGCCTGCTCTGCGCTGACGCCGGACGGCACGTCGAGACCGATCGATCTGAGTTGGCTGATCAGATCGTCCTGGTCGATAAGGTCTGCGTGCATCATGAGGTTGGCTCCTTTGGTGGGATTGAACCGATTCTGGTCGCGCGCGTATTCGCTCGGCAAGTGCGCGTGGCGCTGATGTCTGGCATGCGTATAACCGTGTCGTTTTCGGCTATGTAACCGGTTGGTCCGTTTGCCATAATCGCTTCACTTACAGCGCGCGGGATACGGTTTGGTCACCCTCTGCTCGCGCGCGTGCCTCGCCCCCGGTTTTGTAACGGCTTAACCGGGGATTTTTTTGCCCGTTGTTTGGCTCCCCGGGCGGGCAGGGCATGAGCGGTCTGCGCAACTTCAGCTGTTTTGTTAAACTCCGCAGCCTTCCAGGAGCCGCCATGAATTACCGTCACGCCTTCCACGCCGGCAACCACGCCGACGTCTTCAAACATATCGTTCTGACTCGCTTGATCGCGCTTATGTCGCGCAAGGAGCAGCCATTCGCTTACCTCGACACCCACGCGGGCATCGGCCTTTATGATTTGCAGGGCGATCAGGCAACGCGCACTGGCGAATGGATCGAAGGCATTGGCCGCTTGTGGGAGGCCGATGACGTGCCTGAGATGGCGGCCGGTTACATTGATGCTATTCGCCAGATGAACAGCAAGACCGGCGAGCTGCGTTACTACCCGGGCTCGCCCGAACTGGCCCGTCGCCTGACCCGCGAACAGGACCGCGTGCTGCTCAACGAAAAGCACCCCGAAGACGGCGCGCTGCTCAAAGACAACATGAAATACGACCGCCGTGTTGCCGTGCATCTCGGCGAAGGCTGGCACGTACCGCGCGCGTTGTTGCCGGTTCACGAGAAGCGTGCAGTCATGCTGATCGACCCGCCGTTCGAGCAACTCGACGAAATGAAGCGCTGCTCCGTCGCCTTAAAAGAAACTGTCGCGCGCATGCGCCAGACCGTTACGGCCATCTGGTACCCGATAAAGGACCAGCGCGCGCTCAAGCGTTTCTATCAGGAACTGGCCGAAACCGGCGCGCCGAAGTTGCTGCGCGTCGAGTTGTTCGTGCATCCGCTGGACACACCCAACAGCCTCAACGGCTCCGGCCTGGCGATCGCCAATCCGCCATGGGGGCTGGAAGAAGAGCTGCGCGAATTGATGCCATGGCTGGCGAAGAAACTCGGCCAGACGCAGGGTGACTGGAAGATGGACTGGTTGATTGCGGAATAACTACGCCGGGTTTCTGCAGCGTGACGGCTTACGTCTTCCCGGCTAAAGCCAGTCCTACAGGTGTACGCGATTGGTCTGTGGGACCGGCTTCAGCCGGGAAGAGGCCAGTGTGGACACCCTCGACCCTGCGGCGTGACAACCGACGTCTTCCCGGCTAAAGCCAATCCTACAGGTGTACGCGATTGGTCTGTGGGACCGGCTTCAGCCGGGAAAGGGCCAGTGTGGACACCCTCGACCCTGCGGCATGACACACGACGTCTTCCCGGCTAAAGCCAGTCCTACAATGGTTACGCGCGGTGTCAGTTGGACCGGCTTCAGCCGGGAAGAGGCCAGGTGCTACACCGTCGATTCTGCGGCGTGACACCCGACGCTTTCCCGGCTAAAGCCAGTCCTGCTCGAGCACCCATTCACAACCCCACAATGGATACTCCTCCCGCTGACTCACCAAGCCTGCCCTTACTGGGTTATTAACGACATATCGCGCAATCTCGACGAGATCCTCTTCAGCCCTGACTCCGTGATCGTGATAACCCTTCTGCCATGTGAGTGTTTTTGCGCCGTAAGCCTTGTTTACTTCGAAGGCACTTCTGCCCTTCAGCGATTGCATGAGCGTGGGCAGTGATCCTGACTTGAGTTCAAACAACCAATGAAGATGGTCAGGCATAACCACCCACGCCATCGAGTACACAACCTCTGAGTCATGCAAGTGCTCCATTTCCGTGACCACCGGGTGGGCTTTCTGAATATCACCGAATATAGGCAGGCGATTCTTGACCACAGAGGTCACGAGATAGACGTTCCCTGGCTGGGAAGATCGACCGATACGGAGAGACCGCCCATGTTTGATTTCCTGCATCCATTGCTCCTCTTCGTGTGAGGGCAAACAATAAAAGCAGAAAGCGGACTCAAGTATGGCTAGTGGTTGTCAGAAGATTTCTGGCGGACGGTGATGTTAAGTAGGACCGGCTTCAGCCGGTAAGAGGCCAGTGTGGACATCCTCGATCCTGCGGCATGAGACACGACGCTTTCCCGGCTAAAAGCCAGTCCTACAAGGGTTACGCGCGGTGTCAGTAGGACCGGCTTCAGCCGGGAAGAGGCCAGTGTGGACACCCTCGATCCTGCGACATGACACACGACGTCTTCCCGGCTAAAGCCAGTCATACAGGTGTACGCGACTGGTCTGTGGGACCGGCTTCAGCCGGGAAGGGGTCAGTTGCAACATCCTCAATTCTGCGGCGTGACAACCGACGCCTTCCCGGCTAAAGCCGGTCCTACAATGCTTACGCGCGGTCTCAGTAGGACCGGCTTCAGCCGGGAAGGGGCCAGTGGCAACACCCTCAATTTTGCGGCGTGACTACCGACTTCTTCCCGGCTAAAGCCGGTCCTACAATGCTTACGCGCGGTCTCAGTAGGACCGGCTTCAGCCGAAAGGGGCCAGTGGCAACACCCTCAATTCTGCGGCATGACACACGACGTCTTCCCGGCTAAAGCCGGTCCTACAAGGGTTACGCGCGGTGTCAGTAGGACCGGCTTCAGCCGGGAAGAGGCCAGTGTGGA
>NZ_DASVUM010000213.1:0-13341 GCF_036387035.1 Pseudomonas sp. | reverse complement strand
TAACTGTAATAGGCATACCGCGAGCTCAACCAATGTTGGCCAGAAGCCCAGAGTGGCTTCCTCGAACAGGCCTTATACATAGATGCAACCGGGTGGCAGTGTTTGAAAAGCGGGTAGACAGTGGAGGCGAGTCCATACATATGAGCCGGCTTGCTGGCGAACGCGTTGTGTCAGCGCTGAAAATGTCCGCTGATCGCAATGCATTCGCCAGCAAGCCAGCTCCTACAGTCGTAATCGCCCAGCGACCAGGCCCGTGTATTGATCAGGCGTGCTTGATCCCGCGCACTTCGTCCACGCCGCGATTGGCCAGCTGGTCAGCGCGTTCGTTACCGGGATGGCCGATATGGCCACGCACCCACTTCCAGCTCACGGTGTGGCGATTGACCTGCTCGTCCAGCTGTCTCCAGAGGTCGGCATTTTTTACCGGCTCCTTCGCGGCGGTCTTCCAGCCGCGCTTCTTCCAGTTGGTCATCCACTCGGTGATGCCCTTCATGACGTACTGCGAGTCGGTCACCAGGACCACTTCGCAGGGCCGCTTCAGTTCTTCCAGCCCGCGGATGGCGCCAAGCAACTCCATGCGGTTGTTGGTGGTGTTGGCTTCACCGCCCCAGAGTTCTTTTTCGACGCCTTTGCACACCAGCAACGCGCCCCAGCCGCCGGGGCCGGGGTTGCCCTTGCAGGCGCCATCGGTGAAGAGTTCTACGGTATCGCTCATTACGATGTTTCCAAAAAATGAGAAAGCGTGGCGCCCGGGGTGAATCAAGGCTCGGGCGTGCGCCGATTGACCTTGGCCATCGGCAGGGGCAGCAATTTGCCCATTGGTTCGCGGCGCGGCATGCGCACGGGCCGCAGCCCTACGCTCATCTTGCGCGCGATCAACAAATAGAAGCCGCCGCCAGGACTTTGCCAGCCCTCGCCGAGACGTTCGAGTCCGGCCAGGCGGGCCTGCCACTTGGGCGAAGCAAGCGGCGGACGATAGCACCCGAAGCGGCGTTTCTCCAGCGCAAAGCCCAGCAGGTTGAGCCAGTCGCCGACCCTCGAAGGCGAGATGCAACGCGCCCTGCGCAAGGCATCGTTGGCGAAAAAATGGCGAATGCCCCAGGTGCTCCAGGGATTGATGCCGAGGATCACCAGATGCCCGCCGGGACGCACGCTGCTGGCCGCTTCGCGCAACAGACCGTGGGGCGACAGACAGAAATCCAGGCCGTGCTGCATGACCACAACGTCAGCGGCGTGCTCGCTCAAGGGCCAGGCCTGCTCCTCGCACACGATCTCGACCCCTGGCAACGGCGCGCCCAGGCGCACGTTGCGCTGCACCTGTTTTGCCGGTGGCGGTGTTTGCGCGGACGGACCGTAATGCACCAGATAACCGCCGAAAAAACGCTCGAGCTCCTGTTCCAGAGCACGGCTCTCTTCTTCCAGCAGTAACTGCCCCAGGGGCCCGGACAGCCAGTCGCGGGCTGCGCTGATCAGCTCAAGCCATTCCGGATCAGCCTGGGCGAACGCTTCATCGGTCATTTCCGGTCTCCATGAGGTCGTCGGTGCGAGCGCCATCCAGTTGGGAAGGTTCTCGTGAGAGAGACTCGCCTCGGGTCTGTTCAGACTCTAAGATGCTTCTCTATGTTTCCAGCAAAGCGAACCGCGCCCATGATACAGGTCGATGCCCTGCCTGCTTTTAGCGATAACTACATCTGGTTGTTACAAGACAATGCCGCCAAGCGCTGCGCCGTGGTTGACCCGGGGGATGCCGCTCCCGTCATCGCCTGGCTGGAGCGTAACCCGGAGTGGCGTCTGACCGACATTCTCATCACTCACCACCACGCTGACCACACCGGCGGCGTTGCACAACTTAAAACCCTGACAGGCGCCAGCGTCTACGGCCCGGCCAGCGAAAACATCCCGGCGCGGGACGTGGCCCTGTCGGACAACGATCAAGTCACCGCACTGGGCCTGACATTCGACGTTCATGCGGTACCCGGGCACACCCTGGGCCACATTGCCTTTTACCACGCTGACGCGCAGCAGCCGCTGCTGTTCTGCGGCGATACGCTGTTCGCCGCCGGGTGCGGCCGGTTATTCGAAGGCACGCCAGAACAGATGCATCATTCCCTGACCCGGCTCGCCGAACTGCCGGACAGCACACACGTCTACTGCGCTCATGAATACACGCTGAGCAATCTGCGTTTTGCCGTTGCGGTCGAGCCGGACAACGCCGACGTCGCCCGGCGCTTCGAGGAGGTGACGCAATGGCGTGAGCAAAACCGTATCAGCGTACCGTCCAGTCTGGCACTGGAGCGCAAGACCAACCCGTTTTTACGAGCATCGGTCATCGAAGTGAAACAAAAAGCAGACGAACGGAGCGGAACCCATAACGCAACGCCCGCAGAGGTTTTTGCGGTCCTGCGGGCATGGAAAGATAAGTTCTAAACAGGCTGCGAATCAGCACGGAAATTCTGAAAGGTTGACCGTTACCGAGCCGCTTTCTAGAATCGCCCGACATTTTCGCCTGGAACTATCCCCCAGCCAATGTCGTCATCTCTACGCAAAACCTTTAATTCCGACACATTGACTCGGTTGGCCCAGGCGATCGCAGTGGTCGCGAGCGCGACATTGGCAGGCTGCCAGAGCACCGGCGGCCTCGAATCCGGGAACGGCGCCAGCGCTGCTCACCCCGTCGCCAGCACCAAACCAAAACCCGTTTATATCGCGCGCAAACCCGTGCCGCTCGCCCCGCCGCACGATGTGTGGGAGCGCATGCGTCAAGGTTTCCAGCTGCAAGACGGCAACGACCTCAACCCGCGCATTGATCAGCAGCGCCTCTGGTACGCCAACAACCCGTCGTTCCTGGAAACGGCCGGTAACCGCGGCAGCCTGTACATGCATTACATCGTCGAGCGTCTGGAAGAGCGCAACATGCCGCTCGAACTGGCGTTGCTGCCGGTTATCGAGAGCGCGTACAACCCGATGGCCCTGTCGCGCAGCGATGCAGCCGGCATCTGGCAGTTCATTCCGTCCACCGGTCGTTACTTCAACCTGCGTCAGACCAACTTCTATGACGGCCGCCGCGACATCACGGCGTCCACCACGGCAGCACTGGATTACCTGACCAAGCTGCACGACATGTTCAACGGCGACTGGCTGTTGGCGCTGGCGGCCTACAATGCCGGCGAAGGCACGGTCAGCCGCGCCATCGAACGCAACGAAAAGCTCAACCTGCCCACCGATTACTGGAACCTGCCGCTGCCGCAGGAAACCCGCGACTACGTGCCGAAACTGCTGGCACTCTCCCAAGTGGTGATGTCGCCTGACGCGTATGGCGTCAACCTCAACCCGATCGACAACAAGCCGTACTTCCAGGTGGTCGAGCTGAATCAGCGCATGGACCTCTCCAAGGTCGCGGCCATGGCCAACATCGACGAAGACGAACTGGTGCAGCTCAACCCCGCCTTCAAAAAGCGCCTGACCATCGACGGCCCGCAGCACCTGCTGGTGCCGACGTCGAAATCGCAGTTGTTGACGGCAAACCTGTCGAACATGAAGCCTGAGGAATTGGTCGACTGGCAGCAATACCGCGTACGTCCGGGCGATAGCCTCGCCAGCCTTGCCAGCCGCTACAAGGTCTCGATCAGTACCCTCAAAGACGTCAACAAGTTGTCCGGCGCTCCTTTGAAACGCGGGCAGGCGCTGACGATCCCGGTGCAACCGGGCATGCAATATGCGATGCCGGTGTTTGAAGAAGTCGCCGAAGTGGACGAAAAGCCTGCACGCACCCGCACCTACAGGGTGAAGAAAGGCGAAAGCCTGGGTCAGATCGCGCGCATCAACAAGGTCGACGTCAAGGACTTGCAGCACTGGAACAAGCTGTCCGGTTACAACCTGAAGGTCGGCCAGACCCTGGTGATGCAGGACAATAGCAAGCCGGCGAAAACGACGTCCCGCGCAGTGGCCAAGGCTGACGGCGGCGCCAAGGGCGAAGACGCCGGCAAGAAGTCGATGCAGTACAAGATTCAGAAAGGCGATTCGATGTACCTCGTCGCCAAGCGCTTCAACGTCGAAATGCAACACCTCAAGCGCTGGAACCCACGCAGTGGCCAGGCACTCAAGCCGGGGCAGACATTGACGGTGTACTTGCCGCACTGATGGGTCGCCCGCAATGCCAACGCTCTGTGTAGGAGCGTGGCTTGTCCCGCGATCGGCGACGAAGTCGTCGTAAAACTGTGTTCAGGAATTGCCAGACATACCGAACACTCAGGATATGCTGCCGGTCCCCGGCAGATCGCGGGACAAGCCACGCTCCTACAGATGTTGCGTCAGCCTGACACCCCGGGCCCACCCTTTTTCCAGCCGATACAAGCTGTTACTGTGTCCGACCGCTGCCTGGATCGACCGCCGACTTGATACGTCACCTGCTGCTGACTTTCAGCCTGGTCTTGAGCACGACAGCCGCCGCGACCATCAGCGAAAGCCATGGTTACGCACAATTCGGCGTCCTCAAGTACCCTGCCAGCTTCACGCATTTCGACTGGGTCAATCCTGAGGCGCCGAAAGCTGGCACCCTGCGAATCATGGCCAACGGCACGTTCGACACACTCAACCCTTACACCTTCAAGGGCAGCAGCCCGATCTCGACGCCGAATTTCGGCCAGTACGGGGTCAGCGAGCTCAATGAACCGTTGATGGTCGGCACCGGCCAGTACGACCCCTCCGGCGACGAACCCACCTCCAGCTATGGCCTCATCGCCAAAACCGTCGAGTACAGCGACGACCGTAGCTGGGTGGTGTTCAATCTGCGGCCCGAAGCGCGCTTTCACGACGGCAAGCCGATTACCGCCTACGACGTCGCGTTTTCCTACAGAACCCTGCTGAAGGATGGTCACCCGCAGTACCGCACCGCGTTGCAGGAAGTGCAGCGGGTGGACATCCTCAACCGCCATCGCATTCGTTTCGTGTTCAAGCGCTCCGGTAACCCCCTACTGATTCTGCGCCTCGGGGAGCTGCCGGTCCTGCCGCAGCACTACTGGAAGAACCGCGACTTCAAGGCCACCTCGTTCGAAGCCCCGCTGGGCAGCGGCCCGTATCGCATCACGCAAGTGCGGCCGGGCCGCAGCCTGGTGTTTGAGCGGGTGAAGGACTACTGGGGCAAAGACCTGCCAGTCAACCGGGGCAAGTACAACTTCAATCGGGTGGAAGTGGAGTTCTATCGCGACGCCGACGTGGCGTTTGAAGCGTTCAAGGCCGGTGAGTTCGACATCTACATTGAGCATCAGGCGAAAAACTGGCTCACCGGGTATGACTTCCCGGCGGTGGCCGAGGGCAAGGTGATCAAGGCGCAGATCCCGCACCAGATTCCCACCCAGACCCAAGGGCTGTTCATGAACACCCGCCGCGGCGCGTTCGCCGACGTTCGTGTGCGAGAAGCGCTGGGGCTGATATTCAACTTCGAGTGGACCAACCGCACGCTGTTCAATGACGCGTATAAGCGCTCGACCAGCTATTACCCCAACAGCGAATTCACCTCCAGCGGACTGCCCGCCGGCCGCGAATTCCTCCTGCTTGCGCCCTATCGCGAGCAGTTGCCGGCCAGGCTGTTCACTCAGCCCTTCGCGGTGTCGAAAACCGACGGCGGCGGCGTACCTCGCGATTCCATTCGCCAGGCCCTGGGGCTGTTGGCCGCTGCCGGCTGGACCTTCACCGAGCGCGGTTTGACCAACAGCGCCGGGCAGCCGTTGCGTTTTGAAATACTGCTGGTCAATCCAAACCTGGAGCGAATCCTGCAGCCCTACATCGAAGACCTCACCCGGATCGGGGTCGACGCGCACCTGCGCACCGTCGACCGCGCCCAGTACAAACAGCGGCTGGACCAGTTCGATTTCGACATGATTCTCATGACCCTGAACCAGACCCTCAGCCCAGGGCTGGAACAATGGCAGTATTTCCATTCCAGCCAGGCCAACATTAAGGGCAGCAAGAACTACGCCGGCGTTGCCAACCCGGTGGTCGACACCCTGCTCAACCAGTTACTGGCCGCGAAAACCCGGGATGAACAGGTGGCGGCGACCCGTGCCCTGGATCGCGTGTTGCTGTGGCAGCACTACATGATCCCCAACTGGTACCTCAATAATCATCGTCTGGCGTACCGCAACGGGTTCGCCATGGTCACCACCCCGCCCTACACCCTGGGCCTGCGTGCGTGGTGGCTCAAGCCTTCGGAGAAAACCCAATGACTGCCCTGCGCTCCCTGACCCGCGCCGGCGGCCTGTTTCTGAGCCCGTTCGTGCTGGCCCCGCTGTTGCTGGGCGTCATCAGTGCAGCCCAGGCGGCCCCGCAACACGCCCTCACCCTGTACAACGAAGCGCCAAAATACCCGGCCGACTTCAAGCATTTCGATTACGTGAACCCGGATGCGCCCAAAGGCGGAATCCTGCGCAGCGCCGGTTTTGGCGGCTTCGACAGCCTCAACCCGTTCATCAGCAAAGGCGTCCCCGCCGACGACATCGGCCTGATTTACGACACCCTCGCTCGCCAGGGCCTCGACGAGCCGTTTACCGAATACGGCCTGATTGCCGGCAAAATCGAGAAAGCCCCGGACAACAGCTGGGTGCGCTTCTACCTGCGCCCGGAAGCGAAATTCAACGACGGCCATCCGGTCCGCGCCGAAGACGTGGTGTTCAGCTTCGAGACGCTGATCAAGGACGGCTCGCCGCTGTACCGCAGCTACTACGCGGACGTGGATCAGGCCGTCGCGGAAAACCCGACCACGGTGCTGTTCAAGTTCAAGCACAACGACAACCGCGAACTCCCGCTGATCCTCGGCCAGTTGCCGGTCTTGCCCAAACACTGGTGGGCAACCCGCGACTTCAGCAAAGGCAACCTGGAAATCCCGCTGGGCAGCGGGCCGTACAAGGTGGCCGAGGTTAAGGCCGGGCGCTCGGTGCGCTATGAGCGGGTCAAGGACTACTGGGGCAAGGACCTGCCAATCAATAAGGGTTTTTACAACTTCGACCGGTTGTCCACTGACTACTACCGCGACAACACCGTGGCGCTTGAAGCGTTGAAAGCCGGCGCTTTTGACTTCTGGCAGGAGATGGCGGCGAAAAACTGGGCGACAGCGTATGACGTCCCGGCCGTCAGACAGGGCCGTCTGATCAAGGAAGAAATCCCCAACGGCAACCCTCAGGGCATGCAGGGTTTTATCTTCAACCTGCGCAAGCCGATGTTCCAGGACGTGCGCGTGCGCCAGGCGCTCAGCCTGTTGCTCGACTTCGAATGGACCAACAAACAGCTGTTCTTCGGCAGCTACACCCGCACCAAGAGCTATTTCGACAATTCGGACATGGGCGCCAAAGGCTTGCCAACGCCAGCGGAGCTGAAAATTCTCGAACCTCTGCGCGGTAAATTGCCGGATCCGGTCTTTACCCAGGCATTCGAACTGCCGGTCACCGATGGCAGCGGCATCATCCGCGAGCAACAGCGCAAAGCGTTCCAGTTGCTCAAGGAGGCGGGTTGGAAAATCGTCGGCGACAAGATGGTGGACACCGAAGGCAAGCCGGTCACTATTGAATTTCTGCTCGCCCAGACCGAATTCGAGCGCGTGTTGCTGCCGTATAAACGCAACCTGGCCGACATCGGCATTGATCTGGAAATCCGTCGGGTCGACGTCTCCCAGTACATCACCCGCCGCCGCTCGCGTGACTACGACATGATCGTCGGCAGTTTCCCGCAATCGAGTTCGCCGGGTAACGAACAGCGCGAATACTGGGACTCCTCCGCCGCTGACAAGCCGGGCAGCTACAACGTGATCGGCCTCAAAGACCCGGCCATCGACACGCTGGTGAGCGGCCTGATCAACGCCGACTCCCGTCAGAGCCTGATCGATCACACCCGCGCCCTCGACCGCGCCCTGCTGTGGGGCTACTACGTCATTCCGAACTGGCACATCAAGACCTGGCGCGTGGCCTACTGGGATCACTTGGGCCACCCGAACAAAACCCCGCTCTACGACATTGGCACCGTCACGTGGTGGGTCAAACCCGACGCGACGCCGGCCATTCCCGTGCAGGTCGCGCCTGACGCAGCGCAGCCTGACGCAGCCCAGTCTGAAACCAGCCAACCCAAAGGCGCGGAGCAATAACATGCTGGCCTACATTCTGCGGCGGCTGCTGCTGATCATCCCGACCCTGTTCGGCATTCTGCTGATCAACTTCGTCATCATTCAGGCGGCGCCGGGCGGTCCGGTGGAGCAGATGATCGCCAAGCTCGAAGGCTTCGAGGGCGCCACCAGCCGCATCGCCGGCGGCGGCGCTGAAGTGTCGGTGGCCGGCTCGACCTATCGTGGCGCTCAAGGTCTGGATCCCGGCCTGATCAAGGAAATCGAGCACATGTACGGCTTCGACAAATCGGCGCCGGAACGCTTGTGGATCATGATCAAAAACTACGCTCGACTGGATTTTGGCGACAGCTTCTTTCGGGACGCCAAAGTCATCGACCTGATCGTCGAGAAGATGCCGGTATCCATCTCCCTCGGGCTGTGGAGCACGCTGATCATGTACCTGGTGTCGATCCCGCTGGGGATCGCCAAGGCCACACGCCACGGCAGCCATTTCGACGTCTGGACCAGCTCGGCGATCATCGTCGGCTACGCCATTCCGGCGTTCCTGTTTGCCATTCTGTTGATCGTCGTGTTCGCGGGCGGCAGTTACTTCGACTGGTTCCCGTTGCGCGGGCTGACGTCCAGCAACTTCGACGAGATGAGCTGGCTGGGCAAAGTGGGTGACTACTTCTGGCACCTGGTGCTGCCGATCACCGCGCTGGTCATCGGCAACTTCGCCACCATGACCCTGCTGACGAAAAACAGTTTTCTTGATGAAATCGGCAAGCAGTACGTGATCACCGCCAAGGCGAAAGGCCTGACCCAGCGCCGCGTGCTCTACGGCCATGTGTTCCGCAATGCCATGCTGCTGGTGATCGCGGGGTTCCCGTCGGCGTTCATTGGCATCTTCTTCACCGGTTCCCTGCTGGTGGAAGTGATCTTCTCCCTGGACGGCCTCGGCCTGATGAGTTTTGAAGCCGCAATCAACCGCGATTACCCGGTGGTGTTCGGCACGCTGTTCATCTTCACCCTGCTCGGGCTGGTGGTGAAACTGATCGGCGACCTGACCTACACGCTGGTTGACCCACGCATCGACTTCGACCGCAGGGATCATTGATATGACGCTGTCCCCTCTCAATCGACGCCGTTTCGAACGCTTCAAGGCCAATAAGCGTGGCTGGTGGTCGCTGTGGCTGTTTCTGATTCTGTTCGGCGCAAGCCTGGGCGCCGAACTCATTGCCAACGACAAACCGCTTGCCGTGCGCTATGACGGCGAGTGGTACTTCCCCGTCTTCAAGCGCTACCCGGAAACCACCTTCGGCGGGGAATTCCCGCTGGAAGCCAACTACAAGAGCCCGTACATCAAGGAGCTGCTGGCGGCCAAAGACGGCTGGACCCTGTGGGCGCCCATTCCGTTCAGCTACCAGAGCATCAATTACGACCTGAAAGTCCCGGCCCCTGCCCCGCCGTCGCGCGAGAACCTGCTCGGCACCGACGATCAGGGTCGCGACGTGCTGGCGCGGGTGATCTACGGCTTCCGCGTGTCGGTGCTGTTCGCTCTGACGCTGACCATCCTCAGCTCGATCATCGGCGTGATCGCCGGCGCGCTGCAGGGCTTCTACGGCGGTTGGGTCGATCTGATCGGCCAGCGCTTTCTGGAAGTCTGGTCCGGGCTGCCAGTGCTGTATCTGTTGATCATCCTTGCCAGCTTCGTGCAGCCCAATTTCTGGTGGCTGCTGGGCATCATGTTGCTGTTTTCATGGATGAGCCTGGTGGACGTGGTGCGCGCGGAGTTCCTGCGCGGCCGCAACCTTGAATACGTGCGTGCCGCCCGGGCGCTGGGCATGGAGAACGGCGCGATCATGTTCCGCCACATCCTGCCCAACGCGATGGTGTCGACCATGACCTTCATGCCGTTCATCCTCACCGGCGCCATCGGCACGCTGACCGCGCTGGACTTCCTCGGCTTCGGCCTGCCCGCCGGCTCGCCTTCGCTGGGCGAGCTGGTCGCACAGGGCAAATCCAACCTGCAGGCGCCGTGGCTGGGCATCAGTGCCTTCGCCGTGCTGGCGATCATGTTGAGCCTGCTGGTGTTCATCGGCGAATCCGCCCGCGACGCATTCGACCCGAGGAAATGAGATGAATCAGGACAATCTGGTCGAGATCCGCGACCTCTCGGTCGAGTTCGTGAACGGCAACAACGTGCAGCGGGTGGTCGAAGGCATCAGCTTCGACATCCGCAAGGGCGAGACCCTTGCGCTGGTCGGCGAAAGCGGATCAGGCAAGTCAGTCACCGCCCATTCGATCTTGCGGCTGCTGCCCTACCCGCTGGCGCGCCATCCCACCGGGACCATTCGCTACGCCGGTGACGACTTGCTGACCGTCAGCGAAAAACGCCTGCGCGGCATTCGCGGCAATCGCATCGCCATGATCTTTCAGGAGCCGATGACTTCGCTCAACCCGCTCCAGTCCATCGAAAAGCAGATCAACGAAGTGCTCGGCCTGCACAAGGGCCTGACCGGCAAAGCAGCCACGCGACGCACGCTGGAGCTGCTCGAGCTGGTAGGCATTCCGGAGCCGGGGAAGCGCTTGAAAGCCCTGCCCCACGAACTCTCAGGCGGTCAGCGTCAACGCGTGATGATCGCCATGGCCTTGGCCAACGAGCCCGAACTGCTGATCGCCGACGAGCCGACCACCGCGCTGGACGTCACCGTGCAGCTGAAAATCCTTGAATTGCTCAAGGAGTTACAGGCCCGGCTGGGCATGGCGTTGCTGTTGATCAGCCATGATTTGAACGTCGTCAGGCAAATTGCCAACCGAGTATGTGTCATGCAGCGCGGTTGCATCGTCGAACAGGCATCGTGCGAAGAGCTGTTCCGCGCGCCGCAACATCTGTACACCCGGGAACTGCTCAGCGCGGAGCCCAAAGGCGGGCCGGCGAATAACCCGCCGGGCGCGCCGATGCTGGAAGTCGAGGACCTGCGGGTCTGGTTTCCGATCAAGAAAGGTGTGTTCAAGCGCACGGTCGATCACGTCAAGGCCGTCGACGGCATCCACTTCAGCCTGCCCAAGGGCCAGACGCTGGGGATTGTTGGCGAAAGCGGTTCGGGCAAATCGACGCTGGGCCTGGCGATCCTGCGGTTGATCCGCAGCGAAGGCGAGATACGCTTTCACGGGCAATCGTTGGCGGGGCTGAATCAGCATCAGGTAAGGCCGCTGCGGCGGCAGATGCAGGTGGTGTTTCAGGACCCGTTCGGCAGCCTCAGCCCGCGCATGTCGGTGTGTGACATCGTCGGCGAAGGCCTGCGGATCCATAAGATGGGTACGCCGGTGGAACAGGAAGCGGCGGTCATCGAAGCGCTCAAGGAGGTGGGCCTGGACCCGGCCACCCGTCACCGCTACCCCCACGAGTTTTCCGGGGGACAGCGGCAAAGGATCGCCATCGCCCGGGCATTAGTGTTAAAACCGGCGCTGATTTTGCTGGACGAGCCGACTTCGGCCCTCGACCGCACCGTTCAGCGTCAAGTGGTGGAGCTGTTGCGCTCCCTGCAAACCAAGTACAACCTGACGTATTTGTTCATCAGCCATGATCTGGCGGTGGTCAAGGCGTTGAGCCACCAACTGATGGTGGTCAAGCAAGGCCAAGTGGTCGAACAGGGTGTGGCAGAAGACATCTTCGCCGCACCGCAACATCCTTATACACAGCAGCTGCTGGAGGCCGCCTTCTTGGCGCCGGCAGCTGTCGATTAACCTGAAGAGGAACAAAACAATGGGTTTTCTCGCCGGTAAGCGCGTCCTGATCGTCGGTGTCGCCAGCAAATTGTCCATCGCATCCGGTATCGCTGCCGCCATGCACCGCGAGGGCGCTGAGCTTGCCTTCACCTATCAGAACGAAAAGCTGAAGAAGCGCGTCGAAGAGTTCGCCGAAGGCTGGGGTTCCAACGCTGACCTGTGCTTCCCTTGCGACGTCGCCAGCGACGAAGAGATCGCCAAGGTCTTCGAAGAACTGAGCAAAAAGTGGGACGGTCTGGACTGCATCGTTCACTCCGTGGGTTTCGCACCGGGCGACCAGTTGGACGGTGACTTCACCCAAGCCACGACCCGTGAAGGCTTCCGTATCGCTCACGACATCAGTGCCTACAGCTTCGTGGCCCTGGCCAAAGCCGGCCGCGACCTGATGAAGGGCCGCAATGGCAGCTTGCTGACCCTGTCGTATCTGGGTGCCGAGCGCACCATGCCGAACTACAACGTGATGGGCATGGCCAAGGCCAGCCTTGAAGCCGGTGTCCGTTACCTGGCCCGCAGCCTCGGCCCTGAAGGCACACGCGTGAACGCGGTATCAGCCGGCCCGATCCGTACCCTCGCCGCTTCGGGCATTTCGAACTTCCGCAAGATGCTGGCGGCGAACGAAGCGCAGACCCCTTTGCGTCGCAACGTGACGATCGAGGAAGTGGGTAACGCGGGCGCTTTCCTGTGTTCTGATCTGGCTTCCGGTGTCAGTGGCGAGATCATGTACGTCGACGGTGGTTTCAACACCACAGCGATGGGTGATCTGGAAGGTTGATGGTTGCTTGCCCGTTTTCAGAGTGATGACGCTCTGAAGACGGGCGCAAGGCCTGTAAGCGCCAGCGTGCTGGCGAAAGCGGTGGATCAGACAGCCCTGTGGCTGGATAATCTGCCGTTTTTTTTGCCTTGGGTTTGTCAGTCAGGTTCGGCGGCGTTCGTTAGAGTCGGCCTAACGGCCTTGGGTTTCGCCTTCGGCGAGTTACTTGGAAAAGCACCCCAAGTAACCAAGGGTGCTTGCTCCTGGCTAGGCCCCTCGTTCCTCGGGGTTCCCTCACTCCGACGACGCTCCGTGGGCCCGCGCCGAACGGACATCCATGTCCTAGCGGCGCTCTCGCGGCATCCATGCCGCTCGACCCACTCCGCGTCGTCTGCGTTCGGCCTGCACCCAAGTCGCGGTTGGTGGTGTCTGTGCGTTATGTGCATGAAGATCAAGATCAGAAGCAAAGCAGGCAGATCAAAGGCTTCCCGGCTAAAGCCGGTCCCACTGAGGGCAGGCTGTTTCAACGATCTGTGATCGATCATCGTCGTACCTGACAGAACGCATTTTTCTGTAATTGGATGGACTCGCCCAGGCCGAGGCGTCAATGCGCCACGGTGGCAGTCTAAACAGCCAACGACAGCGAGGGCGAGTCCATGAAAAAGCATACGACGGTTAATCAGTCTCTGTCTTCATCCGATCTCCCGGC
>NZ_DASVUM010000212.1:0-2756 GCF_036387035.1 Pseudomonas sp. | reverse complement strand
CGGCGAGGAGGGCGACGGCGACAGCTTGGTTTTTCATAGAAGCCTCGGTGCGTGCAAAGGGATACGGCCGGATAAGTAATTTCGTATACGATATTTTATATGCACGCAGCGTGCCCGTTTTGCCAGTACAGCGTGCAGGGCGCTGAATCAGCGGGCTGCCTGCTCGTGGCGTGTTGAAGGCGAGGAAAAGGGTGTTACATAAAGGAGCAGCAAGGCGCGCAATGCTTCATTGCTGCACGCTGGCGGGCGAAAGAATCCGACCGCGCCGCTCCACAAAAGCACCGCGATCATCCAGTGGTACCGCGATACTGTGGGACCGGCTTCAGCCGGGAAGGCGGCATTCGTCACACTGCAGAAACAACGGTGCCTGCGCTGGTCTCTTCCCGGCTAAAGCCGGTCCCACAAAAGCACCGCGATCATCCAGTGGCACCGCGATCACTGTGGGACCGGCTTCAGCCGGGAAGGCGGCTGGTAACGCTGCAGCAACAACGGTGCCTGCGCTGGCCTCTTCCCGGCTAAAGCCGGCCCACAAAAGCACCGCGATCATCCAGTGGTACCGCGATCACTGTGGGACCGGCTTCAGCCGGGAAGGCGGCATTCGTCACAGTGCAAACAACGGTGCCTGCGCTGGTCTCTTCCCGGCTAAAGCCGGTTTCACAAAAGCACCGCGATCATCCAGTGGCACCTCGATGACTGTGGGACCGGCTTCAGCCGGGAAGGCGGCATTGGTCACACCGCAGAAGCGACGGTGCCTGCGCTGGGGTCTTCCCGGCTAAAGCCGGTCCCATAAAAGCACCGCGATGATCTAGTGGTACCGCGAAAACATCGCAGCGCTTCAGCCAGTCTGCGAACCGCGATACTCGCTCGGCGACGCGCCGGTCAGGGCCTTGAACTGGCGGCTGAATGCGCTGTGGTCGGTGTACCCGCAGCGCAGGGCGATCTCGGTGATCGACAGCTCTTCCTGCAACAAGCGCGACGCTTCACCCAGCCGCGCTTTGTGAATCATCTGCCGTGGCGTCAGCTGAAAGATGCGTTTGCAGTGCCTCTCCAACTGGGCGATGGACAGCCCGGCCAGCGCGGTCAACTGCTGAAGCGTGATGGGGCGCGAGAAGTTTTCGCGAATGTACGCGTCAACCTCGACCAGCTTTTGATACGCCGGATGGGTGGTCTGAAGGATTTGCAGATCGCGGGAGATACCCGCCAGGCCGATGATGTCGCCATCTCGGTTGCGCAGGGCGATCTTGTGGGTCAGGCACCAGATCGGCTGATTGCCGTAATAAAGGTGCAGCTCCAGCTGGTCGCTGAGTTGTCTGCCGTCGGCCAGCACGCGGCGGTCCTGCGCGGTGTACAGCGGCCCGAAGCGGGCGGGAAACACCTCTTCGGCGGTCAGCCCGACGAGCTGGCTTTTCTCCTTGCAACCGCAGCGCTGCACCAGCGTGCGGTTGACCAGCGCATAGCGCGCCTGAGCGTCCTTGACGAAAAACACCACGCCGGGAATGGCATCGAACAGCGGCGCGATCAATTCCAGGCTGACGAGCAACTGGTCGAGGTCGTGCAGCGGCGCGGTAGGTATCAGGTCAATCATGTTCACGGGCGTCAGGGCCGGTCGGGAGGGCAGGACCGATGATGGGGCATCTTTCCTGCGCCGCCTAGTCAGCCCCTCAAACCGGTTCACCCTCATCCAGGCACGCCAGTGTCGAGATCCGCGCGGGGCTGAAGGGCGGGCGCAACAACGGGGGCTCCCAGCCAAAAAGCGTCTGCGCCGCCGTCGCGCAGATACGCCCCTGACACGCGCCCATCCCGCAGCGGGTGGCGAGTTTGGCGCTGGTCCAGCTGCCCTGTGCTGAAAGGTCCGCGTAACGAACGTCCTCGCAGCGACACACCACTGTCTCCGGGGTTGCCAGGGTTTTCAATGCGGGATCCAGGCGGAACGCTTTATTCAACCGATCCGCAAAACGCTGCCATCGCTGCCGCTCGCCCCACAGCGCTCGCGCCTTATCGTGATCACCGACCGCCACCAGCCCGGCAATACGTCCCTCAACCAGCGCCAGTTCGCTGCCGCCAAAGCCGGTGCATTCGCCCGCCGCATAGTGATCGGGCAGACTGCTGGCTTGCCATTCGTCCACTACGACGGCCTGATCCCGCACGGTGCAGCCCAGCGCCTGGGCGATCTCGACGTTGGGCACCAGACTGAACCCGCAGGCCAGACGGTCGCAGGCGATCTCTTCCACCTGGTTGCCCACCCTGATGCGTACGCCCTCCAGCCGATCCGTGCCCAGCGCCGCCAGCACATGGGCCGAGGTTCGATAGGCCGCGCTGGCCAGCGTGATGGCCTGCATCGCCTTGTTCGGCCAGCGCCACAAGCCGGCGGCGAAACCCGCGACGGCGGCTAAAGGCGCCTGCTCGACGACGCGCACAACTTCCGCACCGTACTGTTGCGCGGTCGCAGACGAGGCCAGCAACAGCGGACCACTGCCGGCGATCACGGTGCGTTCGTCAGCCACCGGCAGGCCGCCCTTGATCAGCGCCTGCAAACCCCCTGCGCCGGTGACGCCCGGCAGCGTCCAGCCGGGGAAGGGCAGCAACCGTTCACGCGCGCCGGTGCATAAAATGATTACGTTGTACCTCAACACCCAGCCGCGCTCGGCGTCCTCGACCAGCAACCGCTTGGGCCCCGCCAGCGCGACCACTTTGCAGCCGCTGTGCACACGAATCCCGCTGAAGGCCTGCAACTGCTCGCGCATGTCCCGGGCCTG
>NZ_DASVUM010000211.1:0-36994 GCF_036387035.1 Pseudomonas sp. | reverse complement strand
GCGATGTCGCTTACCGACAAAAACAGATGATCGAGCATGGTTAAACCCTCGCGTGTTCAGATGTTGTAGCCGCCGGCGACTTCGACGGTCTGGGCATTGATCCAGGCGCCCTCTTCGGACAGCAGCATGGCAATGACCCGCGCGACGTCTTCGGGCTCACCCACCCTGCCGAGTGCTGTTTGCGCCGCGAGCATGGCTTCGAACTCATCGTTCAAGCCGCCGCCCAGCTCGGTACGGATGGCACCTGGTGACACGGCATTGGCCCGTATGCGCCGCTCGCCAAACTCTTTGGCCATGTAGCGAGTGAGAACTTCGAGCCCACCCTTGAACGCCGCATACGGCGCAACGCCTGCGGTGGCGACGCGGGCAGTGGCACTGGTCAGGTTGACGATACTGGCGCCCTCCTCCAGCAGCGGCAGCAGCGCCTGGGTGAGAAAGAACGGACCTTTGAGATGCACATCGAAGAGGCCATCAAACTGCGCTTCGCTGACGGTGGCCATCGGGTTGAACAGGCCGTAACCGGCGTTGTTTACCAGGCCGCTTAAGGTCGTCGCATGCCACTTGTCCCGTAAACTCATCGTTACTGATTCGCGGAAGGCCAGGAAACTGCCGACATCCGATACATCGAGCTTGAGCGCTGCGGCCTTGCCACCCGTTTGCTCAATGCGCTGCACGACCGAAGCCGCCGCCTCGGGATTGGCGTTATAGGTCAACACGACGCCCAGCCCTTTTTTCGCAATATGCTCGGCGGCGCTGGCGCCAATTCCGCGGCTACCGCCTGTGATCACGATGACACCCATGTCTGTTTCCTCTGTGGTTGGAATGTGCGTCCACAGTAATAATCAGCGCCAGGCGAGTCATATCCGTTCCTGCCCAAAACCTGCCTGTTTCTGCTTTTCCCTTGCGCGCTGAGCCGTTCTGCCGTCAGCATGCAAGGCATGAATAATCAGCTCAATGAACTCAGATTACTGGCGGCCGGCGCTGAAAATCGGCGCACCGAAACGGGCATTCCACGCGTGGCCATGGTGCAGGGCAAGATCCCCGAGCACATGCTGGCGGCAGTCTATGACCCGATGATCAACGTGATTCTGCAAGGCAGCAAAAGCATGACTGTCGGGAACAGGACACTGCGGTATGACCCGGCGACCTATTTCGTCATGTCTGTCGATTTGCCAGCGGTGGGTCTGGTGCATCCCGCCGCATCGGGCGAGCCGTATCTGGCAGTCAGTCTGACGCTTGACCCGGCCGTCTTGTCGACGTTGTTTGCGGACCTGCCCAAACCTGCCGGCCGAGTGGAAAACAATCCTGGCTTCTCGGTCGCCTCGGTGACGACCGACCTGATGGATGCCTGGGTAAGAATGCTTCGGCTGATGGGCGATCCGGATGCCATCGCAGCGCTGGCCCCGGTGTACGAGCGCGAGATCATCTTCCGTGTCCTTCAGGGGCCGCATGGCTGGATGCTCAGGGAAATCGCAGCGCCCGATACGGCCATGGCTCGAGTGAACATGGCGATCCAATGGATTCGCCGCGATTTCGCAGAGCCTATCGGCGTGGAACGTCTGGCGGAACGAGCGTCGATGAGCGTCTCGGCCTTTCATCGCCATTTCAAGGCAGTTACGAATTTGAGCCCTTTGCAGTACCAGAAACGCGTGCGCCTGCTTCAGGCACGAACACTGATGGTGGCGAGCGCCAAAAGTGTGATGACTGCGGCCTTTGAAGTGGGCTATGAAAGCGCAACCCAATTCAGTCGGGATTATGCCAGGGTGTTCGGCCTTCCTCCGGCACAAGACGCGGGAAGAATCCTTCGGGACACGAGATCGGTAAGGGACTGCTCCTTGCCGGTGCAGTCCGGTCAGAAAGGCCCATGCGACTGACGTGCGGGACTAGGGTATTGCCGTGACACTCAGCTCTTCGAGCAGCCATTTGATGAACACGTGCGCCGCCGCATCGCGTGTTCGTCGCTTGGGATACACAAGGTAGTGACCCACATATTGAATGTCGTGGGTCAGGCCCCTCAGCGGCGCGACAAGCCTGCCGGTCTTCAGCTCGGTTTCCGCCAGCAGCGTTGACTCGAGCACAACGCCCATCCCATTCACCGCTGCCGCAATAGCCATCGTGCTGCGGTCAAAGCGCAGGGCGTAATGGTGGGTCGGCATCAGATGGTTCGCTTCAAACCAGCCCTTCCACTGCAGCATCTGCACGTCGCACTGAATCAGCCTGTGCTTGTACAGGTCTTGAGGGCTGCGGAGTGTTTCGGCAATTTCAGGGCTGCAAAGTGGCGTCAAGTGCTCCACCGCTAAAGGCACTTTTTCGTGAACGCTAGACCGTGGCTCGCCATAGACGACGTCGAGATCGAAATCATCATTCTCGAACTGGGCGTAGTCGGTACTGGCCGAGAATCGCAAGTCGATGGCCGGGTGGGCCTGCACGAAACGCGGCAGCCTTGGCATCAGCCACTGCACGCCAAAGCTCGGCGCGGTATGCAGGCGCAGCGGCGGTGGCTCTTCTGTCCTGGCCAAGGCAAACCCGCGCTGCATCTCGTCCAGGCCGCGCTGCACATGCTCCATCAGCACCCTTCCCTTGCGCGTGAGATTGACCTCGCGGGTAGTGCGTTCGAACAGCTGGATATCGATGGACTCTTCGAGCTTGCGGATCGAATGGCTCACCGCGCTGGATGAAATACCCAGTTCGAGTGCTGCTTGCACGAACGAGCCGCTACGGCCCACTGATTCGAAGACCCGCAGGGAAGACAGCGGCACTCTGCGCAGCTGCTGTATTAGTGAATTCTGTTCATTCATTGCTGCAAAAATGTCTTTTGTAAGGGCTTATTGGCGAATGCTAGCGTGCGCTCAAGTGTTGTGCAGGTTTATTTGATGAATTAAAAACATCAGTTTTCCTGTGTAGGCTCTCATAAAAACAAGCAGGAACACATCATGACCACAGTTGCTCAAGATGCCGGATTGGCCGCTGACCCGCTTCGTAAGGTGGCTCACCATGCCTGGCGCATCCGCCGTTTCGCCCTTCGCATGGGCGAGGTTCAGGGTCAAGGTTATGTGGGGCAGGCACTGGGCTGGGCCGACGTGCTGGCTACCGCTTACTGCCACGCGATGAAAGTGCGCCCGACAGACCCGCTCTGGGAAGGCCGCGACCGATTTTTACTCTCCCACGGTCACTACGCCATCGCGCTCTACGCAGCCTTGATCGAGGCTCAGATCATTCCCGAAAGCGAATTGGATACCTACGGTTCTGACGATAGCCGTCTGCCGATGTCCGGGATGGCTTCCTACACCCCAGGTATGGAAATGTCCGGCGGCTCGCTCGGCCAGGGTCTGCCCATTGGCGTCGGAATGGCATTGGCGCTGCGCATGAAAGGCAGCCCAGCCTGGGTGTTCAACTCGATGTCGGACGGCGAGCTGGACGAGGGATCGACCTGGGAAGCGGCTATGTCGGCGGCGCACCATAAGCTCGGCAATCTCATAGCGCTGGTTGATTTGAACAAGCAGCAGGCCGACGGCAACTCCCATGAGATTCTGGATTTCGAACCCCTGGTGGACAAATGGCAGGCGTTTGGCTGGCACGTGCAGCGGGTTGATGGCAACGACTTGCCGGCCGTGCTCGCGGCGTTCGATCAAGCCATGGCGCTGACGGCGTCCCAACCCAGGGTGATCCTGTTCGATACCTTGATGGGCAAGGGTGTCGACTTCCTCGAGACCCGTGAAAAAAACCATTTCATCCGCGTAGAGCCCGATGAGTGGCAGGCGGCGATCAAGGTCCTGGATGCCACTTACCAGACAGGAAAGCACTGAAATGAACACGCCAACTCTGCAAAAACCAAGACTGACCACTTCCGCCATGATTGCGTCGATTGCCAGCGAAGGGCAGCGTACCGAAGCGGCGCCGTTCGGCCACGCATTGGTCACCGCGGCACAGCGCGATCCGCGGATTGTGGGCATGACTGCCGACCTTTCCAAATACACCGATTTGCATATCTTTGGCCGGGAGTTCCCCGAGCGGCATCTGCAAATGGGCATGGCCGAACAATTGTTAATGGCCGCTGCAGGCGGCATGGCTAAAGAGGGCATGATTCCCTTTGCCACGACTTATGCCGTGTTCGCCACGCGCCGCGCCTATGACTTCATCCATCAGGTGATCGCCGAAGAACACCTCAACGTCAAGATCTGCGCGGCGCTGCCTGGCTTGACCACCGGCTACGGACCCAGCCACCAGGCCACCGATGATCTGGCCTTGATGCGCGCGGTACCTGGGCTGACGGTTATTGATCCCTGCGATGCGCTAGACACCGCCCAGGCTGTTGCGGCCATCGCCGAGTACGACGGCCCCGTCTATATGCGCTTGCTGCGCGGCAAAGTGCCGATGGTACTTGACCAATACGCGTACACCTTCGAACTGGGCAAGGCCAAACTGCTGCGCGATGGCAGGGACGTACTGATCATTTCCAGCGGCATCATGACCATGCGCGCGCTGGAAGTCGCCGAATTGTTGGGCGATGGCAGCGCTGATGTCGCCGTGCTCCACGTGCCGACCATAAAGCCTCTGGACGAGGCCACGCTTATCGAGCAATGCCGTCGCAGCGGGCGACTGGTGGTGGTGGCCGAAAATCACAGCAGCGTCGGTGGTTTGGGCGAAGCCGTGGCGCTGACCCTGATGAAGGCTCGCGTCAACCCGGCGTTTAAGCAGATCGCCTTGCCTGACGCCTTTCTTGATGCCGGAGCGCTGCCCACCCTCCATGATCGCTACGGCATCTCCACCCAAACCATGGCGGCCAGCATTCGTCACTGGCTGGCTTGAGGAACGACCCATGAATGTCGCATTTGTCGGACTCGGCGCCATCGGACTGCCCATGGCGCTGCAGATTCAACAGGCCGGTCACGTGGTTACCGGCATCGAACTGAGCGAAGCGGGACGCGCTCATGCGGCCGCGCAGGGCATCGAGGCAAGCGCGCAATGGCGCGCAGCCATTGATGCGGACGTCGTGGTGGTGATGGTCGCCACCCCGGCCCAGCTTGAAGCGCTGGTCACCCAGTTTTCCGAGGTCAGGCCAGGGCAACACTGGGTCATCATGAGTACCGTGGGCCCGGCCGCCGTTCGCGAACAAGGCGCCCGTCTGCTTGAGAAAGGAGTGCACGTCGTTGACGCCCCTGTGACGGGGGGCGTGGCGCGGGCCCAGACCGGAAGCCTGCTGATTTTCGCGTCCGGCTCGTCGTCGGCGCTGTCGCGAGTCGAGCCTGTGCTGCAGGCTATGGGCGAGGTCAGGGTCACCGGCGAACACGTGGGCGATGGCCAGGCAATCAAAGTCGTGAATCAACACCTGTGCTCGGTGCATCTGGTGGCCGCGGCGGAAGCGTTGAGCCTGGCCCGCTCATTGGGGCTTGACCCGGCCCAAGTGCTGGAACTGGTCCAGCACGGTGCGGGCGGCTCCTGGATGCTCACGGATCGAGGTCCTCGCATGCTCGAGGGCACCGACACCCGGGTGACGAGCATGGTGGACATCTTCGTCAAAGACAGCGGTCTGGTCGCCCTGGCCGCCCAAGCCTGCAACGCCTCGGTGCCCTTGCTGAACATCGCTCACGCGCGGTTTTCGCATGCCGCCGAGTTGGGCCTGGGCAAGCGCGATGACAGCCGTGTCATCGAAACCTGGCAGGCAGTTCCAGGCACTGAGTGATGCGATCCACGACAGGGCGGCGTCGCGGCTGCCCTTACAACAACAATAAAAGTTCGGAGTAAGCCATGAGCACATCTCAATCGGCGGCGCAGCCCCATGACACGGCCGCGAAGGTTTCATTCGCTTCCATGATTGGTTCCGCAGTAGAAAGTTACGACTTTTTCATCTATGGCACGGCAGCGGCCGGCTGGTTCGGGCAGGTTTTCTTCCATACCACCGAGCCTATCGTCGGCATCCTCGCGGCATTCGCAACCATGGCTGTCGGGTTTTTCATGCGGCCGCTGGGTGGCTATCTGGCGGGGCATTTCGGTGATCGTCTGGGACGCAAAACCGTGTTGCTCTGGTCGCTGTTAGCCATGGGCGGTGCAACGGTTCTGATCGGTGCATTGCCGACCTATGAACAGGCGGGCGTGCTGGCACCGTTACTGCTGATCGTGCTGCGCATGATCCAGGGGATCGGCTTTGGTGCCGAGTGGGGCGGCGCAGTGTTGATGGCCTGCGAACACGCGCCGCCTCATCGGCGGGGTTTCTTCGGCGCAGTACAGCAGATCGGCATACCGCTGGGATTGTTGATGGCCAATGGCGCGTTCCTGCTCTCGGCCATGCTGCTGGACGGCGATTGGGTCTGGCGAGCGCCGTTCCTGGCTTCGGTGCTAATGGTTGCCGTGGGAATGTGGATTCGGCTAACCGTGAGTGAGTCGCCTGAATTCGAGAAAGCCAAGGCTGAAAACAGCTTGGTCAAGCAGCCAGCCTTGCAGGTCATTCGGAACGACTGGCGCAAGGTTCTGCAGATCGCCGGCCTGCGTCTGGCGGAAACCGGCGGCTACTACCTTGCGACCAGTTTCATGGTGTCTTATGTGCTGTTGGCCGGTGTTGCAACCAAACAAAATGTGCTGTGGGGCACCATGATCGGGTCGGCGCTGGGCCTGGTCAGTCATCTTCTCTACGGCGCGTTGAGCGACAGGATTGGACGCAAGCCGGTGTTCTTGATCGGCTCGCTGTTTACCATCGCGTTTGGCATACCGATGTTCATGATGATCAACACCGGTGTGGTGGCGTTGGTGGTGGTCGCAGTGGCGATGGCGTTGTTGTTGAGCCATGACCCTATCTTCGCGGTCGAGGCGAGCTGGTTCACCGAGCAATTCCCCGCGAACGTTCGCTCTTCAGGCATTTCCCTGGGCTATAACTGCGCTTCCCTGATTGCGGGCACGTTGCCCTTTATCGCCACGTTGCTATTCGCCAAAGTGGGATGGATGGGGCCGGCAATCCTGTTCAGTCTGCTCGGCGTGGTATCAACCGCCTGTGGTGTGAAGATGCGAGAGACCGCACCGGCGGTGGCCAAGCCTCCGCACCCCCTCGAGCCTATAGCCCATGCCGCTTGCGCACCGGCGTTAGGCAAGCCGGTCCGGCACTGAGCTGGCAGGGAAGCAAGCCTGTTTATGGAAGTGCCTGCCATGCCACCCTATGAACTTGACCCTGCGTTGCAGGCTTATCTGGCCGCCTGCGCAGATTTCGAACCGGGCTCTCACGACCTGATTGCGCAGCGGGAATGTTTCGCCCGGTCTTG
This sequence comes from Pseudomonas sp., assembly GCF_036387035.1. Taxonomy (GTDB): domain Bacteria; phylum Pseudomonadota; class Gammaproteobacteria; order Pseudomonadales; family Pseudomonadaceae; genus Aquipseudomonas. The sequence continues at coordinate 29,744 of NZ_DASVUM010000211.1, read as the reverse complement.
CCTGCATTTCACAGGCGAGGCCGGTGGGGTATTACGGGAGGATGATCGGGTCGGTCAGGTACCTGTTCGCCTCTATCGTCCCGAAGGTAAACCGCCTGATGGGGGATGGCCCGTCGTCTTGTACTTGCACGGCGGCGACTGGAGCCTGGGTGATCACACCACCCACGATTGGTTTGCCTTCGCCGTGATGCGTCGAGTGCCCGTGGCGATGGTGGCAGTCGCCTATCGGCTGGCGCCGGAACATCCCTTTCCAGCGCCACTCGACGACGCGATGGCCGTGTGGGAGGCCATCAGTGCCGGACGTTGGTCGGAGATGAGCACGGTACGGCTCGCGGTTGCCGGCGACAGCGCAGGCGGCACGCTTGCCGCCGGGCTGTGTATTGCGTTGCGTAATCTGGGACGGCCTCAGCCACGTTTGCAGGCGCTGGTGTACCCGATACTCACCGCCCGCAGGGAACTGGAATCGATGTCCAGACACGCCGGGGCGCCCTCTTTGAGCGCAGCCGACGTGCACGCTGCGATCAAGGGTTACGCACCGACTGCACGCGAACTGACGGATACAACCGCTTTCCCTCTGGACGCCGACAACCATGGCCAGGTCGCCCCCGCATTCATTGGCATCGCGGAATTCGATCCATTGTCCGACCATGGAAAGGCCTATGCGGACGTGTTGCAAAGGGCGCAGATTCCCGTCCGTCTTTTTATGGGCGAAGGCCTGGTTCACGGGGCATTGCGTGCTACCGGCGTGAGAGAGGTAGAGCGCTTTTACGACGCTCTGACCCGTGCATTGGCCTTGGCATTCCGGGTCGAAACGGCGGAGTGCTCCGACGCGCCTAATACCCAGGTATGACCGCGAATTACCCACGTATGGTCCCAACGCACTCACGTATGGTACCGACCCCCAGGCAGCTGCCACACACTCATTCTCCAAGCGATGCGTCGGTCTTTGGGCACAACGAGAGACCGACATTCGTCTGTGCTTCTCGACCCCACGCACTGGAGAACGACCATGACAGTTCCTGTAAACACAGCCCCGCAGGCAGCCCGCACCTACCCGAACAGCACCACGCTGCGTGAAGTGAACGAAAGCCATCACAGCACGTTGCAACTCACCGGCGCCGAAGAGCTGGTGTCCTCACGCTACGCCGTGCGAGTGGGTGACATAGACGTACTGATCATCAGCGATGGCGTGCTGCCGTTGCCGACCGAAACCATGTCCACCAACGCAGATCCCGCCGCACGCGCTGCCTGGTTCAAAGATATGTTCCTTGGCCCGGATGCCTTCGATTGGGCGTTGAACGTGCTGGTGGTGCGCAGTGGCGAGCAAACCATTCTGGTCGATGCGGGTCTGGGCGGTCAGTTCCCCGGCTTTCCCCGCGCCGGGCAGTTTCCCAAACGCATGGAAGCCGCCGGCATAGAACTGTCGCAGGTGACCGATATCGTCATTACCCATATGCACATGGACCACATCGGCGGGCTGCTGGTCGACAACGTAAAAAATCACCTGCGTGCGGACGTACGCATCCACGTCTCGGCTGCCGAAGTGGCGTTCTGGAAGGCGCCGGACTTCAGCCTTACCTCAATGCCCGGGCCGGTGCCGGACGTTTTGCGGGCAACCGCTGACGCCTTTATGGCCGCCTTCCACGACAAATTGCATGTTTTCGAAGAGGAATGCGAAGTGGCGCCTGGCGTAGTTGCAAAGCTCACCGGCGGCCACACGCCGGGCCACAGCATTGTGTATGTGAGTTCGAAGGAAGACCGGCTGACCTTTGCCGGTGACGCCTTATTCCCTGTCGCGTTTGAACACCCTGACTGGCATAACGGTTTTGAGCACGACCCTGAAGAGTCTGTTCGTGTGCGGGTCCGCCTGATGCAAGAGGCCGTCGCCAGCGGTGAATGGCTGGTCGCCACTCATCTGCCCTTCCCTTCGGTTGGCCGGGTCGTCGCCCAGGGCGATGCCTTTCGTTGGGTTGCCAGCTTCTGGGATTACTAGCCGCAGTCGCCACATCACCTGACATTCAAAGGCCCCTTCGTGGGCCTTTTTCTGTTTGTTTGCAGTCGACCGAGGCCAGATAAACGTGCCAGCCACGGAGCTTGAAACAGATAACCCTGGGCGAGCGTCGCTCGATGGTCTGGACAGTCGCCGCTACAGCCCCTCCCACTCAAGATCGAATGCACCCCGGGCAAACGGCCCCGACACGTTGCATCGCGGCCTGTCGTGGGGATTACTTGAGCCTCAAGCGCTGGTTCCCGTGCGCACCTGACAGATGCATCGAGATGACTTGCGTCATCGCTGCTCGCAGAGCAAACACCACGTTCCCCCAGATACGACAATGCCCGGCAAGCGGGCATCGTAGGTGAATAAATCTATGTGTTACCGCTTCTGTCACCGCCCCGAAAAACCACCTCTGTTCACCGCAGTCACGATCAACGCAGCGTCAACACCCGCGGCCATAGGGTCGGGTTATGCAACCGCGCGGAAGGGGGGATTAACGGTGGCGGAACGGATCGGCGTCGCCGCCTGCTCGCTCAGCAGTTCGCTGCACCGCGAGCGCAACCAGCGTTCGCCGGGGTCATTGTGGGTGGCGCTGCGCCACGCCATGGAAAGTTCCTGTTGCGGTAACGCCAGCGGGGCGACTTCGGCCCTGAGTCCGTCTTTCCCGTCCATGGCCTGGGCCACGTAATCCGGCACGATGGCGATCAAGTCGCTGTCAGCGAGCAACACCGGTAAGGCGCTGAATTGCGGCACGGTCAGCACCACGCGACGTTGCCGCCCCAACTGGCTCAGGGCGCGATCAGCATCGTCAACCGTGTTGCCCATGGACGAGATCACCGCGTGCGGCCGCCGGCAGAATTCTTCCAGGCCCAACGCCCCGCAACGCCCATCGGCGCGCAGCAGCATGGGGCGAATGGAGCGCAAACTTTTGCGCCGGGCATTGGCGGGCAGTGCCAGGGTTTGGCTGATGCCCAGGGAGATCTCACCGGAAAGGAGCATCTTCGTCATTTGCCAGTGGTCGGCCCGGCGCACCACTAGATTCATATGTGGCGCCTCGGCCCGCAAACGACGCAGCAGGTGGGGCAGCAGCGCGTATTCGACGTCGTCAGACAAGCCCAGGTGCACGGTTGCTTCACTGGATGCCGGGTCGAAGGCCTGGCAGCACCCGAGCGCGGAGGCAATGCAATCCAGTGCCGGCGTCAGGTGGGAGAAGATTTCCTGCGCCCTCAATGTCGGTTCCATGACCCTGCCGGTGCGCACAAACAGCGGGTCATCAAACAACAGGCGCAAGCGCGCCAGCGCACTGCTGATGGTCGGCTGTCCGAGGAACAGCTTCTCCCCGGCGCGGCTGACGTTGCGCTCGTGCATCATGGTTTCAAAGACAATAAGCAGGTTGATATCGGCGCGACGCAGATCATTTCGATTCATCATGGGGGCAAGGCCTTTGAGTCAGTGGATTTGAGCGTCGCGTCGCTGCTTCCTCAGGTCCGAATCAGCAATGCGCGGTGTATTGAGAGCCTAAGGGTCACGGTTACGCCCGTCTGTCCTACCTGAGGTCACCGCACTTATGCCTTCGGTGCGGCCAGTCATACCTCGGTATGACGACCGTCTCGATACCGTGCTGTACCTTTTGCCGCCCGTGATGGAACAAGTGCGCTACCGTTGTTCCACACTGTCCCCCCCTTCGGAACACCACCAGATGGCCGCTATGAAAAACAAAAGGTCCTCCGACACCCTTGGCAACTGGCCCCTCTTCTTGCGGCATCTGTACGGCAACATGGCGTACAACCCGCACCGCATAAGCTCCCGGCAACCTATCGGCATCAGCCCCAACCCGTGGGTGAATGCACTCGGCTGGGCGGTCGGGCTGATCGTGGCGTGCGGCATCGTGATCATCAACTCCGAAACCCATACCGACTGGGCGCCAACGATTCTCTACATCACGCTGCTGCTGATGGCCGCCAACCTGTTTTCGATCAATCTGGTGATCAGCGTGGCAGTGATGTGCATCCTGCTGCTGACGAGCATCTACGTGTACAACGGCGGATACCACCGCTGGGAGTCGACCACTGGATTTTTCCGCTGCCTTACCGCGTTATCGGCGATCACTTTCCTGGCGTTACGGAGCAAGTTCGCAGCTGACACCCTGCGCCATAACGAAGCCTATCTGATCGGTGCCCAACGCTTGAGTCGCACCGGGAGCGTCACCTTCAGCGGGGACAGTGAAGAGATGTCCTGGTCGGACGAGCTGGCGCGCATCTTCGAGTACCCGCTGGGCATGGAGCCGACGGCGACGATGATCATGGAACGCACCCACCCGGATGACCGCTACCTCGCCACCGAGGTTTTTGCCCAGGCCGCTCGGCACGAGCCGGCGATCGAAGTCAAACACAGGCTGCTGATGCCCGACGGGCGTATCAAGCACATCCATATGCTTGCCAGCCCGCAATCGGTGCAAAAAGGCCGTGTCGAGTACCTCGGCGCAGTGATGGATGTCACCGCCGCGAAGCAGGCCGAGGAAGCGTTGTTTCGCGCACAAACCGAGCTCGCCCACGTGACCCGCGTGACCTCGCTGGGTGAACTGGCCGCCTCGATTGCCCATGAGGTGAACCAGCCGCTGACGGCCATTACCAGCAGCGGGGAGGCCTGCCGCCGCTGGATCGACCGCTCCGAACCCGACCTGCACGAAGCGCGGCTGTCGCTGGACCGCATTATTTCCAGCGCCTGCAGGGCGAGCGATGTGATCAGCCGGGTGCGGGCGCTGTCGCGCAAAAGCGACCCGGTGCGCACATCCGAATCGTTGGATGACATCGTGAGTGAAACCCTTGGCCTGGTCCAGCATGAACTGGCTCACCACAAAATCAGCCCGAAAGTGGACCTCACTATCACTAACGTGCCGATTAACGCCGACCGGGTGCAGCTGCAGCAGGTGATCATCAACCTGCTCATCAATGCCTGCCATGCCATGGACGCGGTCAAGGTCCGTGACCGAGTCCTGCATGTGCGCACACGGGTTGAAAACAACGAAGCCGTGCTGGAAGTGACGGACCACGGTTCCGGCATTGATCCGGCCGTGCTGCCGTCGTTGTTCACCCCGTTTTTCACCACCAAGGAAAGCGGCCTTGGCATGGGTCTGTCGATTTGCCGGTCCATCATCGATTTCCATGGCGGCAGGATGTGGGTCCATAGCGAAGTGAGTCATGGCACGACCTTTTGTTTTGCGCTGCCGGTATTGACCGTTGAGGCATCAGCTCCAACGGCGGTCACTCATACCAACGTATAGCCCGACCGTACGTTGGTATAAGCGGACCGTCTGGTGGTAGGAGTGTGTTCCCGCCTGTGGCGCACTACTCTGACGTTCGCGCAACGAGACCTGTACCCGGCCACCATGCCGGGACGTAGGTAGTTATTCAGGACACATCAGAACCAGGGAAGTACCGTGAACGAACATCACCCGATGAACAGCGTCCTCAACACCCAACCGCTGGTGTACATCGTTGACGACGATGCGCCGCTGCGCGAATCGCTGGGGAGCCTGCTGCGGTCGATCGGCCTGCAAGTGGTGCTGTTTGGTTCGGTGGGCGACTTCATGAAGTTCAAGCGCCCGGACATTCCCAGCTGTCTCGTGCTGGATGTTCGTTTACAGGGTGCAAGCGGCCTGGATTTCCAGAATGAACTGGTCGCGGCCAATGTTCATTTGCCCATCGTGTTTATGACCGGCCACGGCGACATCGCCATGACCGTGCGAGCGATGAAAGCCGGCGCGGTGGATTTCCTGGCCAAGCCCTTTCGCGAGCAGGACCTGATCGACGCCGTGTCGGCTGCCCATGCACGGGACAAGGTGCGCCGCGAGGCAGAGCGCGGCAATGATGAATTGTGCAGCCGCTACGCCACGCTAACGCCCCGCGAGCAAACGGTGATGGCCTATGCGGTGTCGGGCCTGATGAACAAACAAATCGCCGGCGAAATCGGCCTGAGTGAGATCACGGTGAAAATCCACCGTGGCCAGGCGATGAAAAAAATGGCCGCGCGCTCGTTTGCCGACCTGGTGCGTATGGCCGAAACCCTCGGCGTCACCCGCCCCCGTTAATGGCGTTTATACGCATGTATACTTCCGCCCTAACAGCGACAGCGTATGGTGGTGCAATGACGGCAGCGTTTATGCGACAGCCGATATCTTGCAGGTACTTACATGTCTAGCACGGCCATTGTTTCCATTGTTGATGACGACGAGTCAGTTCGCTATGCGCTGGACAGTTTGTTGCGCTCCAATGGGTTCACCGTGAACACCTACTCCAGTGCCGAAGACTTTATGGCGTCTGCGGGGCCGCAGCAAACATCCTGCCTGATCTCCGATATACAAATGCCCGGTTTGTCTGGCATTCAAATGTATGAAACGTTGTCGCGTAACGGCACCCACATCCCCGTGATCTTTATTACCGGCCTGCCCGGCACCCCGCCGCCTATTGGCGATTATGCTGCAGAACCGGTCGCATTCTTTCCCAAGCCCTTTCCGTGCGGCCAGCTGATTGCCTGCGTCACCGACATTTTAAACCGTTGATCCGCTCTCCCCTCGCGCTTGATCGACAGCCGCTGCGCTGCCTTTTTATCCGTGTCATTTGCATAACTAACACCTTGGTATAACCGCTTCAAACTTAGGCGTGTTGTCGTTGACCCTAGGTAGAAGTGTTCCCGGTCGTTCGGCTGGGTACTATCTCTTTCACCGAACGGACCTTGAATTCAACAGCCGTTATCTATTGAAGCCATGAACTTCAATGCATGCGAATGACGGTCACGTTAACCGGCACTTCATCAGCACACATAACTTTGTCTCAGGAGCACACCATGAAACAGCAAATTCTTATTATCGGCGCAGGGTTTGGTGGGGTTTGGAGCGCGTTGGGTGCGGCCCGTCTGCTGGATAAGCATGACCGCAACGACGTGCAAATTACCGTGCTGGCCCCGCAGGCCGAACTGCGCATCCGCCCCCGTTTTTATGAAGCTGACGTGCACAAAATGATGGCCCCGCTGGGCAAGCTGTTCGACGCGGTCGGTGTGAAGTTCGTACAAGGTTCGGCTGACAATATCGACGCCGCCAGCAAGCACGTCACCTACCGCGACGCCACGGGCGTCCTCCAGACAAGGAGCTACGACCGACTGGTCATGGCGGCAGGCAGCCGGGTGGTCCGCCCAGACCTGGATGGCATGCTCGAACATGCATTTGATGTGGATGAAATCGAGCAAGCCAGCGCGCTTGAAGCCCATGTCCGCGCCTTGAAAGACCGTCCTGCCAGCGCCGCGCGCAATACCGTCGTTGTCGCCGGCGGCGGCTTCACCGGCATCGAAACAGCCACTGAAATGCCGGCCCGGCTGCGCGAAGCGTTGGGCGCCGATGCGGATATCCGGGTTATCGTGGTGGACCGCGGACCGCAGATTGCTGCCTCCATGGGCGACGGCATTCGTCCGGCCATTGTTGATGCGTCCAAAGCGCTGGGCGTCGAGTGGATCCTCAACGCCTCGGTGGCCTCGGTGGATGCCGATGGTGTCACCCTTGACGACGGCCAGCGGATTGAGTCCAACACCGTGATCTGGACGGTCGGTTTCCGCGCCAGCCCGCTGACTGAAAGGATCCTGGGAACCCGTGACAAACAGGGCCGCTTGCACGTGGACGACAACCTCAGGGTAAAAGGCGTGACCGACATCTTCGCAGCGGGCGACGTGGCTTATGCCGCCAGTGACGACATCGGCAACTTCGCCGCGATGTCATGCCAGCACGCCATTTCGCTGGGCCGTTACGCCGGCAATAACGTGGCAGCGGACTTGATTGGCGTCGCACCGATTGCCTACCGCCAACCCAAGTACGTCACCTGCCTGGATCTGGGTGCGTGGGGCGCGGTGTACACAGAGGGCTGGGATCGCCAGTTAAAGCTGGTGGGGCACGAAGCCAAAGAGCTCAAAACCCAGATCAACACCGTCTGGATCTACCCACCGGTAGCCGATCGCAGCATTGCCCTGGCGGCGGCGGACCCGTTGATTCCAGTGGCCTGATATCTGGACGAGGGCGCAAAGCCCTCATACCCATGGGAGGGAGTTGCGCCTGCGGGATCGAAACTGCAAGGCAATCGTCTGCCCCGCTGGCGTGGAAGGAGACAAAAACGGGGCTGGCTTACTCACTGGCCGAGCAATACAGAAGCGTCGAACCCCATCCGCAAGTTGCCCCAATGACGCCCTTCAAAAAAGAAAGGTACGTCGATCTCCGTCATGATTTCCCCGGTGTCGCGCAGGTAGGTCTGCAGCAGAAAACGCTGGGTGTTGCCTGCGGCCCGCAGGCCGACCGGGTCGGCGAACATGCGCTTGTTGCGGCACACCGGCAGGTCGATGGCTCGGTCACCGGTGGGCTGTTTCGATACCCAACTGTTATTGACCGGACAGTAGCCTTTGTTGTCGACGATGAACGACACCTTTCCGCCCTTGGTGCCTTTGGTCAAGGCGTCGATTTCTTCCTGGCAGATCTTCGCGAACCGTTCGCTGTAACTGGTCACGTACTGTTTGGGATCGGTGTTCGGGATCGGCTTGTAGTTCTGGTCAAAGAGGTTTAGCCCTTCGCGCTGCAGGCCGGCGAGGCGCCCTTGGAGAATGTCGCGGCAGTTACCCGCACGGGTGATCGCCGCATCCAGCGCGCCGTGCCCCAGGACGAAGCTGCCGAGCATCGCCTGCACACGTTCGGCAACGCCCAGCAGATCGCGGGTCGCCGTTGCCGAGTGCTGCATGCGCTGATCGATGGATTGGCTGTCGGCATAGATCTGGCTGACACGCTCGTTGATCCCGGCGTTGCTTTCGGCGAACTGCTGGATGTGCTCGGCAATCCCGGCCAGTTTGCCGTTGGTGGCTTCGAAATCGCCGATCATGCTCTCGAAATGCCCCGACGCGCGCTCAACCACTTTGCGGGTTTCCCGCGCGCTGTGACTGATGTGGGTGGTCTGCTCGTGGGTAGAGCCGACTTCCAGCAACATCGCGTCGATATTTTGCGAAATGTCCTCGGTGGCCGTGCTGACGTTTTGCGCCAGGGTGCGCACCTCATCGGCCACGACGGCAAAGCCGCGTCCGCTCTCGCCCGCGCGAGCGGCTTCAATGGCGGCATTGAGGGCCAGCAGGTTGGTCTGCGAGGATATCTTCTGAATCAAACCGACGATGGACTTGATGCTTGAAGAACGCTGGGTCAAGGCGCTGACCAGCGTGCTGAATTCGTTTAGGTTGTTGGAGATTTCGCTGATCTTGCCAGTGACTTCCAGCAGTTCGGAGTAGGAGTTTCGCGCCATGTCGAGGTTCTGCGCGGTGGTGCTGGAAATGCCCTGAGTCTGTTGTGAGACTTGCTGGATATTGCCCACCGCCATGTTGCTTTGATCCATCACTTCCTTGGCAAAGCGCGCCTGATGGGTAGCGCTGTCGCTGGAATCACCGATGTTTTTCAACGAGCGCGCCGACTCGACCGCAATTTGCACCGTGAGCGCCTGAATTTCACTGATGGTTTCGCGCTGTCTGGCCAGGAAACGGTTGCAGGTGCTCGCCAGCACCCGGATTTCGTCATGGGTCAGCAACGGCAAGTCCTTGGACAGGTCGCCCTTGCCGTTGGCAATGTCTTCGAGCGCGTGCGTCATCAGCGTGACTGGCCGCACGATCAGGTGACGGAAATACCAGACCATGAAACTGATCATGACCAACGTGAACAGCGTACTGAAGAGGATGGCGTTGCCAAGGCCGTTCAGGCTGCCTTCGATCTGCCGCAGCGTTGCGGCCTCCAGCGCTGCGCCGCTCAACTGCGCGAGGATGTCCGTACGAGTGTTCAAGGCGTGCCAATACAGACCGCCGCTGACAGCGACCAGCAGAAACAGGCTCGAAAGTTTCTTGGTGAGGGAGTTGAAAAAATGCAGCTCGATCGACTCGTATAGCTCCTTGAACATCCGCATCCCAACGCTTCCTCGTATGGTTGAATACTGATCCTTAATGGATAGTGTTCGACCTGAAACAGGAAAGCTTTAACGCGTGCCCGTACTTAAGTGGTCCCCTTTAGAGCATCAGCTGACGGGCATCACCATTTTGCGCCGCAACAGCTGTTTGCCCAGCGCCTGCCCTTTGAGCTCGATGTAGTGATAAGTCGCGCTGGAAATCGTCACCACCACCGCCAGAATCAACAACACCATCAGGTTATTCAGCCAGGCATGCCCGGTGTCCAGATAGCGGATACCACTGAGCATCGGCGCGGCCTCGAAACCAGTTTTTTTCTGCACCACCATAAAAGCCGAAATCACGAAGAACAGCACGGCCAGATGGGTCAGGTAGATCGAATAGGACAAGCGCCCCAGCCGAGCGAAGAATTCGTGCTTGAGCAGGCGCGACAGCGCCCCGCCATCGAAGGCAAAGAGCACGATGGTGACGCAGAACAACGCACTGGCAGCCAACACCTTTTGCTGCAACTCGCTGGTGAGCACCGCCCAGATAGCGATGGCGACCAAGACTTCCAGCACGCTGAGCAGGGCAAAACCCGGCGCTACCCAGCGCTTGATGCGGTTGAAAAAGGCATACGCCAATGCCCCGGCGAAAAAGCAGCCCAAGCCTTTTTGCGCGTAGATCGTCAGGACATCGGCCTGGCCGTAGAACAACGCAAACGCGGCAAGGGCAACGGCCGCCCACAGCAGGTATCGACCTGTGGACGCCATGAGCATGGTTGCGGCGAAGACCATGTAGGTCCAATACTCGATGCTGATGCTCCAGGCCGCGGTATTGAAGGACAGATTTTCCGTCAGGTGCGTCCAGCTCTGCAGCAGCAGGAAATTGGGCAGGATCTCCGACGGCGCGTACATGCCGGTAAACGGCGTCTGATTGAAGCTGAAGCCCCGTCTGTAGGCGGCGAACTTGAGAAACTCCAGGCCGATGAAGACCGCAAGCATGAAGGCATGCAGGGGTAACAGCCGAAAGGTGCGCGAAACCAGGAAGTGGTTGACGTCCAGGCGGTGTTTGCTGCCATAGGCGTGAGCCATGACGAAGCCGCTGAGCACAAAGAAAAACTCGACGAACAGGTCAGCGTTGGAGAAGAAGGTCCACTCCGTGATGCTGCCGACGAGATGGAGGTGGTAAAGGACAACGGCTATTGCGCAGATACCGCGCAGGCTGTCCAACGCGTGAAATCGTCTCACGTCTTGCATGCAAATTCCCCCGAAGGATGCCATCGCTCGAAAGCGCCTAAAGCAACCCATCGGGTTCGGTCGCGTTAAATTGCCAACGACCAAACGGTAGCGCAGCAACGGCTTTGTGCAAGGGCCGTGGTCAGAGAATTGTGGATCGCGCGCCACCTGCCAGGCATGCCCCTCACACGAGGAACATGCCGCAGGAATCGTTTAGATCGCGCCCGCTACATTACGCACTGATTCGGGCGCAGCTTTGGTTTCCGACAAGGCTCCAGCATAGGCGCCAGCCAGCATGGCTGCCGGATTGCCGCGACCGCTGAGGAGGCCCTCCGCTGCGCCTTTGGCGATATCCACCCCGCCTTCGACGCCGCCTTTGATCATCTCGCCAACGCTGCCGTCAGATTCACCGATGCCCGTCAGCACGTTACTTGCCCCCGGAATCATCCACAGCGCTTTACCCGCTTCGCCAGCGGCGGACGTCAGGCCTGAGCCTTTCTCGGCTACATGGGCGTCGTTGGTCTGAGCGCGGGCAGCGTCGCCGGTAATTGCCGAGCCACTGCCGGCAGAGTGCGCTTTCGCCCCGCCCCCGAACGATTGCAGCAGCGAGGTAATCAACTTATCCAGCAGCTGCAGCAACGGTGAGGACGACTTCGACGCCGCGCCATTGTTGCTCAGCACATTGTTGCTCAGGCCCTGGTTTTGCTCTGCTGAAGGTTGGCTTTGCAAAGCCGCAGACGGGCCATTCGCGCTTCCGGCAGGACCGCCATAGTTAACTGCACCAGTAGAGGATTGGGCGCCGTACTGGGCGTTTTGCGTGCTCTGGTCTGCTCTATAGATAGCCGCACCACCGCTGGCCAACGCCCCGGTACCTTGGGCCACGTTGCTGAAGTTACCGGTGGCTCGGCTGCCGCCGTTACCGGAATCGGTAGCGGAGGACGGCTTGCCAGCGTCGGGCGTGGGTTTGACGTCCGGCTTGGAGGCATGAGGAGTAACGTCAGGTGTTTTGGGCGGCGAGGCGCCGGGTCCGGATAATTTCACGTTTTTTCTCCAAACAGAAAGGTCGGTTGGCAGTGCCCCAAGCCCACTCATGACGCTTGCACGGGTGCAGGCGTGTCGGATGTTGTAACGGGGCGATCGCTGTGAGGTTCGCGTGGAGTGGGTAGCCCATGTGTGGGGCCAATGCACAGATCGGTTCCGTCCAGACACACGGGAACAAAGACAGCTCACCCTGGCGCACCTGTCACCCGCCTGCTCCCCGCCAGCGAAGCTGATGGGCTGACAAAGTTGTGTTTGAATGGCGCCTGGCAGTTCAACAACACCGGCCACGGTAGGGAGCATGAGCGTTGTCACCAGAAGGGAGTGCCAAAGGCGTCAAGCCTGATTCCGCGTGGTCAGTGTTTCTGGTGTTCCTGCGCCTGGGCCTGACCTCTTTCGGCGGCCCGATCGCGCACCTGGGGTATTTTCGCGAAGAGTTCGTAGCGCGGCGCCAATGGCTTAGCGAGCGCAGTTATGTTGATTTGGTCGCCCTGTGCCAATTCCTTCCCGGGCCTGCGAGCAGTCAGGTGGGCATGGGCCTGGGGCTGTCGCGTGCCGGATTCCCGGGCGCTGTTGCGGCGTGGGCAGGTTTCACGTTGCCATCGGCGGTCATCCTGGTTTTGTTTGCTCAAGGTATGTCCGCCTGGGGAAGTGCTTTGCCCGACGGTCTGTTGCACGGCCTTAAAATCGTCGCAGTTGCTGTGGTCGCTCAAGCGGTGTGGGGGATGGCCCGCCATCTGTGTACCGATGTGCCTCGCGTCACCGTCGCCGCGTTCGCTGCCTGTGTTGCGCTCCTGTGGCCCAGTGCAGTGGGACAGCTGAGTGTGATCGTCGGCGCGGCTGTCGTCGGCCTGACCTTGTTCCGCGCCGCTCAAGGACAGGCAACTGAATCGTTGCCGATCCCGATCAGCCGCAGAACGGGCGTGATGTCCTTGGTGGTGTTTTTCAGCCTGCTCGCGGGCCTTCCCTTGTTGATCCAGGTTTGGCCCTCTCAAACACTCCCTATGGTGCAGGATTTTTACCGGGCCGGATCGTTAGTCTTTGGAGGCGGGCACGTCGTGCTGCCCTTGCTTCAAGCAGCAACCGTGCCCAACGGCTGGGTAGACAACGACACGTTCCTGGCGGGGTATGGCTTGGCGCAGGCCGTGCCGGGCCCGCTTTTTACCTTTGCAGCGTTTCTCGGTGCGTCCATGAACGTCCAGCCTTCTGGCTGGGTGGGCGCATCGGTATGCCTCATCGCTGTCTTTGCGCCGTCATTTCTTCTGGTGATCGGCGTATTGCCATTCTGGGAGCAACTGCGGCATAGCGCCCGCACCCAGGCCGCGCTTGCAGGGGTCAACGCGGGCATGGTCGGGCTTCTCCTGGCGGCCCTGTATAACCCGGTCTGGACGAGTGCCATATTCAAACCCCAGGACTTCGGGTTGGCACTGATAGCCCTCGTTGCCTTGATGTTCTGGAAGCTCCCTCCCTGGTTGGTGGTCTTGGCCAGTGGCTTGATCGGAGCGTGGCTGAGCAGCGTTTATTAAGGATGGCGGCTCATGGAGAGACCGGGCGGGATTTCCGACGATCTCAGGAGCGAAGCCGGACCCCGGAGATTCCCTGCAACAAAAGCGCAGAGGCCACGAACGCCAGAGAGGCCACCCAAACATTGGCAAAATAGCCGGCGCTCACGCCATAGAGCCAAGCGCTCAACAAACCGCCCAGGGTGCCGCCGGTTTGGTATACCGCGTTAAGTGATGAATTAAGGCTGCCTCGCCGGGACGCTTCAACCAGGCGCATGGCATCACCCAATATCAAGGCCAGCATCAGGTCTCGCCCAAACGCAAAGGCCATATAGGTGGCGCCTTGGACAAACGCGGACCCTTCGCCCCATGGAATGACTTGGATCGCTGCCGCGATGGCCATCGAAGCGACGGCGCACAACCGCAAAGGGTGGTTGAATCGACTGGCGAGCCTGGCGGAAAACATCGCGCCAAACAGCCCGCCGACCTCGCCAATGAAGATGACCAAGCCAACAGCGTCGACGCCGAATGATGACAAGCCGTGTTGCACCAACCAGCTTGGGTACAGCCCCAGAAAGATGTAAACGCCCACCGACCAGCAGAAGTACGCCGCCATCAAAGGGCGGGTTCCGGGACTGGCGGACAGTGACGTTAACCGCTCCTTGTACATCGCCCGGCTTATTCGGGAGGAAGACAGCGAACCGGGCGGCGCTGTCGGGAAGGTGAGCGCCAGACCTGCAAGGACGGCGCACACCAGCGCCAGGCACATGACCGTGACTTGCCAGGACAGCAGGCCCCCAATCACGACTCCAATCGACAAGGAGCACAAGAAGGCAATCGGCGCAGCGGTGGTGACATAGCCAGCGGTCCTGGCGCGTTTGGGCTCGGGGACATAGTCCGCCAGGGCGGCGAAAATCGAGGCGCCAATCATCGGCATGAACAGTCCTGTTGCGGCCCGGCTCAGCACGATCATTGAAGCGCTGTGCGAGGCGGCGGTGAGCAGCAGCGTCAAGCAGCATGCTGCCGCACCAAGGGTGATGAACAGCTTCCTTCCGAAGCGATCGATCAGCGGACCCAGCGCCAGATTACTGATCAGCGCCACCACCGGAAAAGCGGCCAATATCCATCCCGAGCCACTGGGTGAAAGGCCCAGATCACGCTGAATGAAAGGCAACAGCGGAATCATCATCACCACGTTGAAGTTGATGATGAAAAACGCTATCCACAGAATCCCTGTAACCAGCACGTGTGACCTCTCGAACGCTTGGGCGCCGACACACTCCGTGCTCGGCATTCCAAAGAGTTCCACGGGAATACGCCCCCTGGCAAGGGAGACCTTTGGGCATCGGGTGATACACCCGACGCCCTCAGCCAGGGGTCGAAGCCTGCCGTGTTAAAAGCCTTATCCCCGCGCCAGCAACCAATCATCAATCATCCGCACCGCCCGCCGCACATCAACCTCATCGGTGCGAATGTGCAGCTCCGGAAACAGCGGCCGCTCGTACGCCGCAGCCACGCCGGTAAACGCTGGAATGCCGCCCGCCCGGGCCCGGCGGTACAACCCTTTTGGGTCCCGCGCCTCAGCCACCGCGAGTGGCACGTCCACAAATACCTCGACGAACCGCGCACTGCCAACAATCGAGCGGGCTAGATGCCGCGCCGAGCGGGTGGGCGAGATCAGCGCCACCATTACCGTCAGCCCTGACTCGACCATCAACGCCGCGACCTCTGCCACACGGCGCACGTTTTCTTCACGGTCATCGGCAGAAAAACCCAAGTCGCGACACAAGCCGGTGCGCACCGTATCGCCGTCCAGGATGCACGTCGTCAACCCGCGTGCCCGCAGCACCGGATTAAGGCTGTCGACGATGGTGGATTTGCCTGCCGCCGAGAGCCCGGTCAACCAGATGACACGAGGCCGGACATCGGACGTGACCCGCCTGTTCTCGCGAAACGGATACGGCTCCAGGTTGTTGTGGTGTTTCAGGACAGGGGTATGCGTGATCATGACAGTGCTCCTCCTTGAGTCAGCGTCAGGCGTGGGCCCGGTGGACGATGAAGTCCGCGCTCATGACGTCGTAGAACGGTTCGAAATCGCCGTACGCCTTCGGGATACGGAAACCCGCCAGGCGTAATTCTTCCTGCAACTGGCACGCGCGAATCGGGTATACCCGCAGCCGATACTGCGCACCGTCGGCAAAGCGATAGCAGAATTCGCACACCGAGTCGTCCAGTTCCCCGAGGGTCACGCTGGCGGTGTTGCCGCAGTAGTAATAGCGCCCCGAGGAGGCAAAGCGGCCGGCGAGGATGGCGTCGAAATTGCGCTGGTCGATCAGCAGCAGTCCATCGGGCCTGAGCATCTGCCGAAACCGCCTCAGCACAGCGATGCGCGATTCGCGGTCGAACACGTGGCACAGCGAACTGCCAAGGCACAGCACAGCATCAAACGTGCCCAGCACCCCCGGATCCAGCGCCTGCCAATCGTAATGATGAAGCGGAACGTCGACGCCCAGTCGCTCGAAGTTGCGCCGGGCGCGCTCCACCATGGTCGGGCTGCCATCACAGGCGGTGACGCCAAAGCCGGCGGTGTGCAACTGCGCGGCATGAAAGCCGCTGCCGGTGGCAGCGTCCAGTACACGCCAGGCACCGAACCGGTGCAGCAGATCGCGAAAGAACGAGCCCTCGCCCGCCGCACGTTTGTCCCAGTCGATGAGTTCGTCCCAGCGCTCGACCAGGTCCTCGTGGTACTGCCGGGCATAGTCCGCGTCGGCCATGTCCCTTTGATCAGCAGGCGAATGCATGATAACCGGCGTCATGGGCGGCGACTCCTGTGTGAGGGTTGTAGGAGTGATGGCTGGCCTCGGCGTACGCCAGGTATTTAGTGCCCAGTTCCTCTGCCCACTCTGCAGCATCGGACACCCGCATCTCGGCCATGGCGAAATTCAGTTCTCGCTGCATGACGTGCATCTGCGCATCGCCAAACACCGCCGTGCCGTCAGCACGAATCAGACTGATCCCGTCGAGCCGCTGCCCCGCTTCGTTGACCTTGATCGCTTCTTCGCGCGTCACGCCGTATGGCAGGTCGAGCAGCACCCTGCCCATGCCGACCTTGACCGGATAACCGCCGGGCAAACCGTGGGGCCCGGGACCGTGTACGCGCACCTCCTGGTCAGCGTGGAGATTTTCCAGCACCGTGACCGCTGACATAGCGGTGAGGTACTGGCCGTCGACGCCACCGAGCCGACGAAATTCGCGAGCGACGCAGCCGAAAATGTCTTGCGCCGTGTGCTCCTCGGTACGCTCTTCACCGTCGATCCAGTACGTCAGACTGAAGGTGGCGTCCGAACCTTGCGGCAGACCATGGCGAGGCACGCTGTGGCTGAAATAATGATGGCCGACGAGTTTGGCGCAGACCTGCGCGGGCAGGCAGCCCGCCAGATGCGCAATGGCGCAACGGGTAGCGGGGATCAGATTGGCGATGTTGCCGATGCCGACATCCGGTGCCATCCCGACCTTGTAGAGAATCGGATTGACCGCGTCAGGAAACGCCGCGTTGACCACCAGACTTTTCGGGCAGGCCTGCTTGACGGCTCTCATCAGCGCGTAGGCCGGCGCCAGGTGCATCGGTAGCCAGGGCCCGAGCTGCGCCTGATCGAGGGCGGCAAAGCGCTCGGCCGGCAACTGCGTGATCACTCGCCAGGATTGCAACGAAGCACAATTGAGGATGATGTCCGGCTTGATCTTCAGCAGCGTTTCGGTATTGCGGCTGATGCACGATTCGCGCAGGTCCATCTCATGGCTGTGGATCTGAACGCTCACGTTCTGCTGCAGCGCGGCCAGGCGGATCAGGTTGCACAATCGGGTGGCGTTTTCACTGTCGCGACTCGCCACGTGGAATTCAAACTGGTTACGTGGGGCCAGAATCTGCAGGATTTGCAGGCACAGGTTACCGCCACCGACGATGAGCAATTTCTTGCGGTGCATGTTCTTCTCCCGGAATGCGTAAGGAAGTGTCGTGTAGCCAGTCACTAGCGTGGGTAGGCGCCGTTATCCACGGCGATGACTTTGCCGGTCAGGTGACGACTTTGCGCTGACAACAGAAACAGAATGACGTCGGCCACCCCTTGTGCCTGGATGGGCTCCTTGATGATTTCCTGTCGCTCGTACTCCCTGCGGCGGTGCTCGGGAATGCGGTCATGAATCGAGGTGTCGCGAACCAGTGCAGGGGACACCGCGTTCACCCGAACCCGGGGAGCAAAGTTCCAGGCATTGGCCTTGGTCAGGCCGATTACCCCGGCCTTCGTCGCGCCGTACAGCGCGTCCATACTGCCGACCTCACCCGCGACGGAGGTCACGTTGACGATGCTGCGTGAGTGCGTGGCGCAGGACTCACGCCTGGCGAAGTCCTTCGACAGGTACACCAGCGATTTCAGATTGACCGCCCAGATTTCCTCTACCTCCTCATCGCTGTAGTCATAGACGCTTTTGCCGTGATAGATCCCGGCATTGTTGACCAGGGCCTCGAGTGAGCTGTGTCGGTGGCGGTCATAGAGGTCGCCGATGAACGTCCGATAAACCTCCGGCTGAGAAAAGTCGGCCAAGTGGGTTTCAAGCCGGTGCGTTGGCAGACATGACTGCAGGGATTGCAGCCCCAACCGGTCTTTGTCAGCAGCGATGACGTAGTAACCGGCCTTCACGCACGCAATGGCGGCGGCCTTGCCGATGCCATTGGCGGCACCGGTGATGACGACTTTTTTCATGGCTGTCCCTGCTGGCTGAACTGATTCATCCGCTCATAGAAAGGTCGATGGTGCTGGTCATAGGCCAACAAGCGGGGATCAGCGTGCAGCGCCCCCTCGTCGAAGTCGGCGGTGCCCTGAATAATCGAGGTGCTGTTCTCGGCGTCCTTGTGCCAGCTGCGCCAGGCTTTCCATTGTTCAGGGCACGTCGCCGTCCAGCTCAGCGCTCCGGGCATGAAATTCAGCTGCAGATGATCACAGAGCCTGCGCACGGTCTGTGTCGGGCGGCTTGCCAGATCCTCGGCATTGATCACGTACGGGGTTTTACCCGTCAGACGTCTGACCTCACAGAATATGTCGTAGAGCGCCTGATGGCCGATGGCGTGCACCGGCATCTGCGGGAAGATCGCGTGATGGGAAAGAATCGCCCGGGCCGGGTCGCGAATGATAAAGACGTTCTGCTGCTCCAGTAGAAACTCGGCATCGGCCTTCAGCGGAGCAAGGCAGTGGTAACACATGTCCTTGTGAAATACGGGCGAGCGCTGGCGGGCCTCGCGCAACAGTGCCTTGATCGCTTCGTAATCACGGGGAGCGCCGTTGTTCAGGTCCCCGTGAGGAATGGCCGAGCGCTCATCAAAGGCCATGTGTGCGAACGGCTCGTGGAAAACCTCGAAATCGCCGCGCTCGATGAACACTCTTTCCAGCACCGTCGAGCGCGACCGTGGATGCGCCCACAGGGCAATCATGCGGTTCATGCCCGGCCTTCCAAAGTCATTCCGTGAAAGGCGGGGCGACGTACGGGGCCGGGTGAATCGAGGGTGTCGGTGATGAACCCTTGCAGGCGTTGCATGCCCAGGCGTACGTCATTGCCTGCGGTCAGGAACGCTGGCTGACGCGCGTATTCGTCCAGGTTCAGGCCGCCTTCGAAGTACGCCTGGTTGAAATACGGAATGGCCAGAAGACGATCAAGGACTTTCGCAGGAATCTGCACCCACTCCGTCGCCGGTGCGATGCCGCGCCCGGCCTGCTGCCGACGCACCAGAAACTCGATGACTCGGGGCGTCAGCGTGTACAGCGTGGTCTCGGCGCCGGTGCGCTGCAGGTGCCAGCAATGCTCACGCCCGCGCCCGTCGGTGTCGACCTTGAGGCTGCACAGCAACAGTTGCGCCGGGGTACCTCGGCGGCGCATCAGCGCCTGCATCGCCTGATAGACCGCCAGCTCTGCCCAGCGTTTATCAGTGTGGCCGAGGTGGAGACGACTGCCCCGTGCCTGGCGCTCGAATTCGGGTTCCGCACCCAGACGGCCGATCATGAAGCTGACCACGTAACGCGCCCGCGCCGTGCTCACCCCGCTGGCGAGCGCCCGCTGACGCCCGGCGTGAATGGCCTTAAGGCAGGTATCCAGCTGGGAGACGCTAAAACAGAAGGTGTTATTGATCGAGCAACCCCGCGCCACCAATTCCTCGATGGCGCGGTAGCCTTGGGCGCTGCCCGGGATCTTGATCATGATGTTCGGCGCCAGCGCGGCCAGTTCCAGCCCACGGGCAACCAGCGCGTCCTGATTCATCCAGTGCCCGCCCTCGATCTGCGCCGACAGCCAGCCCGCCCGCTGTTTCGTTTGCCTGAGCAGCGGGAGCAAGGGCTGGGCGCTGTCGATGATCAACTGGTCGTAGAGCTGTCGCAGCCGAGTGTCTGCCGGCATCGAGGTCGGCAAGGTGTGCAGGAAATCACGGTAATGGCCTGCATGGCTCATGACGGCCTGACCGATCAACGCCGGGTTGGTGGTGGCGCCGCTGACACCCGCCTCCGAATGACCCGGTTCATCGGGCAACAATCCGGTAATAAAATCGCGCTGATCCGGATACGCCTGCAACAACTTGGTTCGGCATTCTTTATATACAGCGGGAGACGAATCAAACCAGACTTGCGCGTCAGCGTTATGACGTTTTAGAAGTTGAACAAAGCCCGAAGCATCCATGAAGTTGCCCTTCCCTTTTCGGTTGACGCACCAAAATGAAGGCCCCGCCTGGGAACGGGCAAAATGCCAGCTTATTCAAGCTGATAGTCAGGAATCTGAGCCTTGGAGCCATAAGATGGATCCAAACGCGTGACCTGTCAAACCCAAATCACCGGGTTTTTAATGCCCAATGGGAATAAAGAACGCTCGCCTTTAGACTTGATATCAGACGCCGACGCGTTGAACTTTATGTCCCTGATTTGAAGTTATTCAAACGAATGAAGTTAAGTTCAGTTACAAATGAGTGTGACATCGACTTGATTTATGAGGGCCTCTTCTAAATATCAATTCTTCAGGGCTTCGAACCTGACCTGTCAATCAAGTTATTTATTTCGACTCACTCGATCAAATGGCACCTCCAAACAAGATGGTAAACAAGGACTCGCGATTCTCTCGGTTTGTTACGGCTTGCACGTGCCGCTCGACGAGCGTCGGCCGTTAGGTTATGAAAGCGCAGCGGCCTTGACTGTGCCGCGCCAGATCAAAAAAACAGACCAAGAGACCTGACCGTGAGCAAACCTTCCGATACCGAACGCTACAGCTACAAAGCCCGCTGGTGTCACTGGGTCATGGCGATCCTGATTGTGCTCGCCTACGCGCTGATCCTCAGCCGCACCCAGTTTGCCCGCGGCAGCGACCTGCGTACCTTCGTCGTGCAAACGCACTTCTGGGTCGGCATCGTTGTACTGGCCATGGCGTTCTTCCGTGTCGCCGAGCGCCGCCGCCACACCCCGCCCGGCATCACCCCGCCGCTGGAAGGCGCGCTGCGTCTGTCCGCCACACTGTCGCACTACGCGCTGTACGCCTTCCTGTTCGCGCAACCGCTGATGGGCCTGTTCACTGTGCTGCTGGAACGCGGCGCGCTACCGATCCCCCTGACCACACTGAGCATTCCCGCGCCCTTCGACCTCTCCAAAGACACCGCCGAAACGCTGGAGCACTACCACGTGTTGCTGGGCACCATTTTCTACTACGTCATCGGCCTGCACGTGATCGCGGCAATCTGGCACCACTTCGTGCGCAAGGACAACACCGTCAAACGCATGGTGTAGGCGCCCCTTCGTTCGTCAGCGCTTGTGGCGTCAGCCCCGCCCATGGGCTTCGTCCAGGAGCTGGCGAATGACCTGCTCTTGCGCGCCGTAGTCGCCTTCGCCGAAGTGGGTGTAGCGGATCTGGCCCCTGGCATCGATGAGGTAATGCGCAGGCCAGTACTGGTTGTCGAACGCGCGCCAGATCGCGTAATCATTGTCGACGGCGATCGGGTAATTCAGGCCCAGCCTGGCGACGCTCTTGCGCACGTTGTCGATGACCCGTTCGTACGGGTATTCGGGCGTGTGCACGCCGATCACCACCAAGCCCTCTTTCTCGTACTTCTTCGCCCAGCCATTGACGTACGGAATGCTGTGCTGACAATTGATGCAGTCGAAGGTCCAGAAGTCGACCAGTACCACCTTCCCGCGCAGGGATTCCTGACTGAGCGGCGGCGAGTTCAGCCACGCGGTGGCGCCGGACAAGGATGGCATCGCGCCCTGACTGCTGACGTCGGGCACCGCTGCGGCCCTGACGCGGCTGATCAGATAATCGACCGCGTTGGGAACAGCGCTGAGCAAGCGCTTCTCCAACGCTGCTGCGCCTTCGGATGACGTGCCGGGCAGCCACTGATTCTGCGACCCGGTGGCAATGCTCACCGCCACCAGCAATGCAGCCAGGCCGACGCCGCGCCGCAGCCAGGCGGTGACGGGTAGCGACAGTTTCAGCCGCGTCAGCAGCCCGCGTCCGGCGAATATCAGCACACCCAGCGACACCGCGCTGCCGAGCCTATACGCCAACAGCAACAGGCTGGTCTGCGCACTGGGCCCTTGCAGCATGGCGCCGGTCAGAATGATCCCCAGAATCGGCCCGGCACACGGCGCCCACAGCAGGCCGGTGGCGACGCCGATCAGCAACGAGGCGAAAGGCCCGGACAAGCGCCGCGTGGCAGGGTCGAGCCGATTGCCCAACATCACCAGCGGAAGCGTCAGCCAGTGCCCGACTCGGGTGGACAACAGTGACAGGGCAAACAGCGTCAGGATCACCAGCGCGACGTCGCGGCCAATGCCGTTCGCCGCCACCACCCAGTCGCTGCTGACCACCGCCAGGCTGGACACCAGCCCAAACGTCAGCGTCAGCCCCAGTAACGTCATCAGCACAGACGCCGCCGAACGATCGGCCCGGGCAAACAGAAACGGCACAACCGGCAGGATGCAGGGGCTCAGTACGGTCACGATCCCGCCCAGAAACGCGATCAGGAACATGAGCGGTCACCCTCATGATTCCGGAGCGTGGCGGACAGCGTGACGGTGGCGAGGTTTTTCCAGTTCATGGCGATCTCCAGGCGGTGGGTGCGTTGAATGCACGGCGGCCGAGGCGTGTCGTCTCGGAGCCGCCATTCAACGCCCGGGAGGTGTCGCGGATGTGTCGGGAAAATCAGTCGATGAATCAGCACGTGTCTGCCGTGGAACGGGATACACGGCGATACAGGCGTGGCGGCTCAGCGCCCGTCCACTGAATCAACCTTCCCGTCCACCGGGTCCGCCGGCACGGGGCCGTCCTGACTGGTGTCGATGCTGACCACCACGGACATCCCCGGACGCAGCCGGTCGACGTCGTGCTGGTCGTCGTCGATGGTGATGCGCACCGGGATGCGCTGGGCAATTTTGACGAAGTTGCCCGTGGCGTTATCAGCCGGCAGCAGACTGAACTCGGACCCCGCCGCCGGAGAAATGCGTTGCACCCGGCCACGCATCTTCAGGTTTTCGAGTGCATCGACCGTGAAGCTGACCGGCTGGCCCAGACGCACGTTGGCCATCTGGGTCTCTTTCATGTTGGCGATGATCCAGCGCGGGCGCGGTACCAGCGCCATCAGCTGCGCGCCGGAATTGACGTACGCACCCAGGCGGACCCCGATCTGCCCCAACTGGCCATCCCGCGGCGCGGTAACGCGCGTATTGGTCAGGTCGATCCGTGCCAGCTCGATGGCGGCTTCGGCATTCTTCACCGATGCCTCCAACGAGCCGCGATTGACGATCACCGTTTGCAGGTCCTGACGCGAGATTTCCAGCGCCGCCCTGGCCTCGGCCAGCGCCGCTTTCGCTTGTGCATCGGCCGCGCGGGTGACGTCGAACTCGCTTTTGGACACCGAACCATCGGTCACCAGCGCCTGACCACGGCGCAAATCGGCGCCGGCTTTTTCACTCTGCGCCTGAGCATTTGCCACGGCGGCCTGACGCTGAATGATGGTGGCCTCGGCGCTGCGTCGTTGCTGCAGATTATTCGCCAGCGCAGCCTTTTGAATGCCTAACTGCGCCAGCCCCTGATCGAGGTGCTGCTGATAGATGCGGTCATCGATGCGCACCAGCAGATCGCCCTGCTTGACCCACTGGAAGTCCTGCACCGGCACTTCGTAGACATAACCACTCAGTTGCGGACCGATCAGCGTGGTCTGCCCGCGGATCAACGCGTTCTCGGTGCTTTCGATCGGGCTGCTGAACGGCGGCAGCTGCCAGGCATACAGCACGACAAGCACACCGGCCAGCGCGATGCCGCCGAACACAATCGCGGACACCAGGCGTATGCGTGCCGAGCGCGGTTGCGTGGTAGCCGGCATCACCACCGGCACAGGCGCAGGGGATGTGGCCTGGGGGGGTGTCGAACTGGCCGCCGTGTTGCTGGCGGTATCGCCGGTAGGTTTGTCGGATTGAGTCATGAAGAATGAGCGCCAGAAGGTTGAACGGGGGATGCTGCCGGTGTCGCCGGGGTAAAGGGGGCGACCGGCTCGGTGGTGATCCACAGCCAGGTGGCCCGGCTGGTGATCCAGATCATGGTCAGCACTGCGATGACGGCGATCAGCATGAATACATCGTTGTAGGCCAGGGTATTGGCCTCGCGGGTGGCCGCCGTCGCCAGTGAACGAATGCCCAGACTGGTGCGCGCGGCCGGGTCGGCGATGGCGGAAATATAGGCCCCGCTCGCACTTTGCAGCCGCGACTGCACCTGAGCGTCGATCAGCGTGACGTGCTCGACGATGTGCGCCGAATGAAATTTTTCGCGCCACACCTGAAACGTGCCCAGCAGCGCCGCGCCGATGAGGCTGCCGACGTTCTGAGTGATCCCGAACATGACCGAAAAGCTGACCATATTGCGCGGGTTGCTGATTACCCCGCTGACGCCCAGCACCAGCGTCGGACCGAGGAAGAACGTGCCGCCGAACGCCAGCAGGAACTGACTGAAATACATCTGCGGGCCGCGCGTCAGGCTGGTCGAAAAACTGTCCATGCTTGACCCGATCGCCATCAGCGCCAGCGAGATGATCAGTGGCTTGAAGAGGTGCTGGGGATTAATCGTCATGGCGCTGACCACCAGGCCGGCGACGCTGCCCAGCAGCATGAACAGGTACAGCGTGTGCAATTGCTCGCTGCCCTGATTCATCCCTTGAAGAAAACCCACCGCGCCGGTGGACTGCTCCGACAGCACGATGCGTGTCAGGAGCACCCCGAAGGCAAAGCGGATCATCCGCCCACTGCCCAGCCAGCGGGTGATCAACAGCGGTCGGGTGCGGTTGTGCTCGATGCACAGTCCGGCCAGGATCAGCACGATGGACGACGCCAGAGCGATGCCGATCCACGGCTCCTCCAGCCACCATTCAATGCGCCCCAACGACAACGCTGCGCACAAGGCCGCGAAGCCCGACGCGAGCAAGGCGAAGGTGAGGAAGTCGAGCTTTTCGAAGGCCTTGAAGCGGTCGCCCGGTGGCAGTTTGAGGATCAGCACGCAGCCCAGAGACAGCAGGCACATGCCCAGTTCAAACAGGTAAAGCCCGCGCCATTCGGCAATTTGCAGCAGGTCTTCGGACACCAGCCGCGCCAGCGGTGTCGCCAGTTGAGCGGTGCCCAGCCCCAGCACCAGCGCTTTCATCCGCCATTTCGCCGGGAAGGCCTGAATCATGTAATACAGGCCAAGCGAACTAAGTGCCGCACCGACCATCCCATGGGCGGCGCGCACGGCAACGGCCGACCCGATGTCGTTGACGAACAAGTGGGCGAAGGTGACCAGGGCGTACAGCACCAGGAACACTTCGGTGAATGCACGCAGACCGAATTGCTGCCGAAACTTCACCAGCAGCAGGTTCATCGAGACGTTGGTCATGACGTACGCGGCAGGCAGCCAGGCGATTTCGGCCTGGGTGGCGCCCAACGAGCCTTGCAGGTACTGAAGGTTGGCGACCACCAGCGCGTTGCCGAGGCCACCGGTCAACGCCACGATCACCCCGACGATGGCAAACGCCCAGCGCTTGAGCGTCGGATGCAAGGGCGTAGACGGCGACCCGGGCAGGGTCGGTCGCTCGTGGGGGGCCCAGTCGTGGGGTCGGTACTTATCGTTCATGAAGCGGACCTGATGAATGCCGTGCGTAAACCTGCTGTGAAGCGAGGGAAGCAGCCATTGCAGAGGCTGCCCCGATGAAAACTAGCTGATCATCCTCAGTTCACGTGCCTGCTCGAGGGTGACCTCCACCGCATGAATACTGGCTTGCCGGTGTTTAAGCATTCCGCCACTGCGGCCGTTGAACACCGCGTTGATCTCCGACAGGATCGACAGCGCCACGCTGTGGGGTGCGTCGCCGCCCAGGTCCAGTCCGACCGGGTAATGCACGCTCGCCTGCGCCGCCGCTTCACGCGCCTGATCCGGCAGCTCGTCGAGCAGACGTTCGGTGCGACTGCGCGGCCCGAGCTGACCGATGTAGCGCGGCGTGGACTCGAGGACCTGCCCCAGCCAGTGACGGTCCTGGGTCAGGCTGTGGGTCATCACCACCACCGCGGCGTCGGCAACCATCCCGTGCAGCTCGGGCATGGGTTCAAGCGGCGCCGACAGCACGTGATCGGCCTCCGGAAAACGTTGCGGCCGGGCGAAGTGCGAGCGCGCATCGATGACCGTAATGTGCCAGCCCTGCAGCCGCGCCATGCTGACCAGCGGCATCGCGTCATGCCCCGCGCCAAAGACCACCAGCCGACGCGGCGCGGCGATGTATTCCAGCAGCACCTCCACGGCGCCGTCCGCGCCCTCGTAGGTGCGCGTCGCTGACCGGCGGGCGTCCAGCACGGTTTTCAGGTCCTCGGCCACGGCCATCGCCAGCCAGCGCTCGCGCATCTCGCTCTGCAACTGGCCCGATGAGCGGATGGCCACACGCTCGCCCAGCGCGGTGTGACGTTCGCCGTGCGTCCCGATCACCGTCGCCAGTGCAGCGCCCTTGCCGCTGGCCTTGACCTCACGCAGGACATCGACCACCAGGCTCGCAGCGTGCGCAGCGATGCGTTCGAAGAGGATATGCACGGTGCCGTTGCAGCCCAGGCCAAAGCTGAGTTCGGCGTCTTCGAGTTCGTCATCGTCCTCGCCGGTGCTGTAGGTACGCAGTGCCGGCTTGCCATTGGCCGTCAGCCACCAGGCCTTTTTGCTGACGTCGCTTTCGAGGCATCCGCCGCTGACGGTGCCGGTCGCTTCGCCCATCGAGGCGATAATCATCCGCGCACCCGGGCGGCGGTAGGCCGAGCCTTCGACCTTGACCACCGTGGCGATTACCACTTCCTGCTGCCCGGTCTGCGCTTCGTCGAGCGCACCCAGCAGACTGGATAGATCATTCATGCGCGTCCCCAAAAACCGGCTTATTCATCTGGCGTCATTCGCTCGTAACCTGACACATATATAGAAATATCACCGCCGTCTCGCAAAGCAGTGCTGTTGTGCTGACTGCCCGCTGCCCGGCAGGTTCAGGTTTTGCCCCCGATATCTGCCATTTGCCGCGCCTCGGAACGATGGATGCGCAGGGTACCGCAGACGATGGGCTGATTGCCCGCCGGTCACTCCCTGACCGAATGAGGCGTGCCGGAACTACACTCGCTGGGTGCCGTTATTTCCATGCAAACGCTGGTAATTGAAGGCTGCGGCATTAATTGACGGGGAATGTGCTCCTTCATTCGGATATTACGGTTGAACATTTCGAGCGAAGCGTGCCTCAAACCCTGAATCGCCGTACCGCCTGGCTGCGTGGAATCAGTCCACCGGGTCCACCGGGCATCGGCTACGCCGGAGAGCAACTGATGACGCGCCAATTACGCCAGCTTCGCGAAACATCCGCCACTCACACCCTGTGCCAGCGCTTTCAGGCCGTGCGCGACCGTACCGAATTTCTGGTCGAACCGTTGAGCGCCGAGGACATGGTCGTGCAGTCGATGCCTGATGCCAGCCCGGCCAAGTGGCACATGGCGCACACCACATGGTTCTTCGAAACCTTCCTGCTGATCCCGAACCTGTCCGGGTACGAAACCTTCGATCCGACTTTCGGCTACCTGTTCAATTCCTATTACGAAGCCGTCGGTCCGCGGCATCCCCGCCCGCAACGCGGGTTGATGACCCGGCCGAGTGTCGATCAGGTGCTCGCCTATCGCAAACACGTCGACGAAAACATGACGACGCTGTTGATGACCCCGCTCAGCGAGGAGATGACCAGCCTCATCGAACTCGGCCTGGCCCATGAAGAACAGCATCAGGAACTGCTGCTGATGGACATTCTTCATCTGTTCAGCCTGTCGTCGCTAAAACCCGCTTACAGCCCGCGCTGGCCCAAGGACATGTCGGGCCGCCGCGGACATTTCAAGCCGCTGGGCGCCGGGCTGACCGAGATCGGCCACGACGGCAATGGCTTCGCATTCGATAACGAAGGCCCACGCCACACCACCTATTTGCAGTCGTTCGAGATCAGCGACCGGCTGGTGACCAACGGCGAATGGTTGAGCTTCATCGCCGACGGCGGCTATCACACCGCCTCGTTGTGGCTGTCCGAGGGCTGGACGCTGGTGCAGGAACACGGCTGGAACTCGCCGCTGTACTGGCAGCATGACGACAACGGCTGGCAGCGCATGGGCCTGCGCGGCCTCGAAGGGATTGACCCTTCAGCGCCCGTCACGCACATCAGCTATTACGAAGCCGCCGCTTTCGCCAATTGGGCCGACGCACGCCTGCCCACCGAAGCGGAATGGGAAGCCGCCGCCCGCGCCGGTTTGCTTGAGCAAGTCGATGATGTCGCCTGGCAGTGGACACAAAGCGCCTACAGCGCCTACCCCGGTTTCAAACCGTCCATGGGCGCGGTCGGCGAGTACAACGGCAAATTCATGGTCAATCAGATGGTCCTGCGTGGCGGCGCCAGCGTGACCTCGCCCGACCATTGCCGCCTGACGTATCGCAACTTCTTCCACGCCGACAAGCGCTGGATGGTCTCGGGCCTTCGTCTGGCCCGTGACAGCCGTCAGCCCGGCGTGGTCGATCCGAACGACAGCGAGTTCGCTCGCGATGTCGTGGCCGGCCTTGGCGCCCCGGTAAAAAGCCTGTCGCCCAAGTATTTCTACGACGCGGCAGGCTCCGACCTGTTCGAGGCCATCTGTGAAACCCCCGAGTACTACCCGACCCGCGCCGAAACCGGACTGCTGAAACGCATCGCCGGGCAGATTGCGGCGACCATTCCCCAAGGTGCAGCGCTGGTAGAGTTCGGCAGCGGTGCCAGCGAGAAAACCCGTCTGGTGCTGGACGCTGCGCCACACATCGCCGTCTACGTGCCGATCGACATCAGTGCGACTGCGCTGAACAAGGCAGCGCGGTCATTGCGCCAGCGTTATCCATCGCTGGTCGTTGCGCCGCAAGTCGATGACTTCACCCGCGTGCTCACACTCCCCGAAGAAGCCGAAGGGCATACCCGTGTTGGCTTCTTCCCCGGGTCTACCCTGGGCAATTTCAGCCATGAGCAGGCCGTGGACTTTCTCCGTAGCGCCCATGATGTACTGGGCGAAAACGCGCAGTTCATCGTAGGGCTCGATCTGGTCAAGGATGAGCAGACGCTGGTGGCGGCCTACGACGACGCCGAGGGCGTGACGGCGCAGTTCAACAAGAACCTGCTGACGCGCATCAATCGCGAATTGCACGCCGACTTCGACACCGACGCCTTTGATCATCTTGCCGTGTGGAACGCTGAACAGGCCTGCATGGAAATGCACCTGGTCAGCCGCAGACAGCAGAGCGTGACCGTCGCCGGGCATACCTTCCGCTTCGCCGCCGGGGAACGCCTGCACACCGAGAACTCCCACAAGTTCACGGTTGAGTCGTTCACCGAACTGGCCGCGCGGGCAGGATGGACGGTCAGCGAATGCTGGATCAGCGATGCGCCAGAGATGGCGTTGTTCAGCTTGC
>NZ_DASVUM010000210.1:0-4776 GCF_036387035.1 Pseudomonas sp. | reverse complement strand
ATCCGCTACGCATAAATAGCGCTGCAAAGCCAATCGTGCATGATCACGCAGCCCATGGTTGAGTTCATGCAGCTCCCCGGCCAGTCGGTCGGCCACGTTCATCTGCTCGCGCCAGGACGGCGTCAACATTGCCCGCGCTGAAGCCCGGAAGGCTGTTTCCCCCATCTTATGGCCCACGTGATCCAGGGCATCCTCCTGCTCCGCCGCGGACACGCCCGCCTGGACGGCTGAACCGTCTCCATCGAGTCGCCAAACCGAGAGGAAATCGAAAGGTGCCTGTTCGCGCCACCGGCCTGCGCTGAACTGCAGCTGCCAGGGATCGAGCAGTTGGCGCACGTCCAGCGCATCGTCGAACATCGCCGACACCTGATCCGCATCACAGGATAGGGTGCAGACATACGCCAGATTGCTTGCCTGCCAGGCGATGATCGATTCGATACGATTGGCGTACACCTGCCCTTCGATGTCTTC
Source organism: Pseudomonas sp. (assembly GCF_036387035.1). Classification (GTDB taxonomy): domain Bacteria; phylum Pseudomonadota; class Gammaproteobacteria; order Pseudomonadales; family Pseudomonadaceae; genus Aquipseudomonas. Next base: position 4,305 of record NZ_DASVUM010000210.1, on the reverse strand, counting down.
CAGAACGGGGCGTGTCGAGTCCAGCGCGTCAAATGCCGATCGACTCGCCAGGGGCAGCGCCGGGCGCAGCTGTGTCCTTCCTTCGGCGCTGGAAAGATAGACATGCAAAGCCGTGACGTCGGCGAATCGACGCAGAACGTGGTCGGGGGAAAACCACCAGAGCGCGTCATCCGCAGACTGGGTGAGGTGCAGCACAAAGGTGCCCGCCAGGCCTGTTCGCGTGCCGTCTTCGGCAGTGATCACAAGGCGACTGCAACGTATCCCCGACCGTTTCGAAAGCGGTGCCCGCATCTCGTGCAACCATGAGCGTAACGCCGTCCACTCAAGGCTCGTCATCTCCCCCTGCTGGTGGCTTCGATAGACGGCATGGCGAAAACTGCTGTCGAACGTGTCGATGGCCTGGTCCCTCCGCGTCCGCTGCCCACGCCAGCCGTCGGCCCAGAAATCCTTGAGCAAAGCGTCGAAGCGTTCGCCGGTTGCGGCGACCGCCTCGGTGATGGCTCGCGCCAGCCGCGCCGCATCGGCAGGCGGCAAGACCCGTCCCTGCGCGTCGAGAAAACGTCGGTCAACGCCGTCGATCAGACCTCGTTTGCAAAAATCGTCGTACGCCGCCTGCGCCAACGTCTGCGTCATCAGTACCTTTTCCGGGCTATCACCCGACGCCGTCTGCACAATCTGCAGCAGGTTGACGGTAGGGTTCAGTACCCGGTCCGGCAGGCTGCGCTGCAATGGCTCACTGAGGGCGGCGCTGGCCGCGCTGAACAGCGTCGGGGTTGTGCTCAAGGCTTCAGTCATCTGCTCGACGCGCTCGGCCTGGGAGTCGACGATCTTTATCATTTGAGCGCGAAATGGATCGCCCTCTAGCCGTTCGTACTCAAACGCCGACTGGCTGTCGTTGTCTGCGAATCGCTCCCGAAGCACTGCCAGCAGCGCTGCCCGGTCAGCGAACGATTCGACGCCTTGAGCCAGGGTGTGCAGATACACCGTGGGACTGCCGGAAGTGGGGTGGCTCAGCAACAGCGCAGCTGCCATGTCCAGTGGTGTGTTGCGGCCGTCGTCGAACACCAGGTGATCGACCCGCACCGCTTCGGTGTCGGGTTCGGCGTCGTCACGGACCAGGCAGAGCAGCCAGTCGTGCTCTTCGGTGCAGAGGGTTGCGGCAAGCAATGCGGCTTGCAACTCGGCGATATAGCGCTGGCGCAGTGAAGCGCTTTGAAAGTAAATCGAATGGGCAGAAGGCACGTGAAGCTCCATGGTCATAACAAACCGTGGCCGAAGTGATCGGCCACAGGCGATGTGCCAAAGAGCGTATGGAAAAGATCGAAGGGTTCTGCGGTGCATATTGATGCGCAGAAGGGACGGCTTTTAGTATTCACTGACGCCGTCAGGGCGATCACAACAGGGGGCAAACAGCGAGGGCGGCGCCAAATCGTCGGAATCCGGCGCAGCCCTCATCAACGAGGAACCCGCTTTCAGTCTTTCAGCGTGCGCTCAACGTGGCCCGCGAACGCATCGATGATGTTCTGCAGGAATGGACGGGTTTTCTCGCTCAGTTTGCCCTGTTCATCAAAGAAGGTGCCCGCATTGCCCAGGTAGGCTTCCGGCTGCTGCATGCACAGCACGTTAAGGAAAACAAAAGATTGGCGCAGGTGCTGGTTGGCGCCAAAACCACCGATTGCGCCTGGCGAAACACTGACCACCGCTGCGGGTTTTGCACTGCCCCAGGCGCTTTTGCCGTAAGGCCGCGAGCCGACGTCAATGGCGTTTTTCAACGCGCCCGGCACCGAGCGGTTGTACTCGGGGGTGACGAACAGAAAGCCGTCGGCCCCCTGCAAGGCTTCGCGGAACGCGGTGTAAGCAGCGGGCGGGGCATCAACGTCGATGTCCTCGTTGTACAACGGCAGGTCGCCGATTTCGACGATGCTCAGCTTCAAGCTTGGGGGCGCCAGTTCGGCCAGTGCACGGGCCACTTTGCGGTTGATGGAATCTTTCCTCAAGCTGCCGACGATGACTGCGATCGAATGAACCTGGCTCATGAAACGGACCTTCTGTTGTTGGACGAAACAACAGTTATAGATGAAACAGGTGCGACATTGCCTGTTGTTTTTCCGCTCGTCATTATCGAAGCGTTCGATGATGACGCATCGCCTCCCCCCCGCATTCTTCGCCCAGACCAGGTAACCGTCCGTCGCGACTATTTTTCCTGGAAGCGAAAACTCCGCCTGAAAACGGCGGTCAGACTGCCTTAGGCGAATAAGGTCACCGCAGAAATTTCGGAATTACCTTACAAGCGGACACGGTTTGTGCACTCGCGGTGTTAGGATGCGAGTGAAAACGAGCAGTTATTTCCAGAGGTTACAAAGCAAATGGCTTCAGTTCTAGTTGGGCAATTTCATGCGAGGGACGCGGAAGGACGCGTTTACTCGGTGCATGAATTCCGTGAATCACAGCCTGATGAGGCTGATGGCAAGGAGCCCGTGTCTACTTATCGCCTGGCCATTGGCGACCGCGTCAAGCATTTGGGTGGCGAGGAATTCGAGTTGATTCAGGGCAAGATCAAGCTGAAAAGAGAGCACTGAAACACCGTTGCAAGCCCAAGGGTACTCACCCCGCTCGGCCGCCAGTTAGGCCATCCGGGCTTGCAGCATCAACCGACGACCGGCGCGTCAAACAGCAGATACCAGAAAATCGCCGCTTCCCGCGTGGCGGGGTCTATCGCGTGATAGCGCAGATGATCCAGCCCACCGACCACAAACCCATAGCGTTCATATAAACGGCACGCCTCCAGATTGTTGTTCTGGGTTTCCAGTGTGATGCCCGGCAGACCGCGCTTGCGGCTCCAGAACTGCGCCACATCCAGCAGCTTTCGCGCCACACCGTTGCGCCGCGCGCCGACGTCCACGGCCAGTTCATCGATGTGGGCGAAACCGTTCCAGTGCTGGCTGAGCACCACATGCCCGACCGGCTGCTCATCGAGCCAGGCCACCAACACGGCACTGTCGGCGGCGTCCCGGTAATGGCAGAACTCTTCCGAATCGATGCCGTAGTTCTTCAGGTAAGGCTCGACCGGGTCAACGTGCCAGTGCGCGACGGGCTCGCCGATCTGCACTTGGGCATAGCCGGTGACGGTGAACGTGAATTCGCTGTTGAGGATGTAATCTTCGAAACACTCGTCAGCGACACGGATGCTGAAAATCGGGCTGGACGTGTTCACCATGGTCCTCCTGCACCGTTGCCGGGATTGACATCAACACGTATGAAGGCCGCGGCGTCGCGCAAGCCCAGCCCTGAGTGTCGCCGTCAGGCTTCGGCCTGGGCCTGGGCCTGCGTTGCCAGTAACTGGGTCCACAGCGCCGGGGCGCCAGCAGCCTTTTCAATAACGGCCAGGCGCGCCTGGTGTTCCGCCAACTCGGACTCGCTGGCGAGGATGATACGGCCAGGCGCGCGGTTGGCGACACGGCGGACCTCGGAAGGACGGTCGGCGCCGCCCTCTCCGTCGTTGTTGCCGGCCAGCGACAGGGTCGTCTGCCCGCCGGTCATCGCCAGATAGACTTCCGCCAGAATCTCGGAGTCAAGCAGTGCGCCATGCAGTTCACGGCCGGAGTTGTCGACGTCGTAGCGTTTGCACAAGGCATCGAGGCTGTTGCGCTGGCCCGGATGACGCTCGCGGGCCATCGCCAGGGTGTCGAGAATGGTGCAGTAGCTGCTGAGGTTGGCGCGATCGTGCTGGCCGATCAGGGCGAATTCGTTGTTCAGGAAGCCGACGTCGAACGCCGCGTTGTGGATGATCAGCTGGGCGCCTTTGACGAACTCGAAGAATTCGTCGGCGACTTCAGCGAAACGGGGTTTGCCGATGAGGAATTGGTCAGTGATGCCGTGAACGCCGATGGCGCCCTCGTCACTCTCCCGATCCGGTTGCAGGTAAACGTGGAAATGCCGCCCGGTCAGACGCCGGCCAATCAGCTCGACACAACCGATTTCAATGACCCGGTGGCCATCGGTGACGGGCATACCGGTAGTCTCGGTATCCAGGACTACCCTTCGTTCAGTGATGATGTTTTGTACAGTCATTGCCTACCGCCTCAGCTTCAGGCGCGGATCTTAGCATGGGGGTTTTGCGATGTGCGCGCGCGGCTATCGGCTTGTGGCGACGCGCGCACGCTGTTTCTGTAATTGGATGGACTCGCCCAGGCCGAGGCGTCAATGCGCCACGGTGGCAGTCTAAACAGCCAACGACAGCGAGGGCGAGTCCATGAAAAAGCATACGACGGTTAATCAGTCTCTGTCTTCATCCGATCTCCCGGC
>NZ_DASVUM010000209.1:0-9193 GCF_036387035.1 Pseudomonas sp. | reverse complement strand
GTCTTCACGCTTGCCACCGTTTTCAACAAGCTTGTCATTGGCGCGTTTGATGCCGCCTTCCAGCGCCGCGCGGGAGGGATCGTTCGGTGGCAACACGGCCAGCAAACGCGTCCAGTAACTGACCGCCTGATCGAAACGCTGGCTCTCGAACCCGCTGATGCCCATCAGGCCCAGACTGGTCACCTCCTTGGGGTCGAGCTTCAGGGCTTCTTCGGCAATCCCCTGGATCTGCGGCGTCCAGGCTTTGTTGCCGGCGAAATACAACGCCTGCGCCCACTGCCCGAGCAGTTCCGGCTGGCGACCCGCAAGCTTGGCCGCGCGCTCGAACATCCGGGCGGCATCGGCCGGGCGATCCTGGGCCATGTAGCTTCGCGCGAGGAAGTACGCGCTCTGGGCCGAGTCCGGTTGCGCCTTGACCGCGCGCTCCAGCCGCTCGGTCATCTGCGCCAGAGAACCGGGCGGCTGGGAAAACTCCCGGGTCAACTCAACTTTGTCCGACGCGCCAAAGTGCAGGTACAGCCCCAGCGCCAACACCGGCACCAGAATCGCCGCGAGCAAGGGCAGCGGCTTGCCCAGGCGCGACACCCGTTCGGCACCCACGCCTTCGGTGTCGGCCAACAGTTCGCGCGCGGCCTCGGCACGACCGCCGTCCATTTGCGCCGCAGACAGCACGCCCTCCTCCTGCTGCGCCTGCAGCTCGGCGATGCGTTCCTGATACAGGGCCACGTTGAGGGCGGTACGGTCTTCTTCGCTCTGTGCGCGACGACCGCGCACCACAGGAATCAGCAGGAAACTCAAGGCCACCAGCAGCAACAGGCCGGCGGCCATCCAGAAATCAATCATTCGCGGTTTTTATCCAGCAAGTGGGCGAGGCGCTGACGCTCCTCCTCGGAAAGCACGTCGGCGTCTTCGCGGCTTGAGCGGCGACGGCGCACGACAATCACACCAATCAACACCGCGCCGCCCACTAGCAGCCCTGCCGGACCGAACCAGAGCAGCCAGGTGTGCGCATTGAGCTCGGGCTTGTAACGCACGAACTCACCGTACCGATCAACCATGAAATCGATGATCTGCTGATTGCTCTGGCCTTCGCCGAGCATGCGGTAGATCTCCTTGCGCAGGTCGGCGGCGATGGGCGCATTGGAATCGGCGATGTCCTGGTTTTGGCATTTCGGGCAGCGCAGCTCTCGTGTCAACTCGGTGTAGCGAGCTCGCTCCGCGTCGTCCTTGAAGGTGTATGCATCGATCGCCGCGTGAGCAACACCCGCAAAACCAACCGCCAACACCGCGGCAACCACCAGCCGCCGCATTCCACGCAGCACCGAGCCAGCAGACACACCGCCACGCCCCGGTGGGAGCGAGCTTGCTCGCGAAGGGGCCCGTACAGCCGCTATATCCTGCCGGCCGATCATTGCGAGCCCTCGTCAACCAGCGCCTGGTACTGGCCCGCCAGCTTCTCGCGCCAGACGGTTTCGTCGATGACGCCGACATGCTTGTAACGAATCACACCTTTTGCATCGATCAGGAAGGTCTCGGGCGCGCCGTAAACGCCCAGATTGAGGCCCAGGCTGCCGGCTTCGTCGTTGATGTTCAACTGGTAGGGATCGTGAAACTCCTTGAGCCATTTCAACGCATCGGCATTGATGTCTTTGTAGTTGACGCCGTAAATCACCACGCCCTGCTGCGCCAGTTTGGTCAGCACTGGGTGCTCGACGCGGCAGGCCACACACCAGGTGCCCCAAACGTTCACCAGCGCCGGTTTGCCGAGCAGGCTGGCGCGGGTCAGCGGGGCTCCGTCTTGCACGGCAGGCAAGCTGAATTCAGGGAATGGCTTGCCGATCAACGCCGACGGTAATTCCGACGGGTCGAGGTACAAACCCCGGTACAGCAGCGCCGCCATGCCGAGAAACAGCACCAGCGGCGCCAGCAACATCCAGCGCCTCATACTGCCGCTCCCGTCATGCTCAGCGCGTCACGCACTTTGGCGCGGACTTTGACGCGGTAACGTTTGTCCAGCGCCGCCAGCAGCCCGCCCAATGCCGTAATCAGCCCGCCAAACCAGATCCAGCGCACGAACGGCTTGACGTGAACCCGCACCGCCCACGCGCCGTTTTCCAGCGGTTCGCCCAGCGCCACATACAAGTCGCGAGTAAAACCGGCGTCGATGCCCGCTTCGGTCATCATCGAACGCTGCACGGTGTACAGGCGTTTTTCCGGGTGCAGCACGGTGATTTCCTGGTCGTTTTCGAGCACACGAATAGTGCCGCGATCAGAGGTGAAGTTAGGCCCTTGGTAGTGTTGAGCCCCCTCGAACACGAACCTATAGCCGCCCAGCTCAACCGATTCGCCGGGGGCCATGCGCAGGTCACGCTCAGCGCTGTTCTGACTCGACAACACCACGCCCAGCGCCAGCACGGCGATACCGATGTGCGCCACTTGCATGCCCCAATAACTGCGGGTCAACGAGCGCATGCCCTTGAGCAGGCCTTTGTGCCGCGTCTTGTCGAACAGGTCACGCACGCCGGCCAGCAACACCCAGGCGGCGAGCAAGCAAGTGGCAAGTACCGCCCAGTGGAAGTCGGCCATGGCAAAGCCGGCGATCACCGCCAGCACCGCGCTGCCCACCAGCACCGGCGCGAGCATGCTCAGCAGCCATTTGACCGGGGTGTCTTTCCAGCGCACCAGCACGCCCACCGCCATCACCGCCATGAGCAAACCCATCAGCGGCACAAACAGGGCGTTGAAATACGGCGGACCGACCGACATCTTCGCCCCGCTCAAAGCGTCCAGCACCAGCGGGTACAGGGTCCCAAGCAGGATCATCGACGCCGCCACCACCAGCACCAGGTTATTGCCGAGCAGCAGCGTTTCCCGCGACCAAAGGCCAAAGCCGACGTGGCTTTTCACCACCGGCGCGCGCAGGGCAAACAAGGTCAGGGAGCCGCCGACCACCATCAGCAGGAAGATCAGAATAAACACGCCACGGGCCGGGTCAGAGGCAAACGCATGCACCGACGTCAGCACGCCGGAGCGCACCAGGAACGTACCGAGCAGGCTCAACGAAAACGCCGCGATGGCCAGCAGCACTGTCCAGCTCTTGAACACGCCGCGTTTTTCAGTGACCGCCAGAGAGTGAATCAGCGCCGTACCCACCAGCCACGGCATGAACGAGGCGTTCTCCACCGGGTCCCAGAACCACCATCCGCCCCAGCCGAGTTCGTAATAGGCCCACCACGAGCCCAACGTGATGCCGACGCCCAGAAAAGCCCAGGCGACGATGGTCCACGGCCGCGACCAGCGCGCCCACGCGGCATCGAGGCGACCGCCGAGCAAGGCAGCGATGGCAAAGGCGAACGCCACCGAGAACCCGACGTAGCCCATGTACAGCATCGGCGGGTGGACGATCAGGCCGATGTCCTGCAGCAGCGGGTTGAGGTCACGACCGTCCTGGGGCACCTGCGGCAAAATGCGGCTGAACGGGTTAGAGGTCAGGATCAGAAACAGCAAAAAGCCGACGCTGATCATGCCCATCACCGCCAGGACGCGGGCGAGCATGACCTGCGGCAGTTGCCGGGAAAAGATCGACACGGCAAAGGTCCAGCCGCCGAGGATCAGTGCCCAGAGCAGTAACGAGCCTTCGTGTGCGCCCCAGACGGCGCTGAACTTGTAGTACCACGGCAAGGCGCTGTTGGAGTTCTCGGCGACGTAGGCCACCGAAAAATCATCGACCATGAACGAGTGGGTCAGGCAGCCAAAGGCGAACACCAGAAATGCAAACTGCCCCCACGCGGCGGGTTGCGCGAGGCTCATCCACAGACGATCGCCGCGCCAGGCGCCCAGCAGCGGCACGACGGCCTGCACAATGGCGAAGCACAGGGCCAGGATCATGGCCAGATGGCCGAGTTCGGGAATCATCGTTTACCCCTGTTTGTCCGGGAGAGCGGCGGGCGTGGCGGCAGGCGCGGGCTGGCCGCTGTCTTTGAGTGCCTTGGCGACTTCCGGCGGCATGTATTTCTCATCGTGTTTGGCGAGCACTTCATCGGCAGCGACCACGCCGTCGGCGTTCAGCTTGCCAAGGGCGACGATGCCCTGCCCTTCGCGGAAGAGGTCCGGAAGGATCCCGCGATAGGTAATGGGCACCGACTTGTTGAAGTCCGTGACGACAAAGGTGACGTCCAGGGAATCCGCAGAGCGTTGCAGTGACCCCTTCACCACCATGCCACCGGCGCGAATCCGTGTGTCACGAGGCGCTTCGCCGTTGGCGATCTGCGTGGGGGTATAAAACAGGTTGATGTTTTCCTTCAGCGCACTGAGGGCAAGGCTGACCGCAATGCCGACCCCGGCGACGATCGCCGCAATGATCAACAGGCGTTTTTTTCGCAACGGATTCACGTAATGCTCTCCCGGCGCAGACGGCGCGCCTCTTGTTGCAGGTAACGCCGTCGCGCCAAAACCGGTGCCAGGACGTTGATCGCCAGCACGCTGAAACACAGGCCGTAAGCCGACCAGACGTACAGTCCATGCTTGCCCATGGCGAGAAAATCGCTGAAAGACTCGAAGCTCATCGTTCAGCTCCCTGACGAGAGGACGCTATGTGGCCAAGGTGCTTTATCAACTCATCCTTGACCCACCCGGCACGGGCTTCGCGCTTGAGCACTTCCAGGCGCATGCGCATCAGCAGCACCGCCCCGAAAAAGCAGTAGAACCCCAGCACGGTGAACAGCAGCGGCAGCCACATTTCAGCGGGCATCGCCGGCTTTTCCGTCAGGCTGAACGTCGCGCCCTGGTGCAGGGTGCTCCACCACTCCACCGAATATTTGATGATCGGGATATTGATCACCCCGACGATAGCCAGCACCGCGCAGGCCCTGGCGGCGCTGTCGCGGTTGGTGATGGCGTTGCCCAGCGCGATCAGACCGAAATACAGAAACAACAGAATGAGCATTGAGGTCAGTCGAGCATCCCACACCCACCATGAGCCCCAAGTCGGCTTGCCCCAGATCGCGCCGGTGACCAGCGCCAGGGCCGTCATCCACGCGCCGATGGGCGCCGCGCATTGCAGGGCGATGTCGGCCATCTTCATCTTCCAGACCAGCCCGACCACGCCGCACACCGCCATCATCACGTAGCAGGACTGAGCCAGCATCGCTGCCGGCACATGGATATAAATGATGCGAAAGCTGTTGCCCTGCTGATAGTCGGGCGGCGCAAACGCCAGGCCCCAGACCACGCCGATGCCGATCAGCAGGGCCGCAGCAATGCTCAGCCACGGCAGCAGACGGCGACTGATGCCGTAAAACCATTTGGGCGAACCGAGTTTATGGAACCAGGCCCAACTGATGCCGCCTTTAGCCTTGGCGCTTGTGTTCATCACGCTGCCTTTTCATCGGGGTGCTCATTATCACGGTGTGTCCCAGCCAGAAACGCTTTCAGGGCGAGGCGCTCCTTATCAGTGGAGCGTCCTGGGCCTGCCGATGGAAAAGCTGTCCACTCGGTCAGGGGGCGATTATTCGCCAACGCTGATCTTCAAACCAGCGGCAATTGCAAAGGGCGTCAGGGTTACCGCCAGAGCGGCAAGACTGCCAAGCCAAAGCAGATAACCGGTCGCAGGCATGCCCTCAAGTGCAGCCTGCAAGGCGCCGCTGCCCAGAATCAGCACCGGGATGTACAGCGGCAGAATCAACAACGCCAACAGGAGACCGCCGCGCTTGAGCCCTACAGTCAAGGCCGCACCCACCGCGCCGAGCAGGCTCAGCACCGGGGTGCCCAGCAGCAGCGACAGCAGCAGCACAGGCAAGCACGCACTCGGCAGGCCCAGCATCAGCGCCAGCACAGGAGACAGCAATACCAGTGCCAGCCCGGAAAACACCCAGTGCGCCAGCACTTTCGCCAGCACCAGCAGCGCCAGTGGCTGCGACGACAGCACCCACTGTTCAAGAGAGCCGTCTTCGAAATCGCTGCGAAACAGGCCGTCCAGCGACAGCAGCACGGACAACAGCGCCGCCACCCACACCAACCCCGGCGACAGGCGCTGCAGCAGTTGCGTATCAGGGCCGACGGCCAGGGGAAACAGCGCGATGACGATGGCGAAGAACACCAGCGGGTTGAGCAGCTCGGCCGGACGACGGAACAGCAGACGCGCTTCGCGGGCAATCAGCAGGGTAAACACATGACTCATGCCGCCCACTGCCCCAGGTCCAGATCACGGTAGCCCGACGGTGTGTGGCTCAGCGTGTGGTGGGTGGTGAGCACCACCGCGCCGCCGTTTTCACAATGGGCGGCCAGGTGCGACTCAAGCTGCGCCACGCCCTGTTTGTCCAGCGCGGTAAAGGGTTCGTCGAGCATCCACAAGCCGGGGCCGGGCAAGTACAGCCGGGCCAGTGCCACGCGGCGACGCTGGCCGGCGGACAAGGTGTGGCACGGCACGTCTTCGAACCCGCGCAGGCCAACGGCTTCCAGCGCACGCCAGATGTCGTCGGGCTTCACCGGCGTGTGCAGCGCGCAGAGCCAGGCGAGGTTTTCCAGAGGGGTGAGCAAGTCTTTGATGCCGGCGGCGTGCCCGATCCACAACAGGTGACGGGTCAGTTCGGTGCGCTGCCTGGCGAGGGGTTTGCCGTCGAGCAGCACGCTGCCGGCGGAGGGCTGCATGAGCCCGCACAGCAGGCGCAACAGGCTGGTCTTGCCGCTGCCGTTAGGGCCGCTGATCTGCACCATATCGCCTGCGCCCAGCCGCAATTCGAGGTTCTCGAACAGCAGGCGCCAGTCACGCTCGCAAGTGAGCGCCACGGCTTCAAGGACGGGGATCGACATGAGGACCTTCTTTTCAGTAGCAGCGGCACGGCGGTTCAAGTCGGGGTCATGACGGCCGTTATACTGATGCAGCTTAACGGTGGACCGCCGACGACGTCGGTGCCGGATTATACATACCCGGACCCGCCACCCAGAGCGCAAATTTACCGAGTCGGGATCTGATGACAGGCGATATACCCAATCTTTCTCCAGTAGCGGCCGCCACGGCCTTGCTGCGCGCCGGCGTTCCGGCGGGCGAAGTGCTCAAGCTGATGGAGCCGCGCGAAGGGCTGTTGACCTCGGGTCAGGTGGCCAGCGCCGAAGTGGTCAGCCTCAAGCAGTTGGGCCAGGACTTTCAGCTGTTGCTCAAGCTGACCATGGACAACGGCCGGCAAACCACCCTGCCCGTCAGCAGTTCGCTGCCGCTGACGCCCGGCACCAGCGTCAACGTCGCCCAAGGCTCGGCCGACACCCTGACCATCAGCGTGCAGGACCTCCAAAAAGCCGTTACCAACAGCCTGACCAGCATCGACACCCGGCAATTACCCGCCGGCACGCTGTTGCAGGGCAAGGTGCTGACCACGCAGGTCGCGGCGCAAAATGTCGCGCAGTTGACGGGGCAACCCCCCGGGCAATCGTCTGCCAGCGCACAGCCAACTAATTACCGCTCCATCGTCATGCTGCTCAACACGGCGCTGGCCGGCACCAGCCTGACCGTCGACAGCCCGCAGCCGTTGCGGGTCGGCAGTCTGCTCAGCGCTCAGGTCCAGAACAGTCAGGCGCTGAATTTTGTCGCCCTGCCCAATCGGCTGGACCAGTTGGCGCTGGCGCAGCAGTTGTCGACCCAGCAAAGCCGTCAGGGCTCCTTGCAGGGCTTGATCGCGGCCCTGCAAAACATGCCACCGCCGGCGGCCGAGGGTGACAACCTGTCGCCGTCACTGCGGGCCAGCATTGATCAGCTGTTGGCCGATCTGCCGGACGTCCCGCAGATGACCACCGCCAAGGGCGTGGCGCTGGCACTGAACGCCAGCGGGCTATTCATGGAATCGCGGTTGCTGGCCGGGCAGAACCCGACGCTGGTGCCGGACATGAAAGCCAACCTGCTGCGCCTGTTCACCCAGATTCTGCCGGGGCTGCCAGACAACGTCAGTTACAACGCTGCCGCGGCCGGCAACACCCTGGCGCGCGCCATGCCGAGCGTGTTGCGCAGCGCCTTCGGCACGCTGGGGCTGGTGGCAGCGCCGAGCCAGCCGATCAACTTCCCATTACCACCGCGCACCCTTGGCCACCCGGACAACAAAGACGATCTGGAGACGCTGCTGAAACTGGCGGCGGGGGCCATTTCGCGCCTGCAAAGCCATCAACTGGGCGGACTGGAGCAGACACGCACCAACGCCGACGGCACGCAGGTGACCACCTGGCAACTGGAAATCCCGATGCGCAACGCCCACGACATCGTGCCGTTGCAGGTCAAGGTTCAGCGCGAGGACACGCCTGAGCGCGAAGACACGGCTGACACGCCAGCGCAGGAAACCAGGGAAAAAGAGAAATTGTGGCGGCTGGAGCTGGCGTTTGATCTGGAACCGCTTGGCCCGTTGCACGTGCAGGCGCAACTGATGGCCGGGACCATCGCCAGCCAGCTGTGGGCGGAACGCGAACGCAGCGCCGAGTTGATATCCAGCGAGCTGGACAATCTGCGTGCGCGGTTGGTGGCGTGCGGTTTGAACGTCAAGGAACTGCAATGCAACCGTGGGGTGCCGCCCCAAGGGCCGCGCACCGTGCTCGAACAACGCTGGATCGACGAGAACGCCTGATGAGCAGACCCGAGCAGACACCGCGTCAGGCCATTGCCCTGAGCTACGACGGTCACCAGGCGCCGACGCTGACAGCCAAGGGCGATGACACCCTGGCCGAAGCCATTCTGGCGATCGCCCGTGAATACAAAGTGCCGATTTACGAAAACGCCGAACTGGTGAAGATGCTCGCGCGCCTTGAACTGGGCGACAGCATTCCCCAGGAGCTGTACCTGACCATCGCCGAAATCATCGCGTTTGCGTGGCGCCTGAAAGGCAAGTTTCCGGTGGGCTTCGACCCCGATGCCGGGCCGGTGGAGCGGGACATCACGCCGCGGTGAGGGTTTGCCCGCACCAGCGCGTTCGCCAGCAAGCCGGCTCCTACGGATTTCGCGTAGGACCGTGATTTCCGAGACAATCCGGATCCCACAGCTTGGCATACTGGCGTGATCTCTCGAACACTGCGCAGACCACTGTAATTGGATGGACTCGCCCAGGCCGAGGCGTCAATGCGCCACGGTGGCAGTCTAAACAGCCAACGACAGCGAGGGCGAGTCCATGAAAAAGCATACGACGGTTAATCAGTCTCTGTCTTCATCCGATCTCCCGGC
>NZ_DASVUM010000208.1:0-22435 GCF_036387035.1 Pseudomonas sp. | reverse complement strand
CGCGAGGCGGTTGAGCAGCCACATGACTTCGATGTTGCGCTGGCATTCAGCTTCGAGCCGGCGCGAGGACCGTATGCGCTGGAAGTACCCGTAGATGTAGAGTTTGAGCAGGTCGGCGGGGTTGTAAGGTGGGCGTCCGTTGCCTTTGGGGATAGCTTTGTCGAACCCCAGAACCCGCAGATCAAGGCGCGAAACATAGGCATCGATCACACGGACCAGATGGTCTTCGGGAATCACTTCGTCGATGGAAACCGGAAACAGGCTGGTCTGGTTTCGAGATTCGCCCTGAATGTACGCCATAAGAAAATGCCCCGCATCTTTCGATGCGGGGCATTTTCTTAGATCTGAGGCAGGTTGGCTAGGTTTTCACACAATCTGTGTAGGACCGGCTTTAGCCGGGAAGAGGCCGGTTTGAACACCCTCTATTCTGAGGTGTGGCGTCTGACGCATTCCCGGCTGAAGCCGGTCCCACAAACAGCCCGCGGCATATGAGCCTGAACCGGAGGCGGCCCGCAGCGGTCTGTCCTCTTACGTCTTCACTTTCCCGGAGCCACTGCCATGTTCGAGCCAGGTCATCTGCACATCGTCCACCCCGCACTGCAACCGAACGACATCGGCTACAACCTTCATATCCGTTACGACGTCAGCCAGACCGATTCAGGTCCGGGGATGCACTTCACCGTGGAAGGCGACATCAACGGCAAAGCGGTCAATGAAGCCTTCGACCTGTCCAGGGACAAGGCCTACAACTTCGCCAGCGAGGCGTCTCGAAGCCTCGAAAAGCATGGCCTGCCAAGAACCACGGACCTGCACGCGATGCACGGCGAATACGACCGGATGTTCGAAGACATCCGCCACAAGCTCGACATGAAATCAGGTGATCCGGTGGCGCCAGAGCATCTGCAATAGCGCTCGGGACGACAGCGCGACGGTGGGGCGGCGATTGGTGTGGAGATTACTGGCATAATCGCCGGCCTCACTCCTGCGAACCGTTTCCCTCCTCATGCGCATCCACGTCACCTTCATTGACCGCGTCGGCATCACCCAGGAAGTGCTGGCGATCCTCGGCGCGCGCAATCTGAACCTGGACGCCGTGGAGATGGTGCCGCCAAACGTTTACATCGATGCTCCGACGCTGAGCCACAACGTGCTCGAAGAACTCAAGGACCGGCTGTTCCGCGTACGCGGTGTGGAAGCGATCACGGTGGTCGACATCCTTCCCGGCCAGCGCCGTCATCTGCAGCTCGACGCCCTGCTGGCAGCCATGACGGACCCGGTGCTTGCGCTGGACAGTGCCGGTCATGTGTTGCTGGCGAACCCGGCACTCGTTGCGTTATATGGCAGGGAACCGGCGGGCGAGTCGATTGGCGAGCTGTTTGCCGATGCAGGGCTGCAATCGGCGCTGCTGGAAAACGGCTTTCGCCTGCCGCTGCGCGAAGTGACGCTCAATGGCGAGGCCTTGCTGCTCGACGCCACGCCCATCACTGACGCGGGAGCGCTGCTGACCCTTTATCTGCCAAGCCGGATTGGCGAACGCCTGTCGGCGCTGCATCACGATCACGCCGAGGGTTTCGACGCACTGCTGGGTGATTCGGCGCCAATCCGCACGCTCAAAGCTCGTGCCCAGCGGGTCGCGGCACTCGATGCGCCGCTGCTGATTCAGGGCGAAACCGGCACGGGCAAGGAACTGGTGGCACGCGCGTGTCATGCCGTCAGCGCGCGAAATGCAGCACCGTTTCTGGCGCTGAACTGCGCGGCGCTGCCAGAGAACCTTGCCGAAAGCGAGCTGTTTGGCTACGCGCCCGGCGCCTTCACCGGCGCTCAGCGGGGCGGCAAACCCGGCCTGATGGAACTTGCCAACAAAGGCACCGTGTTTCTCGACGAGATCGGCGAGATGTCGCCGTATCTGCAGGCCAAGCTGCTGCGTTTTTTGAATGACGGCAGCTTCCGGCGGGTGGGCGGCGACAAAGAAGTGCAGGTCAACGTGCGCATCCTGAGCGCCACCCACCGCGACCTGGAAAAGATGGTTGGTGAGGGCACCTTTCGCGAAGACCTGTTCTATCGCCTGAACGTGCTGAACCTGGACGTGCCGCCGCTGCGCGAGCGCGGACAGGACATCCTCATGCTGGCGCGTTATTTCATGGAGCAGGCCTGTACACAGATCCAGCGGCCGGTCTGCCGCCTCGCACCCGCTACCTACCCTGCCCTTTTGGGCAATCGCTGGCCCGGCAATGTGCGCCAGTTACAGAACGTGATCTTCCGCGCTGCGGCCATTTGCGACAGCTCGTTGGTCGACATCGGCGACCTTGATATTGCCGGCACGTCGGTGGCGAGGGGCACTGATGGCGAAGTCGAAAGCCTGGAAGGAGCAGTCGAGGATTTCGAAAAGTCGCTGCTGGAAAAGCTTTACAGCCAGTACCCCTCGACGCGCCAGTTGGCCGCGCGCCTGCAGACATCCCACACCGCAATCGCCCATCGCCTGCGCAAATACGGGATTCCCGCCAAACCCTGAGACGCGCTGTCGGTCCGTGGGCGCCTCTCGTAGGTGCTGCCAGCACGTTGGGCTCAAGACACGCGCCCGTAGGATCGAGTTCGACCACGAGCCATGGCACGATATCAATACACCGTACCGAAATCATTACATGCGTCCCACAATCAATGCTCGGTGCTGCGGCTCAAGGCTCAGGCCACCCTAAACCTCAAGCCGCGTATCGATATCGTTCCAGTGGCGCTCAGTTCATAAACCAGTCCAAGCGCCGCAGCCCAACGTTTACGAGCCTTTCCCCACCTTGGCCGCAAACTTGCTATGCACTCCCCCATCACGCCCGGGCATAACGGGCGATTACCATCTGGGGAGATTTCATGAGCGAGTTGCGTTTTACCGAAGACCACGAGTGGCTGCGCGCCGAAGCTGACGGCAGCGTCACAGTCGGCATCACCGCTTTCGCGCAAGACGCACTGGGTGACGTGGTATTCGTGCAACTGCCCGAGCTGCAGTCCTACGACAAAGGCGCTGAAGCCGCCACCGTCGAGTCGGTGAAAGCCGCCAGCGGCGTGTACATGCCCCTTGATGGCGAAGTCGTCGAAACCAACTCCGGGCTGGACGCCAATCCGGAACGGGTCAACGAAGACCCCCTCGGCGAAGGCTGGTTCTTCCGCTTTATACCTTCCAACCCCGATGCTGTCGGTCAACTGCTGACTCAAGACGCCTATGATCGTCTGATCAAAGCCAACGCCGAAGCCTGAGGAGCGCGCAATGACTGACCGTACTGAACTGAGCACCGCCAACGAGTTCATCGCCCGTCACATCGGCCCGCGCGCCGCAGACGAAAAGGCCATGCTCACCACTCTGGGGTATGACTCCCTCGACGCGCTGACCGCCAGCGTCATTCCCGAATCCATCAAAGGCACCAGCGTCCTTGGCTTGTCTGCCGGGCAAAGCGAAGCCGACGCGCTGGCGGATATCAAAGCCATCGCTGGCAAGAATCAGCTGTTCAAAACATACATCGGCCAGGGTTACTACAACACCCATACGCCAGCGCCGATCCTGCGCAATCTGCTGGAAAACCCGGCGTGGTACACCGCCTATACGCCTTATCAGCCTGAAATTTCCCAAGGCCGTCTGGAGTCGCTGCTGAACTTCCAGACCCTGATCAGCGACCTGACTGGCTTGCCGATCGCCAACGCCTCGCTGCTCGACGAAGCCACTGCCGCCGCCGAAGCGATGACCTTCTGCAAGCGCCTGAGCAAGAACAAGAGCAGCAACAAGTTCTTCGCCTCCGCCCACTGCCATCCGCAGACCCTCGACGTGCTGCAAACCCGCGCCGAGCCGCTGGGCATTGAAGTGATCGTTGCCGACGAGTCTCAGCTGGCCGACGTCAGCGAGTTCTTCGGCGCGCTGCTGCAATACCCTGCCAGCAATGGTGACGTTTTTGATTACCGCGAACTGGTCGAACGCTTCCATGCCGCCAACGCATTGGTGGCGGTTGCGGCGGACCTGCTGGCACTGACCCTGCTCACCCCGCCGGGGGAATTTGGCGCTGACGTGGCGATCGGCAGTGCACAGCGCTTCGGCGTGCCGCTGGGTTTTGGCGGTCCGCACGCCGCTTATTTCTCTACCCGCGACGCCTACAAGCGTGACATGCCCGGGCGCCTGGTTGGCGTGTCCATCGACCGCTTCGGCAAGACCGCCCTGCGCCTGGCCATGCAAACCCGTGAGCAACACATTCGTCGCGAGAAGGCGACCAGCAACATCTGCACCGCGCAGGTTTTGCTCGCCAACATCGCCAGCATGTACGCCGTGTACCACGGGCCACGCGGGCTGACTCGCATCGCCAACCGCGTGCACCACTTGACCGCGATTTTTGCCCAGGGCTTGAGCCAACTGGGCCTGAACGCCGAGCAGTCGTTCTTCTTCGACAGCATCACCCTGAACACCGGCGCCAAAACGGCCGAGCTGCACGACAAGGCTCGCGACCACGCCGTCAACCTGCGTGAAGTAGACGCTGAGCGCCTGGGCGTTTCGCTGGACGAAACCACCCAACAAGCCGACGTCGAATTGCTCTGGTCCCTGTTCGCGGCCGACGGCCAGGCCCTGCCTGACTTTGATGCGCTGGCAGACAGTGTCGAAGCGCGACTGCCTGCCGAGCTGAAACGCCAGTCGGCAATCCTCAGCCATCCGGTGTTCAACCGTTATCACTCCGAAACCGAGCTGATGCGTTACCTGCGTCGGCTGGCGGACAAGGACCTGGCGCTGGACCGGACGATGATCCCGCTGGGCTCCTGCACCATGAAGCTCAACGCCGCCAGCGAAATGATCCCGGTGACCTGGGCCGAGTTCGGCAACCTGCACCCGTTCGCGCCCACCGAGCAAAGCGCGGGCTACCAGCAGCTGACCGACGAACTGGAAGCGATGCTTTGCGCCGCCACCGGTTATGACGCGATCTCTCTGCAACCGAACGCCGGCTCCCAGGGCGAATACGCGGGCCTGCTGGCGATCCGCGCTTACCATCAGAGCCGCGGCGATGAGCGTCGCGACATCTGCCTGATTCCGTCATCGGCCCACGGCACCAACCCCGCCACCGCCAACATGGCCGGGATGCGCGTGGTGGTAACCGCCTGCGACGCACGCGGCAACGTTGACATCGAAGACCTGCGCGCCAAGGCCATCGAGCATCGCGAACACCTCGCCGCCTTGATGATCACCTACCCGTCGACTCACGGCGTGTTCGAAGAAGGCATCCGCGAAATCTGCGGCATCGTTCATGACAACGGCGGCCAGGTGTACATCGACGGCGCCAACATGAACGCCATGGTCGGCCTCTGCGCACCAGGCAAGTTCGGCGGCGACGTTTCCCACCTCAACCTGCACAAAACCTTCTGCATTCCCCACGGCGGTGGCGGCCCGGGCGTCGGCCCGATCGGCGTGAAATCGCACCTGGCGGCGTTCATGCCGGGTCACGCCAAAATGCAACGCAAAGAAGGTGCTGTCTGCGCGGCACCGTTTGGCAGCGCGAGCATTCTGCCGATCACCTGGATGTACATCCGCATGATGGGGGGCGAAGGCCTCAAGCGCGCCTCGCAACTGGCGATCCTCAACGCCAACTACATCTCCCGTCGTCTGGAAGAGCACTATCCTGTGCTGTACACCGGCAGCAACGGCCTGGTCGCGCACGAATGCATCCTCGACCTGCGCCCGCTCAAGGAGACCAGCGGCATCAGCGTTGATGACGTCGCCAAGCGCTTGATCGACTTCGGCTTCCACGCACCGACCATGTCCTTCCCGGTGGCGGGCACGTTGATGATCGAGCCCACTGAAAGCGAATCGAAAGAGGAGCTGGATCGCTTCTGCGACGCCATGATCAAGATCCGCGAAGAAATCCGTGCGGTCGAAAGTGGCGCCCTGGACAAAGACGACAACCCGCTGAAAAACGCGCCCCACACGGCGGCCGAACTGGTCGGCGAATGGAGCCATCCGTACAGCCGCGAGCAGGCCGTGTATCCCGTCGCGTCGTTGATCGAAGGCAAATACTGGCCACCGGTCGGTCGCGTCGACAACGTGTTTGGCGACCGCAATCTGGTCTGCGCCTGCCCGTCTATCGAAGACTACGCATAAGCGGCAGTTACAGGCGCTCGGATGTGTTTGCATCAGAGCGCTGATCTCTGTAGGAGCTGGCTTGCTGGCGAACGCGTTTCATCATAAACATTCATGTTGACCGATCTGACGCGTTCCCCAGCAAGCCGGCTCCACAGCGACTGCACCTAATAAGAATAATCCCGGAGTCCAATCATGTCGCTGAGCGTTTTTGACCTGTTCAAGATCGGCATTGGTCCCTCCAGCTCCCACACGGTGGGCCCGATGCGCGCCGCCGCGCGCTTTGCCGAGGGCTTGCAGCGCGATGGCCTGCTGGAAACCGTCACCTGCGTGAAAGTCGAGCTCTACGGCTCCCTCGGTGCCACCGGCAAAGGGCACGGCAGCGACAAGGCCGTCTTGCTGGGCCTTGAAGGTGAGCACCCGGATACCATCGATACCGAAACCGTCGCTGCCCGATTGCAACAGATTCGCGGCAGCGAACGCCTGAACCTGCTCGGTCGGCACAGCATTGAATTCATCGAAAAGCATCACCTGGCGATGATTCGCAAACCGTTGGCGTACCACCCCAACGGCATGATTTTCCGTGCCTTCGATGCCTCCGGCCTGCAAGTTCGGAGCCGCGAGTACTACTCGGTTGGCGGCGGCTTTGTGGTCGATGAGGACGCCGCGGGCGCGGATCGCATCGTGGAGGACCAGACGCAACTGGTGTACCCCTTCAAGACCGCAAGGGAGTTGATGGCGCATTGCGCCGCCAGCGGCCTTTCCATCAGCCAGGTCATGCTGGCGAATGAAGCTGCGTGGCGCCCTGAAGCGGAGACCCGCCAGGGCCTGTTGCACATCTGGCAGGTCATGCAGGACTGCGTCGAGGCAGGTTGCCGCAACGAAGGCATCCTGCCGGGCGGCTTGAAGGTCAAGCGGCGGGCGGCCGCGCTGCATCGCCAATTGTGCAAGAACCCCGAGGCCGCGCTGCGTGATGCGTTGTCAGTGCTCGACTGGGTCAATCTGTACGCGCTGGCGGTCAACGAAGAAAACGCCAACGGCGGCCGTGTGGTCACCGCACCCACCAACGGTGCGGCCGGGATTATCCCGGCGGTGCTGCATTACTACATGCGCTTTATCACCGGCGCCAACGAGGACGGCGTCGTGCGTTTCCTGCTCACGGCGGCGGCCATCGGCATTCTCTATAAAGAGAACGCATCGATCTCGGGCGCCGAAGTCGGCTGCCAGGGCGAAGTTGGCGTGGCCTGTTCAATGGCCGCTGGCGCGCTGTGCGAAGTCCTGGGTGGCAATGTTCAACAGGTGGAAAACGCTGCTGAAATTGGCATGGAACATAACTTGGGTCTTACCTGCGACCCCATCGGTGGCCTTGTTCAAGTGCCTTGCATCGAGCGCAACGCCATGGGTTCGGTGAAGGCCATCAACGCGGTGCGCATGGCCCTGCGCGGCGACGGCCAGCACTTTGTCTCGCTGGATAAAGTCATTCGCACCATGCGCCAGACCGGCGCCGACATGAAAAGCAAATACAAGGAAACAGCCCGTGGCGGGCTGGCCGTGAACATTATCGAGTGCTGACATCAGCCAGAATTATCGCGTTCCCTGCCCCGTGCCGGGAACCCGGAACCGCTTTCAAGGAGTGACCCAATGACCACAGAATTGCTCAAGACCCCGCTCAACGCCCTGCACCGTGAACTCGGCGCGAAGATGGTCGAGTTCGCTGGTTACGACATGCCCGTGCAATACCCCGCCGGCGTCATGAAAGAACACCTGCACACCCGCGATCAGGCCGGCCTGTTCGACGTTTCGCACATGGGTCAGATCCAGCTCAGCGGCGCGAACGCAGCCAGAGCGCTGGAAACGCTGGTGCCGGTAGATATCATCGATTTGCCCGTCGGCATGCAGCGCTACGCGATGTTCACCGACGAAAACGGTGGGATCCTCGATGACCTGATGGTTGCCAACCTGGGTAACGACCAACTGATGCTGGTGGTCAACGCCGCCTGCAAAAACGAAGACCTCGCGCACCTGAGGCAGCACATCGGCAGCCAGTGCGAGATCACGCCGCTATTCGAAGAACGCGCCTTGCTCGCCCTGCAAGGCCCGCACGCGGTAACGGCGCTGGCACGGCTGGCGCCGGAAGTCGCCAGGATGACCTTCATGCAATACACCTCGATGAACATCGACGGCATCGATTGCTACATCAGCCGTTCTGGCTACACCGGTGAAGACGGTTACGAGATTTCGGTGCCGGGGGATCAGGCGCAATCCCTGGCGCGTCGACTGTTGGCGGAACCCGAAGTAGCACCGATTGGCCTGGGCGCGCGGGATTCGCTGCGACTCGAAGCCGGCTTGTGCCTCTACGGGCATGACATGAACACCGACACCACACCGATCGAAGCCGGTCTGCTGTGGGCCATCTCCAAAGCGCGCCGCGCGGACGGTGCGCGTGCGGGCGGTTTCCCGGGCGCTGATAAGATTCTTGCCCAGCACCAAACCGGTGCGCCACGCAAACGTGTGGGCCTGTTGCCTCAAGAACGCACCCCGGTACGTGAAGGCGCCGAAATCGTGGACGCCGAGGGAACCATCGTAGGAAGAGTTTGCAGCGGCGGCTTTGGCCCGACACTGAGCGGTCCATTGGCGATGGGCTACATCAACAATGGGTTTACCGCGCTGGAAACACCGGTCTGGGCAATCGTGCGAGGCAAGAAAGTCCCCATGTTAGTCGCGAAAACCCCTTTCGTTTCGCCACGTTACTTCCGCGGGTAAGTAATTCCGTCAGAAAGTGCGGCACCGCAACAGTGCATGAAACTGTACGAGTGCCGCCGTTTGGCGCCAATGTTTACAACATCCTAACTGTCAAAATATTGAACTTTGACGGTGCTCAAAACATTAAAAACTATCGATTCATCCCATCTGGTAAAAGTTTTTAAAATAGCGTTCAAACCCCTATAGACACGGGTCCAAGCGGGGCTTGTTTTTTCGCCGAGAGTTAGCGTAGAGTTTCTCGACTGTGTTTGCATGGGTCGCCGGATCGTGACCCGGGCAGTAGCGCCAAAAGCAATGCTACATCCCGCTCTACGTATCTTCTTCCTGCAACCAGCCCAGTACTCTTTCGTGCGAAAGAGACTGTCATTCATTTTAAGTTCCAAGGAATAAGAAAATGTCTCAACGTCAGAGCGGCACCGTTAAGTGGTTTAACGATGAAAAGGGTTTTGGTTTTATCACGCCTGAAAGCGGTCCGGATCTGTTCGTCCACTTCCGCGCCATTCAAGGCAACGGCTTCAAGAGCCTGAAAGAAGGCCAGAAAGTAACGTTCGTCGCGGTGCAGGGCCAAAAAGGCATGCAGGCTGACGAAGTTCAAGCTGAAGCCTGATTCGCCAAAACAAAAAGCCCTTGATGGCCAACATCAGGGGCTTTTTTATGCCTGCCATTTCGTAAACTGCCCGACCCCTTTTTGACGAGCGCCTCCATGACCCGCCACCTGTTACGCCCTCAAGGCGACTTCCCCCGGGTGGGACTGGGCCGTCGCATGGCTGCAATCTGCTACGACACACTGCTGTGCCTGGCGCTGATGATGGTCACCACGTTCATTTACAAACTGGCCTGGATGGGGATTGTCGGCGAAGCCAGGCTGCACCAGCTCTCCGAATCCGGCGCGCTTGATGCGGACCCGCTGCTGTCATCGATTCTTCTGATCACACTGTTTGGCTTCTTTGCCAAATGCTGGACCCATGCTGGCCAGACCCTGGGCATGCAAGTCTGGGGAATACGCGTGCAGAATGCAGACGGAACCGCCATCAGCCTGTGGCAGGCGTTACTGCGGTTCATCATCGCCATCGCATCGTGGTTGTGTGCCGGGCTGGGTTTCTTCTGGAGCCTGTTCGACACACACAAGCGCTGCTGGCACGACATGTATTCCGAAACGCAGCTGGTGCGAGTGCTCAAGGCAAAGAAATGAGCCCGCCCACAAAAAAGCCGACCATAAGGTCGGCTCTCTCATGACACAGCGAGTATCAACCCGCGCGGCGTAGCAACCAGATGCCCGCCAGCGCACACACACCCGCCGGCACCAGCACAGCGAAGAGTGGGGAAAAGCCAAACACAAGGCTCGACGGCCCCAGCAGATCCTGCGCGATGCGGAACGTGAACCCCACGAGCACGCCCGTGAACACACGTTGCCCCAGCGTTACCGAGCGCAACGGCCCGAAGATGAAGGAGATTGCCATCAGCACCAGGGCCACGGTCACCAGCGGCTGCAGGATCTTGGTGTAGAAGGCCAGCCAGTAACGGCCGTTGTTCAGCCCCTGGTCCGCGAGATAGCGCGCGTAGCCGTAAAGCCCTGTCATTGATAGCGACTCAGGCGGCAGCACCACCGTGCTCAGCAACTGAGGGCTCAACGCGACGTTCCAGCGCTCTTCCGGCGCGGTCACCACTTCGGTGTGGCCGTCGTGGAACACGGTCGTTGTGACGTCCTTCAACAACCAGTAATCGGTCTTGAAGTTGGCCTGTTTGGCGAAGCTGGACGTCAACATATGGCGCTGATCATCGAAATGGTACCGGGTGACGCCATACAACAGCCCGTTAGGCTGAACCGTGTTGATGTGGATGAATTCCTCACCCTGACGGTGCCACAAACCGTGCTTGGCGCTCTGGGCATCGCCAGTCCCCTGGGCCAGCGAGCGCGCGGCCTGGGCGGAAGCTTCGGTCACCGGCGCCACGTATTCACCGATCAACAGCCCGGCGACCATCAACACGAGCATGGGCTTCATGACCGCCCAGACGATACGGCCAATCGACACGCCGGCGGCACGCATGATGGTCAGTTCGCTGCTGCTGGCCAATGCGCCAAGACCGATCAGGCACCCGATCAGCGCGGCCATCGGCAGCATGTCGTAGAGCCGGCGCGGCGCCGTCATGACCACGAAACTGCCCGCGTCCCAGAACGTGTAGGTGTCGCTGATATCAGCCATTTCATCGATGAAGGCAAACAGCGACGCGAGCCCGAGGATAATCCCCAGTACCGCGAGGATAGCCATGAATACGCTTTTGCCGATGTAGCGATCAAGCTTAACCATGAGCCACCCCCGACACGCTGCGGCGACTCGCCAGCTTCAGCCGCAGGGGCTCCCAGTAGAGCAACGCCAGTCCGATGGCCAGGAACAGCGCATGCACCCACCATAAGCCGAGGCCCATCGGGATCTTGCCCTTCTCCAGGGCACCGCGTGCCGCGATGAGGATGGTCAGATAAGCCATATAAAGAAGAATCGCCGGAAGGAGTTTGAGGAAGCGACCCTGACGCGGGTTGACCCGGGCCAGTGGCACCGCCATCAGCGTCACGATAAACACCAGAATCGGTAACGAGACCCGCCATTGCAGCTCGGCCCTGTTGCGCAGGCTGTCTTCGCCGGTCAGCAGTTCGCCGGTCGAAATGGCGTCGCGGTCAGTGACCTCATCGCTGATGTCCGGCTTGGGCAGCAGGGCGCCATAGGTGTCGTATTTGATCGCGCGGTAGTCGGCCTGACCGGGGTTGCCGTCGTAGCGATAACCGTTGTCGAGAATCAGGTAACGGCTGCCGTCTGGTTTGATCTCCTGCCGGCCTTTTTCAGCGACCAGCACCGTAATGCCGTGGTCTTTCTTCTCGTCGAGCTTCTTCTCGGAGATGAATACGCCGCCCAGGTTGACCCGGTCGTCGGTCATGGTTTCGGTGTAGGTCACCCGGCTGCCGTCACGCAGGAGCTGAAAGCGACCCGGCACCAGCGTGTCGAATTCGGTCATCGCGTCCTGCTTGTTGATCAGCAGCTGGAACTGCGTCGCCCCCTGAGGCGCGAGGCTGAAGCTGAGCCAGGCCACGAGCAGAGACACCAGCGCAGCGGGCGCGAGGGTGATCAGCAGCAGGCGTTGCTGACTCATGCCGGTGGCGGCAAGTACGGTCATTTCGCTTTCGAGATACAAACGGCCGTAGGCCAGAAGGATCCCGAGGAACAACCCCAGCGGGAGGATCAGTTGCAGGAAGCCCGGCAGACGAAAACCCATGATCAGAAACAGGACGCCCGGATCGAGGGCACCCGACGCGGCCTGGGCCAGGTATTTGATGAAGCGGCCACTCATGATGATTACCAGCAGCACGGCACTGACAGCGCTCAGGGTAACCAGCACTTCTCGAGACAGGTAACGGAAGACAATCAAACCAGACACTCCAGGGTTGTCACGCTAAGGCGGCATGGCAAGGAAAGGGATCAGCCATGGTGCGCGCGACGGCGTACCAGCAAAAAAATATGCGGCATTATCCTGTGATTGGGTGTGTCTGTCACTGCGCGCGCGGGATACTTCTGCAAGCGGCACACGCACGCACCCGGACGGGGTTGTCATCCATCGGCTCGCAGGGTCAAACTGCGGGCCTTGCCGCAGGCATGCCGGTGTCAATAACCTCCGCGCCGCTGCCGAGCCGTGTGCTCAAGTGCGATAACTCACAGTTTATTCGGGGACCCCGACATGGAATTGGTTGTTAAAAGCGTCAGTGCAGAAACCTTGAAGACCGCCACGCTGGTGGTCGCCGTCGGTGAAGGCCGCACGTTGAGCGACATTGCGAATACCCTCGACACCCTGAGCGGCGGCGCAATCAGCGCAGTCCTCAAGCGCGGCGACCTCTCGGGCAAGATCGGGCAAAGCCTGTTGCTGCACAGCCTGCCGAACCTGAAAGCCGAACGCGTGTTGCTGGTAGGCTCGGGCAAAGAGCCGGAATTGAACGATCGCCAGTTCCGTAAAATCATCAGCGGCGCGCTCAGCACCCTGAAGAGCCTGGGTGGCACCGATGCCGCCTTCGCCCTTGACCAACTGAACGTCAAGAACCGCGACGTCTACGGCAAGAACCGCCTGCTGGCCGAGACCCTGGTCGACGGCGAATACGTCTTCGATCAGTTCAAGAGCCAGAAAGTCGATCCCCGCGCCCTGAAAAAGGTCACCTTGCTGACCGCCAAAGCCAACGTCGCCGACGTCGAGCGCGCCGCCAGGCATGGCCAGGCCATTGCCGCCGGCATGGCCGTAACCCGCGACCTGGGCAACATGCCGCCGAACATCTGCCACCCGACCTACCTCGGCGAGCAGGCCAAGGCGATGGGCAAAGCAAACAAGGGCCTCAAGGTCGAAGTCTTCGACGAGAAGAAAATCGAAGCGCTGGGCATGGGTTCGTTTCTGGCGGTCGGTCAAGGCAGCGCCCAGCCGCCACGCCTGATCGTCATGCAGTACTCCAACGGCAAGAAGAGCGAAAAACCCTACGTACTGGTCGGCAAGGGCATCACCTTTGACACCGGCGGCATCAGCCTCAAGCCCGGCCTGGGCATGGACGAAATGAAATTCGACATGTGCGGCGCCGCAAGCGTGTTTGGCACCTTGAATGCCGTGCTCGAACTGCAACTGCCGATCAACCTGGTGTGCATCATCGCGGCGGCTGAAAACATGCCAAGCGGCAACGCAACGCGTCCGGGCGATATCGTCAAGACCATGAGCGGCCAGACCGTCGAAATCCTCAACACTGACGCTGAAGGCCGTCTGGTGCTGTGCGATGCGCTGACCTACGCCGAACGCTTCAAGCCGCAGGCCGTTATCGACATTGCCACGCTGACCGGCGCTTGCGTCGTTGCGCTGGGTGGCCACACGTCCGGGCTGCTGGGCAACAGTGACGCGCTGATTAACCAAGTGCTGGAAGCCGGTAAACGCGCCGACGACCGCGCCTGGCAACTGCCGTTGTTCGATGAATATCAAGAGCAACTGGACAGCCCGTTTGCCGACATCGCCAACATCGGTGGGCCGAAGGCCGGCACCATCACTGCGGCCTGCTTCCTGTCTCGCTTTGCCAAAGCCTTCGAGTGGGCGCACCTGGACATCGCCGGTACGGCATGGCTGAGCGGCGGCAAGGACAAAGGCGCAACGGGCCGTCCGGTTCCGCTGCTGACCCAATACCTGATCGACCGCGCTGGCGTTTAAACCGCTGCCAACGCGCCGGCCTCTGCGGTCGGCGCGTTCAGCGTTCTGGAATCACCCATGACCCAAGTCGACTTCTACATCCTGCCCAGTGCCGACCCCGTCGCGCGCCTGGATTTCGCCTGCAAACTCACCGACAAGGCCTGGCGCCTGGGGCATTGGGTGTACCTGCACTGCAGCGATGCCGGGCAACGCGAGGAACTCGATGCCCGGCTCTGGCGGTTCAGGGGCGAAGCTTTCGTTCCCCATGGCTCAGTCGAGAACGATCAGGACGCTCCCGTGGCGCTGGGCATCGGCAGCGACCCCGGCCAACATCAGGATCTGCTGGTCAACCTTGACCTGCGCATCCCGGAATTCTTCAAACGATTCACGCGTGTCGCCGAGATCGTTGTCGAGGATCCAGCCATCCGCCTCGCGGCGCGCGAGAGTTTTCGCTTCTACCGCGAACAGGGCTATCCTCTGCAAGATCACCGGCTGCAGCGTCTTTGAGCACACGATGGATAATTCAAAACACCTGAAAGATTCAGCGCACCTGCTGGATGACCTCGAATCCATTCGCCAGCTTCTGGGCGAGGACCCGACCCAGCCTCCCCTGCTGACCGAGTCCGTGCACAGCGATGAGCAGATTCCGCTGCTGTTCGACGTGGTTACCGGCCAGGTTGTAACGCCCCAGGAGCACGCAGCAGACCTGGATAATATCCCGCTGCTGGTCCCCGAGCCGGCCGCAGCGCTGACGCCACCCACGCCAGCCACCACCGCCGCGCAAGCCGGCGGGCCAAAAGCGGAAGCGCTGCTGCATCTGGACGCGGAATTGCGTGCCGCCGCGCAATTGATCATGCAAGACGTGATCGACGACTTCGCCCCGCACATCGAGAACGAGATCAAACGCCGCCTGGATGCACGAATGGAGCGGTTGTTGAGTCAGTACAACAGCTGAACCCCTGATGCCTTCCGACCTGTGATCGCGGGCAAGCGCAGCCGCGCAAAAGCCCGCGACACCGGCGGGCATCACTGCTCATAGCCGCAGACCTACCGCTGGTAGCTTGACGCCGCCTTGAAAAGCTATACTCGTCGGCTTTTCCGACTCAAAGCAGATCAGGTTCCCGCCTCGCATGGACAAGACCTACCAGCCGCACGCCATCGAAACTTCCTGGTATCAGACCTGGGAGTCCGAAAACTATTTCGCTCCGCAAGGCGCGGGCGACGCGTACACCATCATGATTCCGCCGCCGAACGTCACCGGCAGCCTGCATATGGGTCACGGGTTCAACAACGCGATCATGGACGCCCTGATCCGCTTCCGCCGCATGCAGGGTCGCAACACCCTGTGGCAGCCGGGCACCGACCACGCCGGTATCGCTACGCAGATGCTGGTGGAGCGTCAACTCGAAGCCCAGGGTCAGAACCGGCACGATCTGGGTCGCGACAAGTTTCTCGAAAAAGTCTGGGAATGGAAGGATCAGTCCGGCGGCAACATCAGCCGTCAGATCCGTCGCCTGGGCTCGTCGGTCGACTGGAGCCGCGAGCGCTTCACGATGGACGACGGCTTGTCCGAGGCGGTCAAAGAAGCGTTCGTGCGCCTGCATGAAGACGGCCTGATCTACCGTGGCAAACGTCTGGTCAACTGGGACACCAAGCTGCACACCGCGATCTCCGACCTCGAAGTGGAAAACCACGACGAGAAGGGGCACCTGTGGAACCTGCGTTACCCATTGGCCGATGGCGCAAAAACCGCCGAAGGCCTGGACTATCTGATCGTCGCCACGACCCGTCCGGAAACCATGCTGGGTGACGCAGCTGTCGCCGTGAACCCGAACGATGACCGCTACAAGGCGCTGATTGGTCAGTTCGTGGAACTGCCGCTGGTGGGCCGTCGCATCCCGATCATTGCCGACGACTACTGCGACCCTGAATTCGGCACCGGCTGCGTGAAAATCACCCCGGCCCACGACTTCAACGACTACGAAGTCGGCAAGCGCCACAACCTGCCGCTGCTGAATATCTTCGACAAGAATGCCGCCGTTCTGCCTGCTGCCCAGGTGTTCAACCTCGACGGCACGCTGAACGACACCGTCGACGGCACCCTTCCCGCCGAGTACGCGGGCCTTGACCGCTTTGAAGCGCGCAAGCAGATCGTTGCCGCATTCGACGCCGCCGGCCTGCTGGTCAGCGTTGACGACCACGCGTTGAAAGTGCCGAAGGGCGATCGCTCCGGGACCATCATCGAGCCGTGGCTGACGGATCAGTGGTACGTGTCGACCAAGCCGCTGGCCGAGCCTGCCATCGCCGCCGTTGAAGACGGTCGCATCGCCTTCGTGCCCAAGCAGTATGAGAACATGTACTTCTCCTGGATGCGTGACATCCAGGACTGGTGCATCAGCCGCCAGCTCTGGTGGGGCCACCGCATTCCGGCCTGGTACGACGAGTCCGGCAAGGTCTACGTTGGACGCGACGAAGCCGAGGTGCGCGCCAAGCACAACCTGGGTCCTGACGTTGCGCTGCAGCAGGACAACGACGTGCTCGACACCTGGTTCAGTTCCGGCTTGTGGACCTTCTCTACGCTGGGCTGGCCTGAGCAGACCGACTTCCTGAAAACCTTTCACCCGACCGATGTGCTGGTCACCGGCTTCGACATCATTTTCTTCTGGGTTGCCCGGATGATCATGCTCACCATGCATTTGGTGAAGCACGAAGACGGCACCGCGCAGGTACCGTTCAAGACCGTCTATGTGCACGGCCTCGTGCGCGATGGCCAGGGCCAGAAGATGTCCAAGTCCAAGGGCAACGTCCTTGATCCGCTGGACATCATCGACGGCATCGAACTTGAAGCGCTGGTGCAGAAACGCACCTCCGGCATGATGCAGCCCAAACTGGCCAAGAAGATCGAGAAGCAGACCCGCGACGAGTTCGCCGACGGCATCGCCAGTTACGGCACCGATGCCCTGCGCTTCACCTTCTGCTCGCTGGCGTCCACCGGTCGTGACATCAAGTTCGACATGGGTCGCGTCGAAGGCTATCGCAACTTCTGCAACAAGATCTGGAACGCCGCGCGCTACGTGCTCGACAAGGGCGAGGACTGCGGTCAGAACGGCGAAGCGTTCGAACTCTCGCTGCCGGATCGCTGGATCATCTCGCAACTGCAACGCACTGAAGCCGAAGTGACGCGTCAGCTGGACCAGTTCCGTTTCGACCTGGCGGCGCAAGCGCTGTACGAGTTCATCTGGAACCAGTACTGCGACTGGTACCTGGAGCTCTCCAAGCCGGTTCTATGGGACGACACCGCACCGATCGAGCGTCAGCGCGGCACCCGTCGCACGCTGGTGCGCGTGCTTGAAGTCGCGCTGCGGCTGGCCCATCCGTTCATGCCGTTCATCACCGAAGAAATCTGGCAGCGCCTTGCGCCGCTGGCCGGCGTTGAAGGCAAGACCATCATGCTGCAGCCGTGGCCGGTGGCCAACGATGCGCGGATCGACGTGGCGGCGGAAGGCGACATCGAGTGGCTCAAGAGCCTGATGCTCGGCGTGCGCAATATCCGTGGCGAAATGAACATTGGTCCGGGCAAGCCGCTGCAGCTGTTCCTCAAAAACGTCAGCGCTGAAGACCAGCGCCGGCTGAACGAGAACGAGCACCTGCTGAAGAAGCTGGCCAAGCTTGAGTCATTCACCGTCCTGGAAGCAGGCGCTGAAGCGCCGCTGTCCGCGACCGCATTGGTCGGCGAAATGGAAGTGCTGGTGCCGATGGCCGGCCTGATCGACAAGGACGCCGAACTGGCGCGTCTTGATAAGGAAATCCAGCGTCTGCAGGGTGAAGTGCAGCGGGTTGGCGGCAAGCTGTCCAACGCAGCCTTTGTCGACAAGGCGCCGCCTGAGGTGATCGCCAAGGAGCGCGCGAAGATGGCCGAAGCCGAACAGGCGTTGGGCAAGCTGGCCGAGCAGCACGCACGGATCGCGAGTTTGTAATCCGATCAGATCAGCCGGCCTCAATCGCAGGCCGGTTGACGACCATGGCCCCTGCAGGAGTGAGCTTGCTCGCGATATCGGTATATCAGCGACCCAACCGTTGCTGATACACGGTTATCGCGAGCCAGCTCACTCCTACAGGGGTTGTGCTTTCACGAGAATCGCATCACCGATGACCAGCCCCGACACCCGCAAGCCCCCACGCAAGAAACCCCGACCGGCTCAACAGGCCAAGCCTGCCGCGCCGCGCGAGAAAGCAACCCTGCACCCGCGCAACCGTCATCAGGGCCATTACGATTTTCCACGCCTGATCAAAAGCAGCCCCGAACTGGGCAAGTTCGTGATTCTGAATCCCTACGGCAAGGAAAGCATCGACTTCGCCGACCCCACCGCTGTACGGGTATTCAACCGCGCGTTGCTCAAGGCGTTTTACGGCATTACCCACTGGGACATCCCAGCGGACTACCTCTGCCCGCCGATCCCAGGGCGCGCCGATTACGTCCACTTTCTGGCTGACCTGCTGGCGGAACGCAACGACGGTGTCATTCCGCGCGGCGCCTCTGTCGCAGCGCTGGATGTAGGCACGGGCGCCAATTGCATCTATCCGCTGATCGGCCAGGGCGAATACGGCTGGTCGTTCCTGGGCTCGGACATCGATAAAATCGCCCTCGCCTCGGCGACCGCCCTTGTCAAAGCCAATGGCCTGAACAAGCGCATCAGTTTGCGGGAACAGCAGCGCCCCAAGCACATCTTGACCCACCTGCTGCAGCCCGATGAGCGCTTCGACATCAGCCTGTGTAACCCGCCCTTCCACGCCTCGGCGGAAGAAGCGCTACGCGGCAGCCAGCGTAAATGGCGAGCCTTGGGCAAGGCCGACCCCAAGCGCAAATTACCGGTGCTGAATTTCGGCGGCCAGGCGGCAGAGTTGTGGTGCGAAGGCGGCGAAGCACGCTTCGTGACGCAACTGATCAGCGAAAGTGCTCAGGTCGCGCAACAGGTGCTCTGGTTCAGCACACTGGTGTCCAAAGCCTCAAACCTGCCACTGATTCAGAGCGCCCTGAAAAAAGCAGGCGCCGTCGAGAGCCACACGGTGGAGATGGGGCAAGGCCAGAAACAAAGCCGCTTCGTGGCCTGGACCTTTCAGGACAAGACGCAGCAGATGGCGTGGCGTGCCGAGCGCTGGCGTTCACTCGGATAAGTCGTCAGCCGTCACTGCGGCGCCCAAATCGCAGGCACAAAAAAACCGTGTCCGGATCGCTCCGTCACACGGTTCCTCATCCAAGCAGCAATTTTGCTTACTTGTTGACCGAGTCAGTCAGCACTTTGGCTGGTACGAACTTGACCACTTTCTTGGCGGCGATTTCGATGGCTGCGCCAGTCGAAGGGTTGCGGCCGGTGCGAGCTGGACGCTCGGTGACTTTCAGTTTGCCGATGCCTGGCAGAGTGATTTCACTGCCGTTTTCCAGTTGGTCAGCGACGATTTGACCCAATTGGTCGAGAGCGTTGCGCGCGGTGGTTTTTGGCGCGTCGATAGCTTCTGCGATATCGGCGATCAATTGGTCTTTAGTCAGAGCCATGGTGGTGTTCCTTCCCTATCAAATTCGAATGGTTTGCAGAGTGTGGTACAGACGCGAAATGTAGATACTGCAAACGGCCTTTGGTTCGGCCGAACGCCCACAAACTGCACGCCTGGCGCGCTTGGGCGCTCAGGACCGGGCAAAACTAGCACAGAGCAACGCAAATATCCGCCCCTACCTACCCATTTGGTCAGCTTTATCGCCCCAGAGGCGTAAAAAAGTCATATTAATGGGCGCAGGTCAGCGTTTTCGGCCCTTCCAGAGCGTTGCGACGCCTGTCTGCGGTACACTTGCCGACTTTCGCACGGGCCTGGTCTGGTCCCGTTCAGTTCCCCTTCAGCAGCCGAGAAATCCATGCCGATCCGTCACGCCATCGTCCACCTGATCGACAAAAAACCCGACGGCACGCCCGCCGTTCTCCACGCCCGGGACTCCGAGCTTGCCGAGTCGCAGGCCATCGAGAACATGCTGGCGGACCTCAACGAGAGCTATAACGCCAAGCAGGGCAAGGCCTGGGGTTTGTTTCATGCCGAGTCCGGCGCGCACCCGTTCAGTGGCTGGTTGAAGGAATACCTGGACCAGGGCAAGGACTTCACTCAGTTCAGCCGCATCGCGGTCGAGCATCTGCAGAAGCTGATGGAAGAGTCGAACCTGTCAGTCGGCGGCCACGTGCTGTTCGCTCACTACCAACAAGGCATGACTGAATACCTGGCGATTGCACTGCTGCACCACAGCGAGGGTGTGGCCGTGAATGAAGCACTGGACGTGACACCCTCGCGGCATCTGGACCTGGGCCAGCTTCACCTCGCAGCCCGGATCAATATTTCCGAGTGGCAGAACAACAAGGCCTCGAAACAATACATCTCGTTCATCAAAGGCAAAAACGGCAAGAAGGTGTCCGAGTACTTCCGCGACTTCATTGGTTGCCAGGAAGGCGTCGACGGGCCCAGTGAAACACGCACCCTGCTCAAGGCGTTCAGTGATTTCGTCGAGAGCGAAGACCTGCCGGAAGCATCCACCCGCGAGAAGACCAAGGCGCTGGTCGACTACGCGAGCAGCCAGAGCAAAATGGGCGAGCCTATCGCGCTGGAAGAACTGTCGGGCTTGATCGACGAAGACCGCCCGCGCGCGTTCTATGAACACATCCGTAACAAGGACTATGGCCTGTCGCCCGAGATCCCTGCGGATAAGCGCACGCTCAATCAGTTCCGCCGCTTCACCGGCCGCGCCGAGGGCCTTTCGATCAGCTTTGAGGCCCACTTGCTGGGCGACAAGATCGAATACGATGAGGAGAAAGGCACGCTGATCATCAAAGGCCTGCCCACTCAGTTGACCGATCAGTTGAAACGCCGCTGAGCCCTGCCGAGGAGCCGAGACCCGAATGTTTGTTCGTACCCTGAAGAAGTTCTTGCTCATCATGCTGGTGGTGGTCGTGTACCAGAACTGGGGCAAGATCGAGAACTTCGTTCACCCCTCCTCTGCCGTTTCCGCCCAGGCCCAGGCGGACGCGAGGGTGACGCTGTACGCCACTGACTGGTGCGGCTACTGCAAACAGACGCGCCGCTTCCTCGACAGCAAAGGTATCCCTTACACCGAGTTCGACATCGAGAAAGATCCAGCAGCTCGTAAAGCCTATGAAGCGCTGGGCGGACGCGGCATTCCCCTGATCGACGTGAACGGCACGCTGATCAGAGGGTTCTCCCCGGACGACATCCTGGCGGCGCTGAGGTAAGCCCGCCTTATTCCCTCGGTCCGGTATTCAAATCGCCTTGATTTGAAAACCCAGACGCGGGAAGTGGACGTTCACTGCACCGGCACGCTCGTCTTCCCGGCGCAGGATGATTTCTTCACGGCCGCTGAACACCAGCTCCCCTGCCACTGCGTTAACGCCATAATCCACCGCCGACACAGTCACCTGCTGGCCCACCGTAAAGCCGTTAGGGTCGGTGAATGCTTCTTCAGGCACCGGCACGGGTGTCGCAGCGCGAGCGATTTCAACGGCGTCGCCTGAACTCAATTCACTCGGCGCGCCATGGCCGAACGCAATCACACGCTCGTACCAGCTCAACACGGCCGGATAGGCATCCACGCACGGGGACGTGACAGGCGTTTGCTTGAGGAACCACAAGGTGTGGGCCACCGAGAAATCAGCGATCGATGGCGCGCCAAGGAGGAAGTCGCCATTACGCTCGAGCTGGGTTTGAAGACGGGCCATCAGCGTGGGCCATTGATGCTGCGCCACTTCCAGCGGCACGCGATTGGCGCTGCCACCGTCGAAGAAGGTGGCGCGGTCAGCCACGAAAGCTTTCACAGCCTCAGGCGGGACCTTGGCGAAACGCGCAGCCATGGAGGCAGGTTGAAACACCAGACTGACGGAGTGCAGAAACAGCACCGAATCCGCCCACGCCGCCAGACTCGCGGCTGTGAACTCCTGGCCTTCGGGATAGAACGAGGGCGAGGACTTCTCTTGCTCCAGACGCCGGGCAATCAACGCCGTGTCGCAGTAAATATCCGCGCCCACTTGCAGGACAGGGGTTTTGCGATAGCCACCGGTGAGTGGCATGAGGTCGGGCTTGGGCATGATCGACGGGATATTCACCGAGCGCCAGGACAGGCCTTTGAAACCCATCATCAGTCGGGCTTTTTCGGCGAACAATGACATTGGATAGTGATGAAGAATCAACTCAGACATGCTTCGGGCCATCCGCAGGAGTAAACCGTCAGCTTAGCGCCCCGAGCGCTCACGGCATACCCGCTCAGGCTGATGGCCCGGCATCACTGGGCTGGATGTAGCCGGCTGCCAGGCATTCCTTGGCGCTTTTGCGCAG
>NZ_DASVUM010000207.1:0-7399 GCF_036387035.1 Pseudomonas sp. | reverse complement strand
CAGGTAGAAATTGACCGCCGGATGGTACGTCGCGCCCCACTCGGCCAAGGCCAGGGAGACGCAGGTAATCACCAGAATCAACAGCGTCAGGCCGGGCTTTTTCAGCTTCCAGGCGAGCAGCAGGAACAGCGGGAAGAAAATGTAGTACTGCTCTTCAACCGCCAGGCTCCAGGTGTGCAGCAGAGGTTGTTCCCCGGCCGCCGGATCGAAATAGTCAGTGTTGCGCCAGAAGAACAGGTTGGAGGCGAAGACCGCCACCGACATGATGCTGCGCCCAAGATTCTGAATATCGCTGTCGAGCATCCACACCAGCGCAAATGGCAGCGTGGCGATGATGACGAAAAACAGGGCGGGCAGGATGCGTCGGGCACGGCGCTCATAGAACTTCAGAATCGAGAAATGCCCCTGGGCGATTTCTGCGGCCAGAATGGACGTGATCAGGTACCCCGAGATGACGAAGAAGATGTCGACGCCGACGAAGCCGCCTGAGAAAAACGTGAAGCCGGCGTGGAAAAGGATCACAGGCAGCACGGCTACCGTCCGCAAGCCGTCTATCTCGGGGCGATAGGTCAGGGCGCGCTCGGTGGCAATGGATGTCGAATTCATGGGCGCCGTTATCCGTAGTCGAAATGAGTCGAGGGGTGGGCACTCCACTGCATTCGGGGCGCTGCATGCGTTCGAGCTTGAAGATAGAGGACTGACGCTCACAGTCAAATTAATGACTTGAATCGATGGCTACAAACGTGATGTTTTTCGGGCTGCCAGAATTACGGCAGGGGGAGTTGGTTATGTACCAATGAGAAGAGACAGCCTAAGCGTTAGCGATAAACGCCATTCTTCCCGTGCCCCGCCATCGCTTCGTTGCCGCGTATGCTGATCATATGGCGCAGTTCGATCCAGTCGATGCCTTGGGCTTTGAGCTTGGGAAGTTCGCGCTCCAGCACATCCATCGTCACCGGATACGGATGGCCGATCATCACGGCCGAGCCCTGCTTGTGCGCCAACTTTATGGCCGTCTGCAGTTGGCCGTTGATGGCCTCTGCCGTGCGCTCGTCGTCGAGGAACACGTCGCGGGACACGCTGGCCAGGCCGATCTTCTGCGCCTCGGCGGCGGCAACGGTTTTGGCGCTGGTGCGGCTGTCGACCAGAAACAAATGGCGGCGCTGCAGCTCGCCGACCAGCCAGCTCATCGCGACCGGCTCGGCCGTCATGCGGCTGCCCATGTGGTTATTGATACCCGCGGCGTAAGGGACTTTCAGCAACGCGGCATTCAGGCGCGACTCAAGTTCAGGCAGAGGCAGCTCCGGATGCCAGGCATACGGCCCGGTCGCGGGATCCATCGGCATGTGCAGCATGACCGTCTTGCCGGCTTTGTGAGCCTGGCGCGCGAAGTCCGTGGCGTGAGGCGTGTCGGGCATGATCGCCAGCGTCACTGGGCCAGGGAGTGCCAGTGCGCGGCTGTCCCGCTCGGGGTTCTGTCCAAGATCGTCAATGATCAAGCTGAGATAAGCGACCTTCGGCGCTTTGCCGCCGGTCGCTGAAGGCTCGGTCGGGGCTGCGTGTGCAGCACCTGTCGTGACGGCTAGGGCCCAGACGAGCCCTATCAACCAGACGCGCATCTCAATTGCCGCGCGTGACACTCAAACCCTTGAGCAAGCTGAGGGCCTGATTCATCTGGTAGTCATCGTCCTGTGGACGCGCCTTGCCAGCCTTGGCCTTGGTGGTCGGTTTGTCCGCGCCGCCGTTGCCGTTGCCCAAGTGACCCAGCAGATCGGCCTCTTTGTAGTTGTCGCCATCGGCTTCGGCGGTCAGCTTGGCGCGTTTGACCTCGATGTCCGGGTTGATGCCCTGGGCCTGAATCGAACGTCCGTTCGGCGTGAAGTACAGCGCCGTGGTGATTTTCAGCGCGCGGTCGTTGGCCAGCGGCAGAACAGTCTGCACCGAGCCTTTACCGAACGTATCGGTGCCCATCAGGATGCCGCGCTTCTGGTCTTGCAAGGCACCGGCGACGATTTCCGACGCCGAGGCACTGCCGCCATTGATCAGCACGACCAGAGGGACGCCTTCGCTGGCGTCGGCCGGGTCTGCCGAGAAGCGCAGTTCGGAGTTGGCGATCCGGCCTTTGGTGTAAACGATCAGACCCTTGGTCAGGAAGTGGTCAGCCACCTCGACCGCGGCCTGCAACACACCCCCCGGGTTGTTGCGCAGGTCGAGGATCAACCCGCTCATCTTCTTGCCGTTGTCCTTGCGCAGTTTGGCCAGCGCCTTGCCGACTTCTTCACCGGTCTTGACCTGGAA
Organism: Pseudomonas sp.; assembly: GCF_036387035.1. Taxonomy (GTDB): domain Bacteria; phylum Pseudomonadota; class Gammaproteobacteria; order Pseudomonadales; family Pseudomonadaceae; genus Aquipseudomonas. The sequence goes on along the minus strand of NZ_DASVUM010000207.1, from coordinate 5,101 downwards.
TTGAGTGATGCGGATGTAACCGTAGCCTGGCTCCAGCATCTGCGACTTCACGCTTTTGACCTGAATGGTCGCGCGCGCCAGTGTCACGTCAAAGGGGTTGCCGCCGTCACGTACCAGAGTGAGGGTGATCTTTTCGCCGAGCTTGCCGCGCATTTTGTCCACGGCCTCTTGCATCGTCTGGCCCTGGGTCGGCGTGCCGTTGATCTTGACGATCAGGTCACCCGCCTCAATGCCGGCCTTGGATGCAGGCGTGTCATCAATGGGGGACACGACTTTGACGAAGCCGTCTTCCACGCCCACCTCGATACCCAGCCCGCCGAATTCGCCGCTGGTGCTTTCCTGCAGCTCCTGGAAATCTTCCGGGCCCAGATATGCAGAGTGCGGATCGAGGTTGCTCAGCATGCCTTTGATGGCGTTCTCGAGCAGCGTCTTGTCATCGACAGGTTCGACGTACGCGGCTTTGATCCGGTCCATGACCTCAGCGAAGGTGCGCAGCTCGTCGAGCGGCAGCGGCGCCTTGATGTTCGCGGCGTTGGCGGGTGCAGCTGCGGCGGGCGCAGGAGCGGGGGCGGCACCGGCAGCGTGGGCCAGAGGCGCGCCGATAACCACGGCGATAGTCAGGGCCAGCGAGGTGAGGCGGGACGAAAACAGCATGTCTTACGAACTCCTGAGTGAGGTGTCGACTTATCCTTGAGTGCGACACCATTGGGCCGGATCACTGGGGCGACCCTGCTGACGAATAGCGAAATACAACGCCGGAGTGTCCTGACCACCACCACTGTTACCGACAGTGGAGATCGCTTCTCCGGCTTTTACGACGTCACCGGCCTCTTTCAACAGGCTCTGGTTGTGACCGTACAGACTCAAATAACCATTGCCGTGGTCGAGAATGACCAGAAGCCCGGCACCGCGCAACCAGTCGGCGAAGACCACCCGACCACCGTGCACCGCGCGGACCTGGCTGCCTGCAGCAGCACTGATCATCACGCCATCCCACTTGGTGCGCTCGTCATCGCCGCGGCTTTCACCGAATCGCGCCAACAATCGACCATCGACTGGCCAAGGAAGTTTTCCCTTCGCCTGCTCAAAAGCGCCGCCATAGGACTGACCGGCACTGGAAACCATCGCCCCGGGCGCCTTGGTGGGGCGAGACGGGGCCACGTCGCTGTTGTCCTTCGCATCGTCTTTGGCACGGCTTTTCGCCAGGGCTTCTTGCTCGCGCTGGCGTTTCTCGGCTTCCTGCTGCGCCAACAACGCTTTCTGGCGGGCCTCTTCGGCTTCCCGCGCCTGGCGGGCGAGGGTCTCTTCGATCGTCTTGAGCACTTTGCTCAGGTCAGCCTGATCCTGTTGTCGAGACTGCAGCTTCTGGTCGCGGACCTTGTAATCCTGATTCAGCTTGGCCAGCGCCACCTGACGTTCCTGGCGGACGGTGTCGAGCTGGTCTTTCTGGTCATCCAGCGAACTCTTTTGCACCAGAAGCTGCGCTTGTTGCAGGTCGATGTCTTTCTCGACGCCGGCCAGCTGACGCAGGGTTTCATTGAAGTTGCGCAACTGCTCCAGGCGGGCCTGGCTCAGGTAATCGTAATAGGTGAGGGTACGGGCGAATTTTTCGGGGTTCTGCTGATTGAGCAGCAGCTTGAGGTATTCCTGGCGGCCGCTCTGGTAGGCAGCGCGCGCCTGGATCGCGATCAGCCGTTGCTGTTCAACGCGTGCGGTCTGGAGTTTTTTTTTCTCCTGGTCGAGCCGTTGCAGCTCGCTTTCAGTCTTTTTTAGTTCCTTTTGCAGGGCCTCCACCTGCTTTTCCAGCTTCCCCATTTGAGTTTCAGTGGAGCGCAGATCTTTCTGTACGCCGGATTTCTCTTCCTGCAACTGGCTCAGCGCTTTCTTCAGTTCAGTGATGTCCTGACGCGTGGCGTCCAGCTGTTTCTGCGTTTGTGCGCGATCATCATCGGCAAAAGCCGGATTAAGCAGACACATCAAAGCGAGGGCGATCAGGGCGCGAAGCATGAGGTTGGGCGATACCAGGAGTGAAGACGGGCCTAGTATGCCCGCCGATGGCTGCAAAAAAAACGATCGGACGACGTGGCCGTCAGACATTTCATACAAAACCGGCCCGCCAGCGACTGGCGGGTCGGTTCAAGGGGCTTACTTGGCGACCAGAATCGAGGTGCCGGTCATTTCTGCCGGAATTTGCATCCCGAGCAGCGTCAGCATGGTTGGCGCCACGTCGGCGAGAACGCCGCCTTCGCGCACCTTGAGATCCCGCTTGCCCACGTAAATGAAAGGCACCGGCTCGGTGGTGTGGGCGGTATGAGGCTGGTGGGTCTGCTCGTTGGTCATCTGCTCGACGTTGCCGTGGTCGGCAGTGATCAGCGCTTCGCCGCCGACTTTTTCCAGCGCCTGAGTGATGCGACCCACGCAGACGTCCAGGCATTCAACGGCCTTGACCGCCGCTTCCATGATCCCGCTGTGACCCACCATGTCGCCGTTGGCGTAGTTGACGACGATCACGTCGTAACGTTGGTGCTCGATGGCGTCGACGATTCGGTCGGTGACTTCCGGCGCGCTCATTTCTGGCTGCAGGTCGTAAGTGGCCACCTTGGGGGAAGGGATAAGGATGCGCTCTTCGCCAGGGAACGGTTCTTCACGGCCGCCCGAGAAGAAGAACGTCACGTGGGCGTACTTCTCGGTCTCGGCGATGCGCAGCTGGGTTTTGCCGTTGTTCGAGAGGTATTCGCCGAGCACGTTGTGCAGGCCGGCCTTTTCGAAGGCTGCCGGTGCGGTGATGCTCGCTGCGTACTTGGTCAGCGTGACGAAGCCGGCCAGCTTGGCCTGACGACGACGGGCGAAGTCCGCGAAATCGTCTTCGACGAATACGCGGGTCAGTTCGCGCGCACGGTCGGAGCGGAAGTTCATGAACACCACCGCGTCGCCGTCTTCGACTGTCACCGGGGCGCCGATGCTGGTGGCTTTGACGAATTCATCGTTTTCGCCACGCTCATAAGCGGCGTCCAGCGCGGCCTTGGCATTGTCGGCGTGAAATTCCGAGGTGCCGTCGACGATCAGGTTGTAAGCCGATTCGACACGGTCCCAGCGATTGTCGCGGTCCATGGCGAAGTAGCGGCCGATGATCGTGGCGGTGCGGCCTTTGCCCAGGCGCGCGTAGGCTGCTTCCATGGTTTCGAGGTATTGATGGGCGCTGCGCGGGGGCGTGTCGCGGCCATCCAGGAATGCGTGCAGGTAGATCTTCTCGGCTCCACGCTTGGCGGCCAGCTCAACCATCGCCACCAGGTGATCTTCATGGCTGTGAACGCCGCCGTCGGACAACAGGCCGAGAACGTGCACGGCCTTGCCGGCGCCAACTGCTTGATCGACTGCATTACAGATGGCGGGGTTTTCGAAGAACTCCCCGTCGCGGATCGCTTTGGTCACGCGGGTGAAGTCTTGATACACCACGCGCCCGGCGCCCAGGTTCATGTGGCCGACTTCAGAGTTGCCCATCTGCCCGTCAGGCAGACCGACGTCCATGCCGGACCCGGAGATCAAGCCGTTTGGCATGGTCTGGTACAAGCGATCGAAGACCGGCATCTTCGCTGCGTAGACCGCATTGCCGTGGTGGCTGTCGCTGTGACCGAAGCCGTCCAGGATGATCAATACCAAAGGTTTAGGCGTGGTAGTCATGAATCCCACTCTTGGCTAATAGGTGAAGTAGAAAAAAGATCGACAGTTTAGGGACAAGTTCAAATCAGCGACAAGCTAAACGGCGTACTGCCGTACGGGCTTTGGCCCACCTTGGGGGCTGTGTATACTGGCCGACATTTTAACGCCCTGGAACCTGATGATGGTTGCTCACCTGATTGAATTTGCCACGAATCACTATCTGCTGACGGGTGCTTTCGTCATCCTGCTGGGCCTGCTGATCGCAACGGAGCTTAGCAAAGGTGGCCGCAGCCTGAGCACTGGCGAATTGACCGCCCTGGTCAACCGCGATGAAGCCGTTGTCATCGACGTGCGTGCCAAGAAGGAATTCACCGGCGGTCACATCGTCGGCGCCGTGAATTTCCCGCAGGACAAAATCCTGACCCGCACCGCGGAGCTGGAGAAATTCAAGCCTAAAACCCTGATCATCGTCGACGCCGCTGGCCAGCACGCCGGCCATACCGCACGCGAACTGCTGAAAGTCGGCTTCAATGCCGCCAAGCTGTCCGGCGGGATTTCGTCGTGGCGCGGTGACAACCTGCCTCTGGTGAAGTGAAATGACCGACGTCGTCGTCTACTCCAGCGATTACTGCCCTTATTGCTCCCGCGCCAAGTCGCTGCTGGCGGGCAAGGGTGTCGGCTTCCAAGAGATCAAGGTCGACGGCAAGCCACAGATTCGCGCTGAAATGACCAAAAAATCCGGGCGTACCTCGGTGCCGCAGATCTGGATCGGCTCGGTCCATGTCGGCGGCTGCGATGACCTTTTCGCCCTGGAGCGTGCCGGCAAGCTCGATAAGCTGCTGAGCGCCTGAATTCGAACCGGGTTGTGAAAACGATCGTTTTTTGCACAGCCCGCAAGCCTACAAGACCTCACAACAAGGATCTGAGATGACTGATCAACCGAATAACGGCGCCACTTCCAACGAAGAAGAAGCACCGCAGTTTTCCCTGCAACGCATCTACGTCCGCGACCTGTCGTTCGAAGCGCCAAAAAGCCCGGCAATCTTCCGCCAGGAATGGACCCCGAGCGTCAGCCTGGACCTGAACACCCGCCAGAAGCAGCTGGAAAATGACTTCTACGAAGTCGTGCTGACCCTGTCGGTTGAAGTGAAGAACGGCGAAGAAATCGCCTTCATCGCTGAAGTGCAGCAAGCCGGTATCTTCCTGATCAAAGGTCTGGACGCCAGCTCGATGAGCCACACCCTCGGCGCGTTCTGCCCGAACATTCTGTTCCCGTACGCTCGCGAAACCGTCGACAGCCTGGTTGTCCGTGGCTCGTTCCCTGCGCTGATGCTGGCCCCGGTGAACTTTGACGCCCTGTACGCCCAAGAGCTGCAACGCATGCAGGAAGCCGGTGAAACACCAACGCCGACTGTTCAGTAAGCGTTATTGCGGCACAAAA
>NZ_DASVUM010000206.1:0-7388 GCF_036387035.1 Pseudomonas sp. | reverse complement strand
GCGCAAGAAGTGGCGCGGACCGAACAGGCACGACTCAATCAACTGGCGGAGGCGCAATAATGTCGAACAGTGTGCTGGACCATGACATTGCCCACAGCCATGAGCAGGGGCATGAAGACGCCGGATCGATGACCGTATTCGGCTTCTGGATCTACCTGATGACCTACTGCATCCTCTTCGCGACGCTGTTCGCGGGGTATGCGGTGTTGCGTGACAGTGTCGCGGGAGGCCCTTCGACGGTCGATATTTTCGAGCTTCCGTACGTGCTGACCGAGACCATGCTGCTGCTGTTCAGCAGCATCACCTATGGCTACGCCATGCTCGCGATGAACCGCAATGAACCCAAGTACGTCATTCGCTGGCTGGGCCTGACGTTCTTGCTGGGGCTGGGTTTCATCGGGATGGAGATCAACGAATTCCATCACTTGATTCAGGAAGGCTACGGCCCGGATCGCAGTGGTTTCCTCACCGCGTTCTTCACCTTGGTGGGCACCCACGGCGCCCACGTCACCACCGGCCTGATCTGGATGGCGGTGTTGATCTGGCAGATCAACCGCCGCGGAATCAATACCACCACCGCCACACGCCTGAGTTGCCTGAGCCTGTTCTGGCACTTCCTCGACGTGGTGTGGATTTGCGTGTTCACGGTTATCTATCTGTTGGGAGTGGTCTGAGATGTATACCCAAAGTCCTGTCAAAAGCACCGCTGGCAGCAGCCACGGCAGCAGCCGCTCCTACAACATCGGCTTTATCCTCTCGGTGATATTGACCGTCATTCCGTTCGCCCTGGTGATGTACCCGTCCCTGTCCCGCAGCGCGACGGCCTGGCTGGTGATCATCATGGCGGTAGTGCAGATCTTCATCCACCTCAAGTACTTCCTGCACCTGGACACCGCCGCTGAACAGCGCTGGAACCTAGTGGCCCTGGTCTTTTCGGCCATCATTATTGTCCTGCTGGTGGGGTTGTCGATATGGATCATGAGCAGCATCCATCACAATATGCTTGCGCATTGAAACGCCCTGCTGCCCCGGTCAACACCTGGGTGCAGCTGGCAAAACCCGGCATTGTGATGGGCAACGTGATCGCCGTTCTCGGCGGATTCATGTTCGGCAGCGCCGGGCAAGGCCTGGACGCCGGCAGGCTGGCCGCGACGGTCCTGGGCACGGCGCTGGTGGTGGGTTCGGGCTGCGTGATCAACAACTGCATCGACCGCGACATTGATCGGTGCATGGCCCGGACCTGTCATCGGGCGCTGGCCAATCGCGCGTTCATGCTGAAGACCGCGCGGCTCTATGGCGCAGCGCTTGGCGTCGCCGGGCTGGCGTTGTTGTTGACCTGCTCCGGCCTGCTCGCAAGCGCCATGGCGGGGATCGGCTGGGTGATCTACGTGGTGTTCTACAGCCTGTGGCTCAAGCGGCGTTCGCACTGGGGGATTGTGATCGGCAGCCTCTCCGGCGCGATGCCGCCCGCCATCGGTTACTGCGCGGCGCGCGGCGAGGTGGATGACAGCGTTGCGCTGTTGATCATCCTCTATTGTCTCTGGCAGATGGCCCACTCTCACGCCATTGCCCTGTACCGCAGGGACGACGTGCGCGCCGCCCGGCTCCCCGCTCTGCCGCCAGACACCGCAACCGTGCACATAAATCTCTACGTGCTCGCGTTTCTGGGTTGTGCATGGGTGCTGGGCATCAGTGCCCACCTGAACGCTGCCTACTTTTTGCTGCTCGGCGGCTTCGGCGGGTATTGGACATGGGTAGCGGCGTCTGGCTGGCGGTCGCGCGGGCAGGCGCTGTGGGCCCGCAAGGTTTTCCGCGTGTCCCTCACCACCATCATTGCGCTCAACGTCGGGCTCTGCATTGGCGCGCAGGGTTGACTGCCGAGCGCAACGGCACGAGTCGGCGGCTACCAGCCCAGGTGCCGGTGAATGGCGCGCCTATAGGGTGTGTCGATCTGTGCCGGCACCTGACGGATGTACTGCCGGGCGTGCTGCGCTTTTTCACCCGTCAAACTGCGCAAGTACGCCAGTGCCTCTTCCTCCGTCGGCAGCCGTCCCTCCGTGTTCAATCGCGGGGGCAGTGCCGTCCAGATGACCGCGTCCAGCTGCCGCTCGCGTGCCCATTGCGCCAGGGGTCCCGTGGAGGATCCTGCGGCCACCAACACGCCAACGCCGTCCTCGCGCGCCGCCGGGATCTGCTCGCGGTCACGCAACGCGGCGCAGGCCCGGTCAAGGGAATCTACCGCCAGCGCCGCCCAGTACACCTGGCACGGCGGTGCGTTCATGCAGATCGCCGTGGCGAGTTCCCCGCCATCGCCCACCCGTGAGAACTCGATCGGCGACGCCGGACCGTCCATGAACCATTCGCTGGCGAGCGGCAGCGCTTCGGGCTTCCAAATCAACGAGCCCCAACCCAGACAGCCTATTTGCATGCGTTCATATCCTTGAAGGTGAGTACCCACATCGCGGCGGCGCTGAAGCCCCGCGTTAATCCCGTCATGTGCGGTGAGTGCTCTGTTGGGCAAGCGCCGTCTGGAAAAGATCCCTGTTTCGTTTAGCCCGAAATTTATGACCGTTTGTTCCCTGCCCCCCGAAGACGGTTGAACTCCCGCCCGACCCTGCTTATCAACCCCATACACTGACAGCAAGAGGAAATAACCATGGCAACTCCACAGGAAAACCTGCTTGACTGGCTGCGCGATGCTCACGCAATGGAGCAGCAGGCAGAGAGCATGCTCAAGGCGCAATCCGAGCGGCTGGAGCATTACCCCGACCTCAAGGCACGCATCGATCAACACATTCAGGAAACCCTGGGTCAACAAAAACTGATCGACGGATGCCTCTCCCGGTTGGGTGGCGGCTCGTCAACGCTCAAGGACATGACCGGGAAATTGATGGCGTTCGGTCAGGCCGTGGGCGGCTCGCTAATGAGCGACGAAGTGATCAAGGGCGCGATGGCGGGCTATGTGTTCGAGAACGTCGAAATCGCCATGTACACCACGCTCATCGCTGCGGCGAAGGCGGCCGGCGATCAAGAAACGCTGGCCGCCTGCGAGCAGATTCTGCCCCAGGAGCAAGCCATGGCCGAATGGCTGCTCGCCCATATGCCGCAGGTCACCGAGGCCTTCCTGATTCGCTCGGCAGCCCCCAACACCGAAGCGAAAAAGTAGCGGGATCGTGGCCGCCTGTGCGGCCACGGCCTTTCAGTGCTGCGTATCACCAACGCGCTTCTCCTTTACAGAAACCACGCGCCCAGCCGATAGAGCAGAACAGTCATAAGGTTTTGCAGAGCATCAAGGTGTGGGTGGATTGCTTTTTTCAGCTGGGCGCGTTGGATTCTAATTCATGAAATTCCTGTTTTTTACACGGTTGAAGTCGCTGTTGTCCGTCCAGCAGGACAACACTCGTCTGATGGAAGCGCAGTACATCGCGTTGTCCCGCCAGCTGCCGATGATGTACGTCATCTTGCTCATCAACACCCTGGCGCTGGCGGCGACCCATTACGGTATTGCCCCTGCCTGGCTCACCATTTATATCCCGCTGTTGTTGACGATGGTCGGCGGCGTGCGAGCGGGGATCTGGTGGCAGAGCCGGCGTCAATCCATCACGACCGCGCAAATTTTCATAAAACTCAAGCGCACCAATCAGCTCACGGTATTTATCGCGTTCGGCTTCACGATCTGGGCCCTGTTGTTATTCCCTTACGGCGACACGTACACCAAATCCCACGTGGCCTTTTACATGGCCATCACGGTCATCGTTTGCATCTTCTGCCTGATGCACTTGCCCTCCTCGGCCATGATGACCACCGCGGTGGTGAACATCGCATTCGTCGCATTTTTCGCCACTGCTGGCAACGCGACCTACACCGCGATGGCGGCCAATGTCTTCCTGGTGTCGCTGGCGATGATCGTGGTGCTGCAAAACCACTACGGCGAGTTCACCCGGCTGGTGAACATGCAGGTCCGCGCGGAGAAGCTCAGCGACGACAATCAGCGACTGGCCAACGAAGACAGCCTGACCGGCCTGCCCAACCGACGCCAGTTCTTTGCCCTGCTTGATCGTGAACTCGACCGCGCCCGGCAGCATGACCGCCGGCTGGCGGTGGGGATGATCGATCTGGACGGGTTCAAGCCGATCAACGACTCCTATGGCCACGGCGTGGGCGACAAGCTGTTGCGACAGGTCGGCCAGCGCCTGCGCGCGTTTGCCCATGAGCAATTGCACGTGGCGCGGCTGGGCGGCGACGAGTTTGGTCTGATTTTCATCAACGCCGATGACGACAGCGACCTGATCAGACAAGGTCAGTCGCTGTGCCGGACCATGCGCCAGCCATTCCTGATCGGCGAGGTACAGGTCAGCATTAGCGCGTCCATGGGCGTCGTGGTGTTCCCGGACCTGGCCAGCACCTCGACCGAGGCCTACGAATTCGCCGATTACGCCCTGTACACCAGCAAGCGGGAGACCCCCGGTGAGCTGTGCATGTTCTCCGCCGGTCAGCACCAGCGCCTCAAGCGCGACGTGTTGATCGAGCAGGGCCTGCGCCAGGCCAATGTCGCCGAAGAATTCACGTTGATGTTCCAGCCGATCATCGACATCCGCACCTCGCGCACCGTGGCGTTCGAGGCGCTGGCACGCTGGATCAGCCCGAAGCTGGGCAGTGTCGCCCCGGGGCACTTCATCGGGGTGGCCGAGCGCATTGGCCTGATCAACCGGCTGACGCCGCGGCTGCTTGAAAAAGCCCTGAGTGCAGCACAGTGCTGGCCCGCCGATGTCAGGCTCTCGTTCAACCTGTCGGCACACGATTGCTCGTCCATGGAGGCGGTCGAACAGCTGATCGAGGTGATTCGCCTGAGCGGCTTCGACGCCACGCGGCTCGACCTGGAAATCACTGAAACCGCGGTCATCAAGGACCTGGTGCAGGCGCAGCGGGCGATCAACGCGTTCCGTAAATGCGGCTGCGGGATTTCGCTGGATGACTTCGGCACCGGCTACTCAAGCCTGACCCAGCTCCACGCCCTGCCGCTGACCAAGCTGAAAATCGACCGCTCCTTTATCACGGACATTCACCAGAACGCCGCGAGTTACAAGATCGTCAAATCGCTGCTGGCACTGAGTCAGGACATGAACCTGCAGTGCATCAGCGAAGGCGTGGAAACCACCGCCGAGCTGGAAGCGCTGCGAACTCTGGGTTGCACGCTGGTTCAGGGCTACCTGTTTTCACGGCCCATGCCCCTGGAACAGACCCTTGAGTGGGTCGGCTCGACGCCCAACGAACCTGCGGCGGCTATTGTTCTGTGAAGTAAGCCGAAGAGAACACTGCCGATCCTCGGCGCTGAGTCGTCGCAATGGCGTGGAGGCTGTCGGGCTTAGCGCGATGACCTCCCCACGCAGAGCATGGGCACGATCACACTGTCAAATCTCGAATGTTTGCACGGGCCTCTTTCCGGCTGAAGCCGGTCCCACTAAACGGACCGCATGTATCCAGTGTGACTGGCTGCGACCTCGACTGTGGGACCGGCGTTAGCCGGGAAGGCGTCGTGTGTTACACCGCCGATAGTGATCTTGCACACCCTCTTACTGACCGTGCCCACGCTCTGCGTGGGAACGATCATTGTGGGACCGGCTTTAGCCGGGAAGACGTCGTGCGTCACACCGCCGACAGTGATCGTGCACAGCTCTTGCTGATCGTGCCCACGCTCTGCGTGGGAATGCAGCCCCCGACGCTCTGCGTCGTCTGTTGCCAGAGGTGATGAGGTCGCAAGGCAGGACGCGGAGCGTCCGGGTCGGCCTTCCCACGCAGAGCGGGGGACGATCACACTTCCAAATCTCGAGTGTTTGAACTGGCCTCTTCCCGGCTGAAGCCGGTCCCACTAAACCGACCGCATGTATCCAGTCTGCCTGGCTGCGACCTCGACTGTGGGACCGGCTTTAGCCGGGAAGGCGTGGGGTGTCACACCGCCGCCAGTGAGCGTGCACCCCCTCTTGCTGATCGTGCGCACGCTCTGCGGGGGAACGATCATTGTGGGACCGGCTTTAGCCGGGAAGACGTCGTGTGTCACACCGCCGACAGTGATCGTGCCCACGCTCTGCGTGGGTATGCAGCCCCCGACGCTCTGCGTCGTCTGTTGCCAAGGTGATGAGGTCGCAAGGCAGGACGCGGAGCGTCCGGGTCGGCATTCCCACGCAGAGCGTGGGACGATCACACTTCCAAATCTCGAGTGCTTGAACTGGCCTCTTCCCGGCTGAAGCCGGTCCCACTAAACCGACCGCATGTATCCAGTTTGACTGGCTGCGACCTCGACTGTGGGACCGGCTTTAGCCGGGAAACGCGCGACGCTTATTTACCGCACATTCATTCTATAACTCGCGCCCGCTTATCTACTTTCATCAAATAAGACATAACGGTCATGGCCGCCAGCCATTCGGCTGAATGTGTCCGTTATGAGCGTCCAAACACCCGCCCGTATTAACCCGTATGCCCTTTTTCGATAACGGCGGCGCAAACGTTTTCCCTCCATACGAAGGCATTTGCGCAAACGGTCCGACGACCGGTAGATAGCTATCTAATTTACCTTTCTGCTATACCTATCAACGCCTTGACGTCATTGGATCCATTCACTTGGATAAACGTCAAACAATTCTCCATTGATATTGGGTGTTTCCAATCTAGATTAATGGCCAACGGCTTTCATCCAAACAAGAAACAAAGTTGCGCCTGGCTTGATAAATCAGGCGGCTGGTATGACACGCCATTAACCGCGTTGTTGTAGTGCTAAAAGCGAAGATAGGGACTGTCAGAATGGACAATATCGTTGTTGCCAATAAAGCGACCTCCGAACTTACTGCCAACACTTGGGGAGATCTAACGCTCAACTCGCCGTCGGTTGTGCAAATGCCCGTCGCCCCCAGCCAAGTGGCTTCGGTGTCTCGCAACGGGCAAGACCTCGTGGTTAATTTGAAGAATGGCGAACACATCAAGGTCGCGAATTTCTTCAACACGGCGCCAGAGGGCGCCAACAGCGACATGGTGTTCCAGGGTGAAGACGGCACCCTTTGGCAGGCTCAGTACGACACGCAGTCCTTCAACGGCTTTACCTTCGACGAAGTCAATTCCCTCGACGAGCTCATCGCAGACGCCGGCCTTGTCAGCGGCGCGACCCCCACCTGGGCGTTTGCCGGCCTCGGGCTGCTGGGTGCAGGCGGAGCCGCGGCCGCCGGCGGCGTCGCCGGATCGGGGGGTGGCGGCGGCGGTGGCGGAAACGCCGCTGACACCTCCGCGCCTCTCGCACCGGGCAACCTGCTCGTCAGCGCCGACGGCACGTTGCTGACCGGTACCAGTGAAGCCGGCGCGACCATCCAGGTGCGCGGCAACGACGGCACCCTGCTCGG
>NZ_DASVUM010000205.1:0-26562 GCF_036387035.1 Pseudomonas sp. | reverse complement strand
GCCTTATGTGATAGGCTTTGCCGGTTTCGCAGATCAAGGCCCTGAAAACATCCCGGTGCTTTTTCGCCACCCGTTTTCAGCCCGGCCCGTCTGCTCACCGCTCGAGGAGTTTTCATGCGCGTCACTCGTTTTCTCGGTGCTGCCGTTGTAGCGCTGGCCAGCTCTTTTAGCATTTTTGCCCATGCCGACGATGCGTCGGACAAAGCCATTCGCAAGACCCTTGAATCGCTCAATCTGGAAATTCCGGTCGAGAGCATCTCGAGCAGTCCGCTGAACGGCTTGTACGAAGTCAATCTCAAAGGCGGCCGCGTGCTGTACGCCAGCGCCGATGGCCAGTTCGTGATGCAGGGCAACCTTTACCAGATGCAGTCCGGCAAGCCGGTCAACCTGACGGAGAAGGTCGAGCGTCAGGCGATTGCGAAAACCATCAATGGCATTCCTGCCGCTGAGATGGTCGTCTACCCAGCCGTGGGCGAGACCAAATCGCACATCACGGTGTTCACCGACACCACTTGCCCGTACTGCCACAAGCTGCACGCCGAAGTGCCGGAACTGAACAAGCGCGGCATCGAAGTGCGCTATGTGGCATTCCCGCGTCAGGGGTTGGGCTCGCCGGGTGATGAACAACTTCAGGCAGTGTGGTGCTCCAAAGACCGCCGCGGTGCAATGGACCGTATGGTCGATGGCAAGATTATTCAGGCGGCAAAGTGTGACAACCCGGTCACCAGGCAGTTTGAGATTGGCCAGTCCATCGGCGTCAACGGCACACCGGCGATCGTTTTGGCCGATGGTCAACTGATTCCGGGCTACCAGCCAGCGCCGCAAGTGGCCAAACTGGCGCTCAGTGCCAAGTAATTCCGCTTATCGCAGTCTCCTGCGGTAAGCAGCGAAGCGGCCCGTTTGCAGCGCTTCATCAATAGCGAGCCGTGCTGAATGCGGCTGATTTCACGGCCGGCCTCGCGTCGGCCGTTTTATGGGGAGTTCAGAGTGAAACCGGTCAAAGTAGGCATCTGTGGGTTGGGTACTGTCGGTGGCGGTACCTTCAATGTGCTAAAGCGTAACGCCGAGGAAATTGCCCGCCGTGCCGGGCGTGGAATCGAAGTGGCGCAAATTGCCATGCGTACACCAAACCCCAATTGCCAGATTACCGGTACCCCGACCACGACCGACGTGTTCGACGTGGCGAGCAACCCTGAAATCGACATCGTCATCGAGCTGATCGGTGGCTACACCATCGCCCGCGAACTGGTGCTCAAAGCCATCGAAAATGGCAAGCACGTCGTGACCGCCAACAAGGCGCTGATCGCCGTGCACGGCAACGAGATTTTCGCCAAGGCTCGCGAGAAGGGCGTGATCGTTGCCTTCGAAGCGGCCGTGGCAGGCGGGATTCCGGTGATCAAGGCGATCCGTGAAGGCCTGTCGGCGAACCGCATCAATTGGGTCGCCGGCATCATCAACGGCACCGGCAACTTCATCCTCACCGAGATGCGCGAGAAGGGCCGCACCTTCCCGGACGTCCTTGCAGAAGCGCAGGCGCTGGGCTACGCAGAAGCCGATCCGACTTTCGACGTGGAAGGCATCGACGCGGCGCACAAGCTGACCATTTTGGCGTCCATCGCCTTTGGCATCCCGCTGCAGTTCGACAAGGCCTACACCGAAGGCATCACCAGGCTGACCACTGCTGACGTCAACTACGCCGAAGCGCTGGGCTACCGGATCAAGCACCTGGGCGTCGCCCGCAGCACGCCAAGCGGCATTGAACTGCGCGTGCACCCGACGTTGATCCCGGCGGATCGGTTGATCGCCAACGTCAACGGCGTCATGAACGCCGTGATGGTCAACGGCGACGCGGCGGGCTCGACCCTGTTCTACGGCGCGGGCGCCGGCATGGAGCCCACGGCGTCCTCGGTCGTGGCGGATCTGGTCGACGTGGTTCGTGCCCTGACCACCGACCCCGAGAATCGCGTCCCGCATCTGGCCTTCCAGCCGGATTCGCTGTCGGCCCACCCGATCCTGCCGATCGACGCGTGCGAAAGCGCCTACTACTTGCGTATCCAGGCCAAGGATCACCCTGGCGTGCTGGCTCAGGTCGCGAGCATTCTGTCCGAGCGCGGCATCAACATCGAATCGATCATGCAGAAAGAAGTTGAAGAGCACGACGGCCTGGTGCCGATGATTCTGCTGACCCACCGCGTGGTCGAGAAACGCATGAACGATGCCATCCAGGCGCTGGAAGCGTTGCAAGACGTCGCCGGGCCGGTTGTGCGTATCCGCGTCGAGCATCTGAACTGAGATGAGCCGCACGCGTCAGGTGGCAAGCTGCACGTAACAGCAAAATCATATTTGCGGTGAGCTTCGGGCGCCGGGCTGCAGGTTAAGACACACCGTTTTGACTTGCAGCTTGCCCCTTGAGGCTCGCCGCCCAAACCGAAGGTTTGAACAATGCGCTATATCAGTACCCGCGGCCAGGCACCGGCCCTGAATTTTGAAGACGTACTGCTGACCGGTCTGGCAAGCGACGGCGGTCTGTACGTGCCCGAAAACCTGCCGCGCTTTACCCAGGAAGAAATCGCATCCTGGGCCGGTCTGCCGTATCACGAGCTGGCCTTTCGCGTGATGCGTCCGTTCGTGACGGGCAGCATCCCGGACGCGGATTTCAAGAAGATTCTCGAAGAAACCTATGGCGTGTTCTCCCACGCCGCCATTGCGCCGCTGCGTCAGCTCAACGGCAACGAATGGGTATTGGAGCTGTTCCACGGCCCGACCCTGGCGTTCAAGGATTTCGCTCTGCAACTGCTGGGTCGTCTGCTGGACTACGTGCTTGAGAAGCGTGGCGAACGCGTTGTCATCATCGGCGCCACGTCGGGCGACACCGGCTCGGCCGCCATCGAAGGCTGCCGTCGTTGTGACAACGTCGACATTTTCATCCTGCACCCGAACAACCGCGTTTCCGATGTTCAGCGCCGCCAGATGACCACAATCTTCGGCGAGAACATCCATAACATCGCCATCGAGGGCAACTTCGACGATTGCCAGGAAATGGTCAAGAACAGCTTCGCCGACCAGGGCTTCCTCAAAGGCACGCGTCTGGTCGCCGTGAACTCGATCAACTGGGCGCGGATCATGGCCCAGATCGTTTACTACTTCCACGCGGCGCTGCAGCTTGGTGGCCCGGCGCGCTCAGTGGCGTTCTCCGTGCCGACCGGCAACTTCGGCGATATTTTTGCCGGTTATCTGGCCCGCAACATGGGTTTGCCGATCAACCAGTTGGTGGTCGCCACGAACCGCAACGACATCCTGCACCGCTTCATGAGCGGCAATCAGTACGTCAAGGAAACCCTGCACGCCACGCTGACCCCGTCGATGGACATCATGGTGTCGTCCAACTTCGAGCGCCTGTTGTTCGACATGCATGGTCGCAACGGCGGCGCCATCGCCGAGCTGATGGCCAACTTCAAGCAAGGCGGCGGTTTCAGTGTGGATGAAGAGCGCTGGACCGAGACCCGCAAGCTGTTTGATTCGCTGGCAGTCACTGACGAAGAAACCTGCGAGACCATCGCTGACGTATTCGCCAAGACCGGCGAACTGCTTGATCCGCACACGGCCATTGGCGTGAAGGCCGCGCGGGAATGCCGACGCAGCCTGGACACCCCTATGGTGATTCTGGGAACGGCGCACCCGGTCAAGTTCCCTGACGCCGTACTCAAAGCCGGTGTAGGAAAAGCGCTCGAGCTGCCTGCACATTTGTCTGATTTGTTTGAGCGAGATGAGCGCTGCACTGTCCTGCCAAATGACCTCAAGGCCGTGCAGGCGTTTGTCAGCCAACGCGGGAACCGTGGCAAACCTCTCTGACCGTATCGCCGTGTAACAACTAAGGCCCGCCTCGCAGCGGGCCTTGTTTTTTCTGCGTGCCACACTTCCGAAGAATTTTAATTTTTCGGATAAGCCTGTGGTTGTTAAACATTTTTACTCAACGGCATTCAAGGGCCGTCACTCCATTCTCGGACGGACGCTGTGGGCGCTGCTGCTGCTCGTGTGCCTCCATAGCCGCCTCGGCCATGCCACTGAAACCCTGCCGTTCACGCTGAGCGCGCCGTTTCTTCCTCAGCAGCCTCTTGCCCTCAATGAGGCGGATCGCCTGTGGCTGGACGGACGGAAAGTCATTCGGGTCGGCATTTCCGTCGCCGATCACGAACCTATCGACATCACCACTGACCGTAACCGCTATCAGGGCATCAGCGCGGATTACCTCAGCGTCGTCAGCGCTCGTCTGGCGATGCCTGTTCAAGTACGAGGGTTCGCCAAGCGAGCGCGCGCGGTGGAGGCGCTGCTGGCCGGCGAGATCGATGTCCTGACCAGCGCCAACGGTTTCGAGCGAAACACGGCGGGACTGTCGTTTTCACGGGGGTATGTGCCGGACCGCGCGGTGGTGTTCGGGCGCGCCAACGACGTCGGCCTCAGGCCCACACTCAAGAACCAGCGCGTGCTGCTACTGGACGGCTACGCCGATGCTGCGGTCGTGCAGCGGACCTATCCGGACAGCGAGGTCGTGCTTGCGCCCACGCTCTACAGCGCCATGGAGGCGCTGGCGCACCGTGATGCCGACGCCCTGATTGCCAACGAGCTGATGGTCCGGTCCTACAGCTTGCTGCGGCCCTACCTCGGGCTGCAGATCAAGTTTGACAGCCTGTTGCCGCGCGTGGAGTTCTCGTTTGCATTCCGCGAACAGGACTCGAAGCTGCGGCGGCTCTTCGACCGTGCGTTGGTGGACATGGTCGAGTCATTGAACCGGGAGATTCACGGGCGATGGACCGTCGGGCTCGGCGCAGATCTGAACCATCGGCGAGTCAGTTTCAGTGCCGTCGAACAGCAATGGATCCGCAAGCATCCCCGGGTCATCGTGGCTTCGACCCAGCACCCTCCGTATGTCTACAAAGATGCGCAGGGACAATGGGTGGGATTGAACGTGGATCTGCTGTCGCGGATTTCGCGCCTCACCGGATTGCAGTTCGTGTACGAGGAAGCGGCTTCCACCCAAGCGCTCCTGGAGGCATTGGCAGACGGCGACGCACACATGAATACGACGCTCGCCGAAACGCCGGCGCGCAAGAAACTGCTGGACTTCACCTACGCCTTTGGGGGCAACAACTGGGTATTTCTGCTGCGTGCCGACAGCGACGTGTCCCTGCAGTTGTCGGACATGGCGGGCAAGGTGCTGGCACTGCCCGCGCGGCATGCGCTGCTGGAGTTCATCCAGACACGGTATCCGGACATTCGCTTGCGGCTTGTGCCCACGTACGCCGAGGCGCGACAACTGGTCATTGAGGGCGAGGCGCACGCGACGCTTCAGAACGAGGCGGGCGCTTGGCTTTCTCCAGGTCGGCTGAAGGTAGGGCGCAGCGTCGAAGGCTTGTGGTCGCCAGACAGGTTTTCCGTGGTCCGGGCCCATCCCGAATTGCTCGGTATTCTCAACAAAGCCCTGGAAGACTACCCCGTGGCTGAAATGCGCGCGGTCCGTCTCAAATGGCTTGGCGCTGGCGGGGTTCAACCCTCGGTCTGGAACCGTGTTCCCGCCTGGGTTTACTGGGTGATGGGTGCGTCACTCATGCTGGGGCTGGTGTCCCTGGCCTGGAGCAGCCGATTGAAGTTTCAGATCCACCAGCGCCAGCGTGCGGAAGCACAGCTGGGAGATCAACTGGCATTCAAGCGCACGTTGCTCGACGGCATCCCGAACCCGATTTACGTGCGTGACCTTCAGGGCCGCCTGATCGGCTGCAACCGCAGCTATGAAGAGAATATGGGCATCAGTTACGAGCAAATGCAGGGCCGTCGCTTGATCGATGTCGACCTGATACCCGGTGACCTCGCCAGGCAATGGCACGCCGAATATGTGGAATCGCTGAAAAACCAGGCACCAGAGTTCACTGAGCGTGTATTGCTGCTGGCCGGGCGCCGGATCAACGTCTGGCAGTGGAACGTGCCTTATCATCGCGCCGACGGTCAGTTGCAAGGCCTGCTCGGCGGCTGGATCGACATCAGCGAACGCAAGCGCCTGGAAAGCGAGCTCCACGACGCACGTCAGGCCGCAGAAGAGGCAGCAGGCCAATTGAGAGCACTGCTCGACGACATGGGGCCAGCAAAGACGCCAGGGCGGTGAATTTTGCCTGTCACATTCGGCAGGCATGCTCGGCAGTCACGTTGTCGCGCTCGGGTGCGCTTGAGTCGGTGAATCACGGCGGTCGAACTTTCCGCTGCTGCCAATGGTCATTGGTTAGCACCTTTGCATTCAAACTGTTGAGTGGTGATCCGGATGGAAAATATCAGCTTGCTACTGAGCGAAGCGCTGTCTCCCTATCGGGTGAGCATTGGCCCTGCCGGTGCCTCGGGCGAGCGTCTGGTGACGCTGAAAAGCGCAGCCGGTGCCATTGTCATTGAACGTGTTTTTTCTGCGTCGCAGTTGGGCGACAAACGTCAGCTGACGGACGTCGTGGACGGGCTTCACCGAGACTTGATGGTGGCAGAAGGACGCATCGAGCCGTGCGTAATCGCCGCCATGCGCAACCTTTCGCAGTCCGCCGCTTATGCTGCAGCTCGACCATTTGTCTGAGCCGTAGGGAACCTTCTCAATTGAGTAGGCTCCTATCAGTTACGGTAGGCGCAGGCATTGTGCTCCGGTGTTCATGCTGCCTGCCGTACGGGTCCAAGATGGACCACGGTTGACCCCGAGCAGTCTCCCCGCTGCTCGGGGTTTCTTTTGCCTGAAATTTGGGCTCTCAAGCCGATGGATATGATGTGGCACAGCGTCAGTTTTGCGGCTCATCGAAGAAGGTTCGGGCGTCGCGCAGGTATTCCTCCTTCTTGACCATCCATTGCGCGTAGAAGCCGACCAGTCGCGTCTCCCGCAGCACGCGCATTTCCCGATTGATGATTTCCATTGCCGCGCGCCCCTTGTCGGTTTTCGAACAGCCGATGTGAGCGAACTGGTATTTCGGCACGCCTTTGACTGGCAGAAATTCCAGCTCCTGCAGTGCAATCCCTTGTTGCTGGGCATGAAAGCGCGCCTCCGGCCAATAGCTGATGATCGCTTGAAAGCGGTCCAGCCGTTCCATTTCCAGCATGCTGCCGACGGCCGTGTTGCCGTAATGCAGAATCAGATGGTCGGGGCGAGGGGCCTCGCGCAAAACCTTGTCGATGACGGGGCCGTAACTGCGCCCGCCGACGATGCCGACATCGACGGATTCGCTGGCCAGCAGCGCGGCAAGGTCCAGATGGCCGTCGGCGTCGATGAATGACGCGAACAGCGCATGACGGCTGCGTTCGATGGTCACGCCATTGCTGGGCGTGGCGTAGGCCGGTATCGAAAACAGAATGGTTCTGTCCCGTTCGGGCGTCCACAGCAGGGTCGGATCGCAGGCAAACACATCAGGGTCCTGAAGCATCTGCGTTCCGCGCGCCCGGTTGACGTGCATGATCTGGTGATCGTATTCCGGCATCCGGGCTGTCAACTCAGGCATCAGCTTGTCGATCGCGCCCTGGCCCGCCAGCGGTCCGGAAAATATCGTCAGGGGCGGGAAGTCGCGCAGCAGCCAGATGAGCGTGTCACGCGCCGAGGCCGTACCGGGGAGGCAGGCGAGCAGCACGGCGATCAGCAAGGCGCGCAGGCGGGCGCCGTTATCAGGCGTGGAAGGTTTGACCCTCATTGACAGTGTCTCGCAGCAAGGCATCGATGGCGTGCTTCATTTGTTTAACACATGTCATGCGCAGTTGAGTAAAGCATCGCGAACGCTTTCTGCCACTGCCATCTAAAGGGCAGGCTGTATCGCTCATCGAGTTCGGTCGTTCAACGGGGCTGCATCGGGTAGACTTGCCGCCTTTCCCGTCTCTCTAGAAGCCCGTACATGGCCCAGCCGTCCACGACCTACAAGTTCGAACTCAACCTTACCGACCTTGATCGCGGGGTCTACGAAACCGTCAAGCAGACCATCGCCCGTCACCCTTCTGAAACCGAAGAGCGCATGACCGTGCGCTTGTTGGCCTACGCCTTCTGGTACAACGAGCACCTGTCGTTTGGCCGTGGTCTGTCGGACGTCGACGAACCCGCGCTGTGGGAAAAGAGCCTGGACGATCGCGTGCTGCACTGGATCGAAGTCGGCCAGCCTGACGCCGACCGCCTGACCTGGTGCTCGCGGCGCACCGAGCGCACAAGCCTGCTGGCCTACGGCAGTCTGCGCGTGTGGGAAGGCAAGGTCATTCCTGCGATCAAGACACTGAAGAACGTCAATATCGCTTCGGTACCCCAGGAGGCGCTTGAAGTCCTGTCCAAGGACATGCCCCGGGTGATCAAGTGGGACGTGATGATTAGCGAAGGCACGATCTTCGTCACCGACGATCGCGGCCAGCACGAAGTGCAACTGCAGTGGCTGGCGGGTGAGCGGGGCTGATTCAGTCCTGCATCGCGACCCTCTCGCGAGACCCCACCGGCCCCAACGAGAACACCAGCGGAACCTGAATGCGCATCGAACCACGCGAGCTACCTGACACCCTGCCTTTTCTTGGCGATCTGCCGCCCTTGCTCACCCGGTTGTACGCCGCACGCGGCGTGGGCTCGGAGGCAGAACTCGACAAGGGCCTTGCCCGGTTGATCCCGTATCAACAGCTCAAGGGCATCGATACAGCGGTCGATCTGCTGGTGACTGCATTGCAGCAGCGCCAGCGCATCCTCATCGTTGGGGATTTCGACGCCGACGGTGCCACGGCCAGTACCGTCGGTGTCCTGGGCCTGCGCCTGCTCGGTGCGGCGCACGTGGAATACCTGGTCCCGAACCGTTTTGAGTTCGGCTACGGACTGACGCCGGAGATCGTCCAGGTTGCCCTCGAACGCCAGCCTGATCTGCTGATGACCGTGGACAACGGCATCTCCAGCGTTGAAGGCGTGGCGGCTGCGAAGGCGGCGGGCTTGCAGGTGTTGGTCACCGACCACCATTTGCCCGGCCACGAGTTACCGGCGGCCGATGCCATCGTCAATCCGAACCAGCCCGGCTGCACCTTCCCGAGCAAATCGCTGGCCGGCGTTGGCGTGATCTTTTATGTGTTGATGGCCTTGCGCGCGCGGCTGCGGGACATCGGCTGGTTCGAGGCCAATGGCCGCGTCCAGCCGAACCTTGGCGAGCTGCTGGATCTGGTGGCACTGGGCAGCGTCGCCGACGTCGTCCCGCTGGACGCCAACAACCGGATTCTGGTGCACCAGGGCCTGATGCGCATCCGGGCCGGTCGTGCCCGTCCGGGGCTGCGCGCAATCCTCGATGTCGCCCGTCGCGAGGCGTCGCGCATCACCTCCACCGATCTGGGTTTCATTATCGGCCCGCGCCTGAACGCCGCCGGGCGTCTGGATGACATGAGCCTGGGCATCGAATGCCTGCTGTGCGATGACGAGACCGAGGCGCGGGAAATGGCCGTGCGCCTGGACGAGCTTAACCAGGACCGCAAATCCATTGAGCAGGGCATGCAGCGCGAGGCGCTTGCCCAGCTCAAGGACTTGCCGCTGGAGTCGATGCCGTTCGGGCTGTGCCTGTTCGAAGCCGAGTGGCACCAGGGCGTGATCGGCATTCTGGCCTCGCGCATGAAAGAACGTTATCACCGCCCCACCATTGCGTTCGCCAGCGCGGGCGAGGGTGTGCTGAAAGGTTCGGCGCGCTCGGTGCCGGGCTTTCACATCCGTGACGCACTCGATGCCGTGGCGGCGAAACATCCCGAGCTGATCAGCAAGTTCGGCGGCCACGCGATGGCGGCCGGGCTGTCGCTGCCGGAAGGCAACTTCCCGGCGTTCGCCGAGGCCTTCGACGCCGAGGTGCGCCGCCAGCTCAAGGAAGAAGACCTGACCGGGCGGTTGCTGTCCGACGGCACATTGGCGGTGGAAGAGTTTCACCTGGAACTCGCCCGCGCGTTGCGCAATGCCGGTCCGTGGGGGCAGCACTTCCCCGAACCGTTGTTCCATGGCGTGTTTCAGCTGGTGGAACAACGCGTGGTGGGCGAGCGCCATCTGAAGATGGTTCTCAAGACCGAGTGCGGCACTGTAAAGCTCGAAGGCATTGCCTTCAGCGTCGATCGCGACGTATGGCCCAACCCTACAGTTCGCTGGGTCGAGCTGGCGTACAAGCTGGACCTGAACGAGTTTCGCGGCAACGAAACCGTGCAACTCATGGTGGTTCACCTCTCGCCGCGCTGAACCCCAGCCATTTCGCGGCGCGACACCTGACGCCTTCCCGGCTGAAGCCGGTCCCACAGGGGTACGCATGCCGTCAGTGGGACCGGCTCCAGCCATGCCCGCCAAGTGCATGCAGTGCTTCAACGGGACGGGCATCAGCCTGGATACGAGTGAACCCTCACTCCTCTCGGGGTGTCGACTAGGCTCTAGGTTCGCAACCCCAGGAACCTGCCACACGATTTGAGAGGTGCCCATGAGCCTGCTGCTTGAACCCTATACCCTCCGCCAACTGACCTTGCGCAATCGCATTGTGGTATCGCCGATGTGTCAGTACTGCTGCGCCGACGGTCTGGCCAACGACTGGCATCTGGTCCATCTGGGCAGCCGTGCGGTCGGCGGTGCCGGGCTGATCTTCACCGAAGCGGCGGCAGTCACCCAGGATGGACGCATCACGCCCGAAGACCTCGGCATCTGGAACGACGAGCAGATTGCACCGTTGCAACGCATTACCCGCTTCATTGAGGCACAAGGTGCGGTTGCCGGGATTCAGCTGTCCCACGCCGGACGCAAGGCCAGTACATGGCGCCCATGGTTGAGCGAGCACGGCAGCATCCCGGCCGACCAAGGCGGCTGGACAACCTGGGGGCCGTCGGACATTGCCTTCGATCCGCACTACACCGCGCCCACGCCCCTGGATGAAGCGCAGATTCAAGACGTGATCAAGGCCTTCGTAGAGGCCGCCAAGCGTTCGCTGACTGCAGGGTTCAAAGTCGTCGAAATCCACGCCGCTCACGGTTATCTGCTGCATCAGTTCCTGTCGCCGCTGAGTAACCAGCGTCAGGATCAATACGGCGGCTCCTTCGACAATCGCATCCGCCTGACCCTGGAAATCACCAAAGCCGTGCGTGAGGTCTGGCCGGAAGACCTGCCGGTGTTTGTGCGCGTTTCCGCCACCGACTGGGTGGAAGATGGCTGGAACCCGGATGAAACCGTCGAATTGGCCAAGCGCCTGAAAGCCTTGGGCGTTGACTTGGTTGACGTGTCCTCGGGCGGCACTGCGGCGAAAGCCGAGATCCCTGTGGGCCCGGGTTATCAAACCGAGTTCGCCGGCCGCGTGCGCAACGAGTCGGGCATTGCCTCTGGCACGGTCGGCATGATCACCGAGGCTTTCCAGGCGGACACCATTCTGCGTACGGGTCAGGCGGACCTGATTTTCCTCGCCCGTGAACTGCTGCGCGATCCGTACTGGCCGCTGCACGCCGACGACGACCTGGGCGGACGCCAGGCAGTGTGGCCCGCGCAATACCAGCGTGCAACGCACCGTGATCAGCCGATTCATGAGTCGGATTTGCGCGATTAAGCAAATCGCTGAATCTCCTCTGTCGCGTTTGTTGATGTCAGGGTTGGTCGGTCAATCGGGATCGACCCGTTTGCGATCTACAAGCGCGACAGACCCCAAGCAGCCTTACGTGCTTTGGTGGTGATTAGATTAGAAGTTTGGTCAGATCGCTTGCCGGAGCAGGTCGCTGACCCATTGGTTGATGCTTTTATGTGCCAACTCCGCCTGTGATGCCACGCTTGCATGCAACTCAGGTTCCAGACGTAAGCTCAGTTTTCCGGAATAGGTTTTCTGTGGCTCACGTTCCAGGCGTTTGCACACATCAAGATAGTCGTCCACTGCCTCTTCAAACGCCGTTCGGAGCTCCTGGACCGAATGACCATGAAAGCCGATCACATCCTTGATTCCTGCGACATGACCTACAAACAGGCCATCTTCATCGCTGTAGTTGATTCTGGCTGAGTAGCCTTTGTAGTTCATGATATTCATGGGGTCACTCCTGCGTGCTCAAGGAACGCTCGCGCGTCACGGACCTGGTATGGCTTCGCATCCTTATCCGGGTGCGGCCGGTGGAAGGTCGCCACTACGCCATTGAGTTCGAACCTGACCCTTGAACCATTGCCTTCAATGGTTCGCGCTCCCAATCCGGTGAAGAGCGACTCCAGTCGACTCCATTCCAGGTTGTTGGGGACAGGTCTGGAAAATACGATTTTTAAGGTGCCAGCTTGTCGGTTATTCATGGTATCAAAATATGATACTGCCAAGTCCAAGCCTAGTGCGGTGCTGTAGGAAAAGGAGACGCGTTACCCCTCTTACGTCTTAATCTCGCTAGGCTCGCTAGCTAGCACCTTGCGTGTCGCTCACGGCCTCCCTCACTTCCCCCCGCTCCCCGCTACGCTTTCCCCGCCCCGTGTCAGGTAGTACGCGCCGAGGATCGGCAGCATGGTGACCATCATCACGAGCATTGCCACGACGTTGGTCACCGGCACGTCGCGCGGGCGGCTGAGTTGGTTGAGCAGCCAGATGGGCAGGGTGCGTTCATGGCCGGCGGTGAAGGTCGTCACGATGATCTCGTCGAATGACAAGGCGAACGCCAGCATCCCGCCCGCCAGCAATGCGGAGCCCAGGTTAGGCAGGATGATGTAGCGGAAGGTCTGGAAGCCGTCTGCACCGAGGTCCATTGAGGCTTCGATCAGGCTGTGGGACGTGCGGCGCAGGCGGGCGATGACGTTGTTGTAAACGATCACCACGCAGAAGGTCGCATGGCCGACGATGATGGTGAGCATTCCCGGCTCGATGCGCAGGGTTTTGAACGCTGACAGCAGCGCCAGACCGGTGATGATGCCCGGCAGGGCGATGGGCAGAATCAGCATCAGTGAGATGCCGTCCTTGCCGAAGAAGTCCCGCCTGTACAGCGCCGCCGACGCCAGCGTGCCGAGCACCAGTGCGATCAGCGTGGCGACGCAGGCGATCTGCAGGGACAGCTTGATCGATTCCAGCACGTCAGGCCGCGCGAACGTTACGCTGATCCACTTCAAGGTGAAGCCTTTGGGCGGGAAGCTGAAGGCGGCGTCGTCGGTGCTGAAGGCGTAGATAAAAATGATCAGGATGGGGAAGTGTAAAAACACCAGTCCGCCCCAGGCGGCAATTTTCAGGCCCCACGACGCGTGTTCAGAGTGCATCGAAAGCCCCCAGACGCTTGACCACGGCCAGGTAAATCGCGATCAGCAGAATGGGCACCAGCGTAAAGGCCGCCGCCATGGGCATATTGCCGATGGCGCCCTGCTGGGCGTACACCATACTGCCGATGAAATAGCCCGGCGGGCCGATCAATTGCGGCACGATGAAGTCCCCCAGCGTCAGCGAAAAGGTGAAGATCGAGCCCGCCGCAATGCCGGGCACTGACAGCGGGAGAATCACCTGCATGAACGTTTGCCGAGGCGTGGCGCCAAGGTCCGCGGAGGCATGCAGCAATGACGGGGGCAGGCGCTCGAGGGCGGCCTGAATCGGCAGGATCATGAACGGCAGCCAGATGTAGACGAACACCATGAAGCGACCCAGGTGCGAGGTCGATAGCGTGCTCCCGCCGACGCCGGGCACGCTCAGCATCCACTGCAACGCCGGCGCCAGCCCCAGGTGCTGAACGAACCATTGCGCGACGCCGCCCTTGGCCAGCAGCAAGGTCCAGGCGTAGGCCTTGACGATGTAGCTGGCCCACATGGGCATCATCACCGCGATGTAAAAGAACGCCTTGGTTTTGCCGGTGGTGTAGCGCGCCATGTAGTAGGCGATGGGAAAGGCGACGATGGCGCTGGCGATGGACACCGCGACTGCCATGGTCAGGGTACGACGGATGACGTCGAAGTTGGCCGGGTTGAACAGCGCGCCGAAGTTCGCCAGGGTCAGGTCGGGCGTTACGGTCATGCTGAAATCGTCGAAGGTGTAAAAGCCCTGCCACAAAAGCCCGAGCAGCGAGCCGAGGTAGATCGCGCCAAACCACAGCAACGGCGGGATCAGCAGCAGGGACAGGTACAGATTCGGGCGTCGATACAGCAGGTTGGAAAAACCGCGGGTTGGCGACTGCGTTCGTGTTGGCCCGGAGCCCGCTAACGTCTGACCCATCTCAACGTGCCTCGCCCGGCGCCATGTTCGACCGTTCACCGGGCGCGTCATGCAGGGCAATCATCGCCTCCCGCGCCCAGCATACGGTCATGCGTTGACCAGGCTGAGGGTGCGCGCCGGTGTCCAGCCATTGGCTGTTCGCCTGACTGACCGTGAGCCTCTGGCCGCTGTCGAGTTTGACCTCGTAACGTGTTGCGCTGCCCTGATATTGGATGTCATGCAGTACGCCGCTGACCTGAACGTCGTGGCTCGCCGCAGCGCCGTTGGCAAAGCGGATGTGCTCGGGCCGAATCGAGAACGCGCCCGGGTTGCCGCTCAACGCCTGCGCCAGTTCGCCGCGCACCACGTTGGAGGTGCCGACGAATTCTGCTACGAAGGTCGTTGCCGGTTTCATGTACAGATTGCGTGGTGTATCGATTTGCTCGATGCGCCCTTGGTTGAATACCGCGACCCGGTCAGACATCGACAGCGCCTCGGTCTGGTCGTGGGTGACGAAGATGAAGGTGATGCCCAACTGACGCTGCAGTTTCTTCAGCTCGCTTTGCATCTGTTCGCGCAGCTTCAGGTCAAGGGCGCCAAGGGGTTCGTCCAGCAGCAGCACCCGCGGGCGGTTGACCAGCGCCCGCGCCAGGGCCACACGCTGGCGTTGGCCGCCGGAGAGCTGCACGGGTTTGCGCGCGCCATAGCCCTGAAGTGCAACCATGTCCAGGGCTTCTTCGGCACGCTTGATCCGTTCAGCCTTGCCGACGCCTTTGACTTTCAGTCCGTAAGCCACGTTGTCCAGCACGTTCATGTGCGGGAACAGCGCGTAGTCCTGAAAGACCGTGTTGACGTCGCGCTGGTAGGGCGGCATGCCGGCGGCTTCCTGGCCGTGAAGGCGGATCGAGCCGGCGCTGGGTTGCTCGAAACCAGCGATCAGGCGCAAGCAGGTGGTCTTGCCGGAACCCGAGGGACCGAGCATGGAAAAGAACTCGCCGTCCTCGATATCGATGGACACCCGGTCCACGGCTTTCACCTCGCCAAACAGCCGCGAAACCTGAGTGAACTCGACAGCGTGGGTCATGGCGTTTGATTCCCGAAATCAAGTCGATGGACAGCCGCTGCCGTCACAGCAACTGGGCTAGATGCGTCTGAATGAACACGGTCTTTGCAGGAGTGAGCTTGCTCGCGATTCCTTCCTCGCAGTCACCTACGGCGAGGCTGCAACCCGCTATCGCGAGCAAGCTCACCTACACGGAGCGGGCGATGCAGGCGTCTAACGCCCACCCATGATCGCGATGTAATCCTGCGTCCAGCGGCTGTACGGCACGTACTTGCCGCCCTCGGCCTGGGGTGTTTTCCAGAAGGCGATCTTGTCGAAGAGGTCGAATCCGTTGGTCTCGCAACCCTCGGCGCCCAGCAATTCGTTGCCTTTGCACGCCTCAGGCACCACCGGCAAGGAGCCAAACCACGCCGCAACATCGCCCTGAACCTTGGGCTGCAGCGACCAGTTCATCCATTTGTAGGCGCAATTGGGGTGTTTGGCCTCGGCGTGAAGCATCGTGGTATCGGCCCAGCCGGTGGCGCCTTCCTGCGGAATGGTCGAGGCGACGGGCTGTTTGTCGGCGATCAGCCCGTTGACCATGTAGCCCCACGAACTGGACGCCGCCACGCCTTCGTTTTTCACGTCGCTCATCTGCACGGTCGCGTCGTGCCAGTAACGGTGAACCAGCGGCTGCTGGGCGCGAAGCAGGTCGAGCACCGCCTGGTACTGGGCCTCGGTAAGCTGGTAGGGGTCGACGATGTTCAATTCCGGCTTGGCGGTCTTGAGGTACAGCGCGGCGTCGGCGATATAAATCGGCCCGTCATACGCCTGGACGCGACCCTTGTTCGGTTTGCCGTCGGGCAAATCCTGGGCCTCGAAAACAACGCTCCAGCTGACGGGCGGGGTCTTGAACACGTTGGTGTTGTACATCAGCACGTTCGGGCCCCACTGGTACGGCGTGCCATAGGTTTTGTTCTCGACTGTGTACCACGGGCCATCTTTGAGCCGCGGGTCCAAAGTCTTCCAGTTCGCAATCAATGTCGGGTCGATGGGCTGCACCCGCTTGCCGGCGATCAGCCGCAATGACGCGTCGCCCGATGCGGTGACCAGGTCGTAGCCGCCTTTGGTCATCAGACTGACCATTTCGTCTGACGTCGCGGCGGTCTTGACGTTGACCTTGCAGCCCGTCTCCTGCTCGAAGCCGGTCACCCAGTCATAGGCCTTGTCGCTCTCGCCGCGCTCGATGTAGCCCGGCCAGGCCACGATATCCAACTGCCCCTCGCCATCGCCTACCGCCGTAATGGCTTCAGCGGCCTGCGCTGCCCCGCTGGTAAACAGTGCGGTGATCACAGCGCTGAGCATGGCGGTCTTGTGCACGAACATGGTGGGTTTGCCTCATGGTGGTTTTTTGGGCAGAGATCGGTGGTGCAGAGCGTAGTGCGCCGTTCGATCCTCGACAAACCGGAAGGAGCAAATACCGCGCCTGTTTGCCGAGAATGTCGCCCTTGGGTAGCCGCGTATCGTCAACCGGCGCAAGCGCGCCCAGGCGCCGCAACATTCAGAAGCAAACCTGCCCAACGGGCACGGGTGCCTTCGTCTTAACCTGCGGGTCGAATCGTCCGTCCCCCTTCATTGAGATGAATTCATGAACACTCGCGGTTTACTCGACCAGCTGTTGAAATCCGGCCAGGACCTGCTGCAAAACAAGGCCGGCACACATGACAAGAGCGGTAAAGGTGCGCAAAGCGGGCAGGGCGGTCTTGGCGATCTGCTCGGTAAGGTCGGCGGCGGCAGCGGCCTGGGCGGAAATCTGGGCGGCACGCTGGGCGGGCTGCTCTCCGGTGCTGGCGGCGGTGCGTTGGCGGCGGGCGCCATGGGCTTGCTGCTGGGCAACAAAGGCGCGAGAAAAATGGGCGGCAAGGCGCTGACCTATGGCGGGCTCGCCGCGCTGGGCGTGCTGGCGTACAAGGCGTACGGCAACTGGCAAGCGAATCAGGGCGTGGCGCAACCGATTGAACCGCAAACGGTCGACCGCGTGCCGGCCGCCCAGGTCGAGCAGCACAGCGAGGCCATTCTGCGGGCGCTGGTGGCAGCGGCCAAGGCGGACGGCCATGTCGATGAACGTGAGCGCGAACTCATCGAAGGCGAATTCACCCGCATCACTGCTGACAACGAGCTGCAGCAGTGGCTGCACACCGAGCTGAACAAGCCACTGGACCCTGCCGATGTCGCCCGAGCCGCGCAGACCCCGGAGATCGCCGCCGAGATGTACCTGGCGAGCGTGATAATGGTCGATGAAGAGCATTTCATGGAACGCGCTTATCTGGACGAGCTCGCCAGGCAGCTGAAGCTCGATCCCGCGCTCAAGACGGAGCTGGAGCAGCAGGTCCGTCAGGCGCAGCCGTAAACCGTCGGTCCTGTGCTGCATTGCCTAAGGTGCTGAAGAATCAACCTGAAACCTCGATCGCCTTCGGGTCAGCCTCCATCAGTTGAGGTCTGACCCGCTGTGTTTATGCGGTTTACAAACAGGCGTCTCTTATCCATGACTGCCCGTTTATAGCCTCCTTCATAGCCCGTCATCACCCGCGCTTCGCACTATCAAACGACGCACCATCAAGCAACGCCACATCAGGCCGATAGTGTGTAAGACACTTCCGATCTGACTGTGTGTTTTGGCGTTTCCCTTGCCGGAAACAGCCCAATTATCGGCAAGGCACTAGGCTATACTCCCGCTCGCTTTGGACCGTCCGTCGGTCCGCTTCTTGAACCCGGTCATGCCGGCGTTGAACTCCTGAGGGCTGACTGTGAAGAACTGGACGTTGCGTCAACGCATTTTGGCGAGCTTCGCTGTCATCATCGCCATCATGTTGTTGATGGTGGTCGTGGCGTTCAATCGCCTGTTGGTGATCGAGAGCAGCGGCGATGCCGTACGACTGGACGCGCTGCCCGGCGTGTTTTACAGCAGCACCGTGCGCGGCGCCTGGGTCGAGAGCTACGTGAGCACCCAGCATCTGCTCAGTGAAGGCAAGGGCCGCGACCTCACCAGCGCTGAAGAAGATCAGTACAAAGACTTCGAAGACCGTTTGCAGGCGCAGATCGTCAATTACCAGAAGAGCATCTTCGACGAATCGGATCGCAATGACTTCGCCCAGTTTCTGCAACTGCGCGAACGCTATCAGTTGGTGCTCAATGGCGTACTCGCGGCTTACCAGGGCGATAATTACGCGCTGGCCCAGCGGATATTTTCCGAGCAGTTGACGCCGATGTGGTTCGAAGGCCGCAAGGTACTCAATGCCCTCGGCGTCAAGAACAAGCAGGTTGCCGACAACGCGTCCGATGCGATCCAGACCGCCGTTTCCAGCGCCAAGATCACCCTCGGTATATCACTGATCATCGCCTTGCTCGCGGCCGCCACGTGTGGCCTGTTGCTGATGCGCGCGATTCTGTCCCCGATGAACCGCATCGTGCAGATTCTCGAGACCATGCGCACGGGCGACCTGAGCACGCGTCTGGCGCTGGACCGCAACGATGAGTTCGGATCGGTGCAAACGGGCTTCAACGACATGGTTGCCGAACTCGCCGCGCTGGTCTCTCAGGCCCAGCGCTCGTCGGTTCAGGTGACCACATCAGTCACCGAGATTGCAGCCACTTCCAAGCAGCAACAGGCGACCGCCACCGAGACGGCCGCCACCACCACCGAAATCGGCGCCACTTCGCGGGAAATCGCCGCGACGTCCCGGGACCTGGTGCGCACCATGACCGAGGTGACCTCGGCGGCGGATCAGGCCTCAATCCTCGCGGGTTCCGGTCAGCAAGGCCTGGCGCGCATGGAAGAAACCATGCACTCGGTTATGGGCGCGGCCGATCTGGTCAACTCCAAGCTGGCGATCCTCAATGAGAAGGCCGGCAACATCAATCAGGTCGTGGTGACCATCGTCAAAGTCGCCGATCAGACCAACCTGCTGTCGCTCAACGCGGCCATCGAAGCCGAAAAGGCCGGCGAGTACGGCCGCGGTTTCGCCGTCGTGGCGACCGAGGTCCGCCGCCTGGCCGACCAGACCGCCGTGGCCACCTACGACATCGAGCAAATGGTTCGCGAGATCCAGTCGGCGGTATCGGCGGGGGTCATGGGCATGGACAAATTCTCCGAAGAAGTGCGTCGCGGCATGTACGAAGTGACCCAGGTCGGCGAGCAGCTTTCGCAAATCATTCATCAGGTGCAGGCCCTGGCGCCGCGTGTGTTGATGGTCAACGAGGGCATGCAGGCTCAGGCCACCGGCGCCGAACAGATCAACCAGGCGCTGGTGCAGTTGGGTGACGCCAGCAGCCAGACCGTGGAATCCCTGCGTCAGGCCAGTTTCGCCATCGACGAGCTGAGCCAGGTGGCGGTGGGGCTGCGTGGCGGCGTTTCGCGTTTCAAGGTCTGAGTCAGGCCCATGATCGAGCATTCAGCCAAGCGCAGCACTGCGGTGTTGCCGAAGAACAAGCTGTTTCTGTTGTTTCGTATCGGCGCGGAACGCTATGCGCTGCAAGCGACAGAAGTCGCCGAAGTGCTGCCACGGCTGGTGCTCAAGCCCATCGCACAGGCGCCGCACTGGGTCGCCGGTGTGTTTGCCCACCGTGGGGCGATCGTGCCGGTCATCGACCTCAGCGCGCTGACCTTTGGCCAACCCGCCCCGTTGCGCACCAGCACGCGGCTGGTGCTGGTGCATTACCGGCTCGGCGGTGATCGCCCGGCCCGGTGGCTGGGTTTGATCCTCGAACAGGCGACCGACACGTTGCGCTGCTCGCCCCATGAATTCAAAGCCTACGGCCTGGACAACGCCGATGCGCCTTATCTGGGCCCGGTGCGCGAGGACGAACACGGCCTGCTGCAGTGGATACGGGTGCAGGACTTGCTTACTGAGGCCGTGCGCGAGCTGTTGTTCCCCGAGCAGCCCATGAGCCTTGATCCGTTCGAGGCGACGCCATGAGCAGCGATGCGCGCTTCTTCGCGTTTCTCAAGGACCGCATCGGTCTGGACGTCGCGTCAGTGGGCGAAGCGATCATCGAACGCGCGGTGCGTCAGCGCTGCACCCACTCCAAGGCGCGGGATCACGACGACTACTGGCAGACGCTGCTTGTTTCGGCGGACGAACAACAGGCGCTGATCGAAGCGGTGATCGTTCCCGAGACGTGGTTTTTCCGTTATCCCGAATCCTTCGCCACCCTCGGCAACCTGGCCAAGACCCGACTGGCTCAGCTCAACGGTGTGCGTGCGCTGCGGATTCTCAGCCTGCCGTGTTCCACCGGCGAGGAGCCTTACTCGATCGCCATGGCGCTGTTCGACGCCGGCCTGCGCGGGCCGCAGTTCAGCGTCGAGGCGGTGGACATCAGCCCGCTGTCCATCCAGCGTGCCCGCCAGGGCGTGTACGGCAAGAACTCCTTTCGCGGCGATCAGCTGGGTTATCGGGAACGTTTTTTCACGGCCTCCGAGGAGGGTTATCGCCTGGACGAGCGGGTCCGTGATCAGGTCCGCTTTCAGTCCGGCAACCTGCTCGATCCCGCCATGCCGGCCGCGCAGTCAGCGTACGATTTTGTGTTCTGCCGCAACCTGCTGATCTACTTCGACGTCGACACCCAGCGTCAGGGCTTCGAAGCATTGAAGCGCATGACCCGCGACGATGGCGTGCTGTTTATCGGCCCCGCCGAGGGTAGCCTGCTCGGGCGCATGGGCATGGTGTCGATCGGCATCCCCCAATCGTTTGCCTTTCGTCGGCGCGACGAGGCCGTTCCTGAATCCCGCAGCGGCTTGACTGCCCCAACTACGCCGCCATCGCGAAGTGATGCCTGGTCAGCCCAGTCGGCGGCAACCCTGTCGCGCGGAACGCCGAAGCCGCCGCTTTTTGCACAAAGGTCGCCGGTTGATCCTGCGCTTATCGAAGGCCGCAGGGCTGCGCTCAGACCGCACACCAAGGCTGCTGCTCCGGATGCTGATGGCGGCGAGGCTGCCGAGTTATTGCGCAGCATCGCGGTGCTTGCCAACGAAGGCCGTAGCGCCGAGGCGAAGGCCGCTTGCGATCAGTACCTCAAGCGCTACGAACCGGTGGCGCCGGTGTTTTACTGGCTAGGGCTGCTCAGCGAAGTGGCAGGGGCGACCGGCTCGGCACAAGGCTTTTATCGCAAGGCGCTGTACCTGCAGCCGCAGCATCCGGAAACCCTCGCGCAACTGGCCGCGCTATTGGCTGCTCAAGGCGACAGCGCCGGGGCCCGGCGACTGCAAGAACGCGCGGCACGGGGTGTCATTAGAGAAGGACGCAGCGGATGAGTCGCTTACACACAGCGTTGGTCAGCGACGACGCCGAGGCGATCGACGACTGCTGGAACCGCATCGGCATCCATGGCGACCGGTCCTGCCCGCTGCTCACCGAACATATTCACTGCCGCAACTGCTCGGTGTACTCGGCAGCGGCGACGCGGTTGCTTGACCGTTACTCGCTGGCGCAGGAGCAGCGCGTGTCGATGCACAGCGACGCTCTCGCTGTCGATGTCGAAACCCGCTCCACCGTGGTGTTTCGTCTGGGCGAAGAGTGGCTCGGCCTGCCGACCCGCTGCTTGGTGGAAGTGTCGCCGGTACAAGCCATTCATTCCCTGCCGCATCAACGCTCGCGCGCCTTGCTCGGTGTCGCCAACGTGCGTGGCGCCCTGGTGGCCTGCCTGTCGTTCGTCGAGCTGCTTGGGCTGGACCCGTCGATCACGCCAATCGGCGCTGCGCGGATATTGCCGCGCATGCTGATCGTTTCGGCGGAGGGCGGCCCGGTGGTGGTGCCCGTGGACGAGGTGGACGGCATTCACGCCATTGAGGCGCGCCTGTTGGATGGCGCGTCGGCATCGGCGCAGAACAGCAATGCGCGGTTTACCCGAGGCGTCGTGCAATGGAAGCACCGCAGCCTGCGTCTGCTCGATGAAGACCAGCTGTTGTCGGCCGTGAACCGGAGCCTGACATGACGCCCGATCAAATGCGCGACGCGTCGCTGTTCGAACTCTTCACCCTGGAAGCGGAAGCCCAGACGCAAGTGCTGAGTGCGGGCCTGTTGGCGCTCGAGCGTAACCCGACCCAGGCCGATCAGCTCGAAGCCTGCATGCGCGCGGCTCATTCGCTGAAAGGCGCGGCGCGCATCGTCGGGATCAACGCGGGCGTGAGCGTTTCCCACGTCATGGAAGACTGCCTGGTCAGTGCTCAGGAAGGGCGCTTGCTCCTGCTGCCCGAGCACATCGACGCCTTGCTGATGGGCACTGACTTGCTGATGCGCATCGCCACGCCCGGCGCCAAGGTGCCCCAGGCGGATGTGGACGGCTATGTCGCGCTGATGAACAACATGGTCAGCGCCGACCCGGCCCTGAAAGCCATGCTGGTGCCCACTGCGCTGCCGTCGCTTGAAGATATCCTGCTCGCCAACGCACAGTCGTTGGTCACCTCGCTTCAATCTGCTCAGGACTCGGCCGCCGAAGACCTGGCCGCTGCCCTGGTCGAGCCCGTTGTCGGGCCTGCGCCTAAACCGGACGGCCCGGGCGAGCGACGCGTCGCCGAGACGGGCGAACGTGTCCTGCGCGTCACCGCCGAACGCTTGAACAACCTCCTGGACCTGTCGAGCAAATCACTGGTCGAGACCCAGCGCCTGAAGCCTTATCTGGCGGCAATGCAGCGGGTCAAGCGCACGCAGACCGGCGCGACCCGCGCGCTGGACAGTCTCGAAGCCCTGCTTGGCGCCAACAGCGATCCCGACGCGCAGAAGGCCCTGGAGGAAGCGCGGCGGCTGCTCGGCGAAGCGCAGCACTTGCTGATTCAACAAACGGCCGACCTCGACGAGTTCGGCTGGCAGGCGTCGCAACGCGCGCAACTGCTTTACGACACCGCGCTGGCCTGCCGAATGCGACCGTTTGCCGATGTGCTGGCAGGGCAGGCGCGCATGGTGCGGGATCTGGGACGTTCACTGGGCAAACAGGTGCGCCTGGAAATCGACGGCGAAAAAACCCAGGTCGATCGCGACGTGCTCGAAAAGCTCGAAGCGCCGCTGACCCATTTGCTGCGCAACGCCGTTGACCACGGCATTGAGCTGCCCGCTCAGCGTGTTGCCTGCGGCAAGCCGGCCGAGGGGCTGATCAAACTCAAGGCCTCGCACCAGGCCGGTCTGCTGGTGGTCGAGTTGATCGATGACGGTGCCGGTGTCGATCTCGAGCGCCTGCGCCTGAACATCATCGAGCGCAGACTCTCGCCCGCCGAAACCGCCGCGCAGTTGAGCGAAGACGAACTGTTGAGCTTCCTGTTCCTGCCCGGTTTCAGCATGCGCGACAAGGTCACCGAAGTGTCCGGCCGAGGCGTTGGTCTGGACGCGGTTCAGCACATGATTCGACAACTGCGTGGCGGTGTCGAGATGGATCAGCGGGCCGGACAGGGCAGCCGTTTCCATCTGGAAGTGCCGCTGACCTTGTCGGTGGTGCGCAGTCTGGTGGTCGAAGTCGGCGGCGAGGCGTATGCGTTCCCCCTGGCGCACATCGAGCGCATGCGAGACGTGCGTGCCGACGAGATCGTGCAGTTGGAAGGGCGTCAGCATTTCTGGCACGAGGAGCGCCATGTCGGGCTGGTCGCGGCCAGTCAGTTGCTCAATCGCCCGACCAGTCAGCACAGCGAGGACGTGATCAAGGTGGTGGTCATTCGCGAGCGCGATGCAGTGTATGGCGTCGCCGTGGAACGCTTCATCGGCGAACGGACGCTGGTGGTTCTGCCCCTTGATCCGCGCCTGGGCAAGGTTCAGGACATCTCTGCCGGCGCCTTGCTGGACGATGGCTCGGCGGTGCTGATCATTGACGTTGAAGACATGCTGCGTTCGGTGGAAAAGCTGCTCAACACCGGACGCCTGGAACGCATCGATCGTCGCAATCAGCAGGCCGACACCCGGGTGCGCAAGCGCGTGCTGGTGGTTGACGACTCGCTGACAGTGCGCGAGCTGGAACGCAAACTGTTGCTCAGCCGTGGCTATGAAGTGTCGGTGGCCGTGGACGGCATGGACGGCTGGAATGCGCTGCGTGGCGAGGACTTCGACCTGCTCATCACCGACATCGACATGCCGCGCATGGACGGTATCGAACTGGTGACACTGGTGCGCCGCGACAGCCGCCTGCAGTCGCTGCCGGTGATGGTGGTGTCGTACAAGGACCGTGAGGAAGACCGTCGTCGCGGACTGGACGCCGGCGCCGATTATTATCTGGCCAAGGCCAGTTTCCATGACGACGCGCTGCTCGATGCGGTCGTTGAGTTGATAGGAGATGCGCAGGGATGAAGATCGCCATCGTCAACGATATGCCCATGGCCGTGGAGGCATTGCGTCGTGCGCTGGCCTTTGAGCCGGCCCATCAGATTGTCTGGGTGGCGAGCAACGGCGCCGAGGCGGTAGAGCGTTGCGAGCAGCTGACGCCCGACCTGATATTAATGGACCTGATCATGCCGGTGATGGACGGCGTGGAGGCGACTCGACGTATTATGGCGGCGACGCCGTGCGCCATCGTTATCGTCACCGTGGACCGCGAGCAGAATGTGCACCGGGTGTTCGAAGCCATGGGCCATGGCGCGCTGGACGTGGTCGATACGCCTGCGTTGGGCGCGGGCAACCCCAAAGATGCAGCCGCACCTTTGTTGCGCAAGATACTTAATATAGGCTGGCTGATTGGCGAGCGGGACACGCGGGTCCGCCCGGCACCGCCGCCAGTGCGCGAGTCGGCGCAGCGCCAGCGATTGATCGCCATCGGCTCGTCGGCCGGTGGTCCTGCAGCGCTCGAAATACTGCTCAAGGCGTTGCCGAGGGAGTTTCCGGCCGCCATCGTGCTGGTGCAGCACGTGGATCAGGTGTTCGCCGAAGGGATGGCTCAATGGCTGAGCAGCGCATCGGGGCTTGAGGTCAGGCTGGCGCGCGATGGCGAGCCGCCGCAGGTGGGCACGGTGCTGCTGGCAGGCACCAATCACCATATTCGTCTGCTCAGGAACGGCACTCTGGCGTACACCGCAGAGCCGGTTAACGAAATTTACAGGCCCTCCATCGACGTGTTTTTCGAAAGTGTGGCCAGCTATTGGAAGGGTGACGCAGTGGGCGTTTTGTTGACCGGCATGGGTCGTGATGGTGCGCAGGGACTCAAGCTGATGCGTCAGCGGGGGTTTCTGACCATCGCCCAGAATCAGGAAAGCTGTGCGGTATACGGCATGCCCAAAGCGGCGGCGGCCATCGACGCCGCCATGGAAATTCGCTCACTGGACTCGATTGCACCTCGCTTGAAAGAGGTATTCACCCAATGAATTTCCAGGTGATGTCACAGCCCGCCTGCGACCAGGAGACTCTGTATGCATGATTTGCGACTGGACGATCTGCAGGCCACGGATGAGAACGCTGCAATGGTGTTGCTGGTCGACGATCAAGCTATGATCGGCGAGGCCGTCCGGCGCGGGCTGGCGCAGCAAGACAACATCGATTTCCACTTTTGCGCGGACCCCCATCAGGCGATTGCGCAAGCGATCCTGATCAAGCCGACGGTCATCCTCCAGGACCTCGTCATGCCTGGCCTGGACGGCCTGACCCTGGTACGCGAGTACCGCGCCAATCCGGCGACGCGGGACATCCCGATCATCGTGCTCTCGACCAAGGAAGACCCGCTCATCAAAAGCGCCGCTTTTGCTGCGGGCGCAAACGATTACCTGGTCAAACTGCCGGATAACATCGAGCTGGTCGCGCGCATTCGCTACCACTCGCGCTCGTACATGACGCTTCTGCAGCGCGATGAAGCCTACCGTGCGTTACGCGTCAGCCAACAACAGCTGCTCGACACCAACCTGGTGCTGCAACGTCTGATGAACTCCGACGGCTTGACCGGGCTGTCCAACCGCCGCCACTTCGACGAGTACCTTGAGCTGGAATGGCGCCGCTCCACGCGGGAGCAGACCCAAATTTCGTTGTTGATGATCGACGTGGATTACTTCAAGGCCTACAACGATGCCTTCGGGCACCTTGAAGGTGATGAAGCGCTGCGTCAGGTCGCCAAAGCCATTCGCGCCAACTCCAGCCGTCCTTCCGACCTGCCCGCACGCTATGGCGGCGAAGAGTTCGCTTTGGTATTGCCCAACACGTCCCCGGGCGGCGCCCGTCTGCTGGCGGAAAAATTGCGCCAGTCAATCGCCGGCATGAACATCCCTCACATCGCCCCAAGCCAGGGTTCGAGCCTGACCGTCAGCATCGGCCTGGCGACCGTCGTGCCGCAGGTGGGCAGTCACAGTCGCCAGTTGATTCAGACCGCCGACCAGGGGCTGTATGCGGCCAAGCACAATGGGCGCAATCAGGTGGCGGTCGG
>NZ_DASVUM010000204.1:0-9771 GCF_036387035.1 Pseudomonas sp. | reverse complement strand
CTCCTTGCCCGCTTCCTTGGTGTACTTCTCGAACATGCGCTTGAACTTGTCATAGCTGCCAATGCCCGGCTTCATCATCTGGTTGAGCGGACCTTCCTCGGTGTGTTCCGGGGCGATCTTCAGGTAGCCACCGACGTGGTGCGTCACCAGTTCCTTGACGTACTCCGGCGACTCGACCGCAAGGTCGTAGCGCAGGCCGGAAGCGATCAGAATTTTCTTCACGCCTGGCAAGGCACGGGCACTGCGATACAGCTGAATCAACGACGAGTGATCGGTATTCAGGTTCGGGCAGATGCCAGGAAACACGCAGGACGGCTTGCGGCACGCGGATTCGATTTCCGGGCTCTTGCAGGCGATGCGGTACATGTTCGCGGTCGGTCCGCCAAGATCGGAAATAACCCCTGTAAAACCCGGCACCTTGTCGCGAATTTCTTCGATCTCGCGAATGATCGACTCTTCGGAGCGGTTCTGGATGATGCGGCCTTCATGTTCGGTGATCGAGCAGAAGGTGCAGCCGCCGAAACAGCCACGCATGATGTTCACTGAGAAGCGGATCATGTCGTAGGCCGGGATTTTTTCCTTGCCGTACGCAGGATGCGGGACACGTGCGTAAGGCATGCCAAACACGTAATCCATTTCTTCAGTGGTCATCGGAATCGGTGGCGGATTAAACCAGACATCGACTTCGCCATGCTTCTGAACCAAGGCCCGAGCGTTGCCCGGATTGGTTTCAAGGTGCAGCACGCGGTTGGCGTGGGCATACAGAACGGAGTCGCCACGGACTTTTTCCATGGACGGCAAACGGATGACAGTCTTGTCTCGAGTCATGCGCGGGCTGGCCAGGATCTGCACGACCTTGGCTTCGTTCGGATCTTCAACCGGCCCTTTTTCCTGCTCGATAGCGCAGGCCTGGGTGTCTTGGGTGTTGACGTAAGGGTTGATGATCTTATCGACCTTGCCCGGACGGTCGATACGCGTGGAGTCCACTTCGTACCAGCCTGTCGGCGTGTCGCGACGGATGAACGCCGTGCCGCGCACATCGGTGATGTCTTCGATTTTGTGACCGTAGGACAAACGCTGGGCGACTTCGACAATGGCCCGCTCGGCGTTGCCGTAGAGCAGGATGTCGGCGCAGGCGTCAATCAGGATCGAGTTGCGAACCTTGTCCTGCCAGTAATCGTAATGCGCGATGCGACGCAACGAAGCCTCGATGCCGCCCAATACGATCGGCACATGCTTGTAGGCTTCCTTGCAGCGCTGGCTGTAAACCAGGCTGGCGCGATCCGGACGCTTGCCGGCCATGCCGCCTGGCGTATAAGCGTCGTCGGAGCGGATTTTTTTGTCGGCGGTGTAGCGATTGATCATCGAGTCCATGTTGCCCGCAGCGACACCGAAAAACAGGTTCGGCTCGCCGAGTTTCATGAAGTCGTCTTTGGACTGCCAGTTTGGCTGGGCGATGATCCCGACGCGGAAGCCTTGGGACTCCAGCAGCCGGCCGATAATCGCCATGCCAAAGGACGGGTGATCCACATACGCATCACCGGTGACGATGATGATGTCGCAGGAATCCCAGCCAAGTTGATCCATTTCTTCCCGGCTCATCGGCAGGAAAGGCGCTGGCCCGAAACATTCGGCCCAGTACTTGGGATAGTCAAATAACGGCTTGGCTGCTTGCATGTCGATGACCGGTGTTGGTGTGCAGGAAAGCGATCTGCGTTCGCAAAAATCGCGGTCGCGGAATATAGCACAAATTTTGATCAAGTCCGACGGTGGTGGTCGGATTTGCCGGAACACAAAAAATTCTTCTGTAGGAGCCAACTTGTTGGCGAGAGGGTGCCAGGTACGCCACGCCGCCAACAAGTTGGCCCCTACAATTCTGTGTTTCCTTAATCGTCGTCGAAGTTGTAGCTGCCCGGCGCCAGGTTCTCGAAGCGGGTGTATTTGCCGATGAACGCCAGCCGCGTGGTGCCGATGGGGCCGTTACGCTGCTTGCCGATGATGATTTCGGCGATGCCTTTGTGCTCGGTTTCCGGGTGGTAAACCTCGTCCCGATACACAAACATGATCACGTCAGCATCCTGCTCGATCGCTCCGGATTCCCGGAGGTCGGAGTTGATCGGACGTTTGTTCGGGCGCTGCTCCAAGGAGCGATTGAGCTGGGAGAGCGCGACCACCGGGCAATTGAATTCCTTGGCCAAGGCTTTCAACGAGCGGGAAATCTCGGAAATCTCGTTGGTCCGGTTGTCACCACCGGAACCGGGAATCTGCATCAATTGCAGGTAGTCGATCATGATCAGGGCGATATCGCCGTGCTCACGCACCAGACGCCGGGTCCGGGCGCGCATTTCCGATGGGCTGATGCCCGCCGTGTCATCGATGAACAGCTTGCGATCATTGAGCAAGTTGACCGCCGAGGTGAGTCGTGGCCAATCGTCGTCTTCCAAACGGCCGGCACGGACCTTGGTCTGGTCAATGCGGCCCAGGGACGACAGCATACGCATGATCAGCGATTCGCCTGGCATTTCCAGCGAGTAGACCAGAACGGCCTTGTCGCTGCGCAGTACCGCGTTCTCCACCAGGTTCATGGCAAAGGTGGTCTTACCCATGGACGGACGACCGGCAACGATGATCAGGTCCGACGGCTGCAGGCCACTGGTCATGCCGTCCAGATCGGTATAGCCGGTAGACAGGCCGGTAATGGCGTTATCGGTATTGAACAGCGTATCGATGCGGTCGATGGCCTTGGTCAACAAGTCGGTAACGCTGACCGGGCCGCCGGTTTTTGGCCGCGCTTCGGCGATCTGGAAGATCTGCCGTTCGGCTTCGTCCAGAATCTCGGCGGCGTTGCGGCCTTCCGGGTTGAACGCGCTGTCAGCGATCTCAGTGCTGATGCTGATCAACTGGCGCAAGGTCGCTCGTTCACGAACGATCTGGGCATAAGCCTTGATGTTGGCGACCGACGGGATGTTTTTCGCCAGTTCACTGAGATAACCCAGACCGCCGACCTGGGAAGTCTGACCTTCTTTGTCCAGCTGTTCGGCGAGGGTCACTACGTCAATGGGCATGTTTTGATCAGCCAGGCGCGCAATGGCCCGGAAGATCAAACGGTGGTCATGTCGATAGAAATCACCGTCCGACACTTGATCGAGCACGCGTTCCCAAGCGTTGTTGTCCAGCATCAAGCCACCGAGTACAGCCTGTTCGGCCTCGATGGAATGCGGCGGCACCTTCAGGGCAGCGGTTTGCAGATCATATTGTTCGGGAGCGGAGATGTCGTTCATGGCCACACGGAAATCAGGGGGGTTGAATCAGGATACTCAGAAATGACAAAGGGCACGACCTGCGAACAGGAACGTGCCCAATGCTAACCCGCTGAGGAACGAGTCATCAGCGGGTCAGACTTCTGCACCGAGGCACAGAAACCAGACTGCTTAAGCAGCTACAACAACAACGCGAACGGTAGCTTCAACATCGCTGTGCAGGTGCACGGCTACGTCGTATTCGCCAACGTTACGGATGGTGCCGTTCGGCAGACGAACTTCAGCTTTAGCCACTTCAACGCCAGAGGCGGTCAGTGCATCAGCGATGTCGTGAGTACCGATCGAACCGAACAGCTTGCCTTCGTCACCAGCGGTGGCAGTGATAGTCACTTCCAGCTCAGCCAGTTGAGCAGCACGAGTTTCAGCAGAAGCTTTCTTCTCGGCGGCAGCTTTTTCCAGCTCTGCACGACGCTCTTCAAACGCAGCCACGTTGGCAGCGGTTGCAGCGGTTGCTTTGCCGAAAGGCAGCAGGAAGTTACGACCGTAGCCAGCCTTAACGTTTACTTTATCGCCCAGGTTGCCCAGGTTGGCGACTTTTTCCAGCAGGATGAGTTCCATTTGGTAAAACCTCTTAACTTTAACCTTCACCGTTCGCAGAACCGTTATCGGGGTCTTTCGACGCCAACCGGCCGCGAAAATCAATCAGGCTGTCGACAATGGCAAACACCACCAGCAACGGATAGATCAGCTGCATGAACAGCAACAACGTGACGTACAACCCCACCAGCCAGAACCGTGTCAGGCGCTTTGCAGACACCAGACCGTGAATCAGGGCCAGACCCGCGAACATGAGCGGTACGCTGCACAACGGTGTCAGCATCGCCAGCTGAGGACCGAAGTTCGGCCCCACCAACATGCACACCAGCAGCACCAGCATCGGTGCCCGCGGGAGTTTCAGGCTGCGAAATTCGCGCCCGAAACCGCCCGGGTTATACAACAACGCCTGCCAGTACCGCCCAAGGATCAGGCATACCACGCTGACGATCT
This sequence comes from Pseudomonas sp., assembly GCF_036387035.1. Classification (GTDB taxonomy): domain Bacteria; phylum Pseudomonadota; class Gammaproteobacteria; order Pseudomonadales; family Pseudomonadaceae; genus Aquipseudomonas. The sequence continues at coordinate 5,464 of NZ_DASVUM010000204.1, read as the reverse complement.
GCAACAACGCTGCAATCAGGCCGTTGAGAACCGGTGTAATCAGTGCCCCCAGACGCGCTCGCTCTTCTACCGACATCTGCTGGTAGACATCACCGAAGACGTGGGGCAAGAGCTTTTGCAGCTCCCCCGCCATGGCTTCGATGGGCTCGCGAAACACTGCGCCCAGAATCACTGCATACAACAATCCTGCTGCCACGCTGACCAGCAGCACGCGGACCCAAGACTCGCTGGCGCGCAACACGGCCGCCAACCCCCATGAACCCAGCAACACCATCAAGGTGCGGGGTTCACCGAAATACCACCAGACCAAAGCCGGCAGCAGAGCCCAGGCAAGGACGCCTAACGCGTCGCTCGTCCCGCGCCGCAGGAGCACAAGGCAACCCGCAGCAGCACTCAACCAGAAAAACAGCGGCAATGCCGCACATCCAACCACTACGAGAGTGGCCTGCATGCGGCCACGCATGATGAATTCAGCCATGGCGCGCATGCGATCTATCCCTTACTGCGTTTGTCGACGACCTGGTCTCAGCGGCCGTGGCTGTCGGTGTAGGCCAACAGGGCCAGGAAGCGGGCGCGCTTGATAGCGGTAGCCAGCTGACGCTGATAACGAGCTTTGGTACCAGTAATGCGGCTAGGAACGATCTTGCCGGTTTCAGATACGTAGGCTTTCAGGGTGTTGAGATCCTTGTAATCGATCTCCTTCACATTTTCAGCTGTGAAGCGGCAGAATTTACGACGACGGAAGAAACGTGCCATGTAATGGGCTCCTCAAAAGGTCCGTGGATTACTCGTCAGCGTTATCGCTGTTGTCGCTGTCATCACCATCAACGCCTTCGGCGTCGGAGTGCTCAGGACGGTCGCGACGCTCACGGCGCTCACTGCGGTTTTCTTCAGCCTTGAGCATCTCGGACTGGCCAGTAACAGCTTCGTCGCGACGGATGACAAGGTTACGGATCACGGCATCGTTGTAACGGAAGTTGTCTTCCAGCTCGGCCAGAGCCTTGCCAGTGCACTCAACGTTCAGCATCACGTAGTGAGCCTTGTGAACATTGTTGATTGCATAGGCCAGTTGACGACGGCCCCAATCTTCCAGACGGTGGATCTTGCCGCCGTCTTCTTCGATCAGCTTGGTGTAACGCTCAACCATGCCGCCGACTTGCTCGCTCTGGTCCGGGTGAACCAGAAAGATGATTTCGTAATGACGCATGAATGCTCCTTACGGGTTGTAGCCTGCCGCCAAAGCGGTCAGACAAGGAGTGAATAACACTGGTTTATCTTGCACAGGGACAGGCACATCAGCGCCTGCCATGACAGCAAGGGGCGCAATTGTAGAGAAGGGGTCAGAGGGGCGCAAGGAGATTGGTGAATATTTGAACAGTGGTGGTGCGACGCAAGCTACAAGCTACAAGCTACAAGCTACAAGCTACAAGCCGGAGCGTGACCGGCTCGAACTTGAGGCTTGCAGCTTGCCACTGACACTACTTCTTGGCAGCCGCGCGCTGGCGCAGGGCTTCGAACAGACAAACGCCTGTCGCGACCGAAACGTTGAGACTGCTGACGCTGCCGGCCATTGGCAGGCGCACCAGGTAGTCGCAATGTTCTCGCGTCAGGCGACGCATGCCTTTGCCTTCCGCGCCCATGATCAGAATGGTAGGGCCGGTCAGGTCCTGCTGATACAACTCCTGCTCGGCCTCACCTGCGGTACCGACAACCCAAAGACCGCGCTGCTGAAGTTTCTCCAGTGTGCGCGCCAGGTTGGTCACGGCCACGAGTGGAATGACCTCCGCCGCGCCGCACGCCACTTTCCGCACCGTTGGCGTCAGGGTCGCAGATTTGTCCTTGGGCACGATGACGGCGAGTGCTCCCGCTGCATCGGCTGTACGCAAGCAGGCACCGAGGTTGTGCGGATCAGTAACCCCGTCCAGGACCAGAATCAGCGGTGGGCCTTCGGTGCGGTCGAGCAGCTCATCGAGCATGGCCTCACCCCAGACCTGGCTCGGGCTGACATCCGCCACCACGCCTTGATGGACACCTTCAACCCAGGCGTCCATCTCACGCCGCTCGGCCTGACCCACTGAAACGCGATTCTGTGCAGCGAGTTCGATGAGCACCTGCACGCGCGGATCGCTGCGCCCTTCAGCCAACCAGATCTGCTTGACCCGTTTCGGGTGATGACGCAACAGCGCCTCTACGGCGTGAACACCGTAGATTTTTTCCAGCTGACTCATGACTTGGCCTTAGGTTTGCGCACGCTGCCACTGTCTCCAGCGGCAGAGCCTGATTTCGACGAACCCTTACGGTGCTTGCTGGACTTGCCGGAAGTGCCAGCGGAATCACTCCCTGACTTTCCCGAAGATGCCTTGCTACCACCCTTGGCTTCAGTCAGCAGCGCCTTTTTCATTTCACGGCTTTTGCGCACTTCGGCGTTTTTGGCCGCTGCGTCGCTTGGCCGATAAGCCTCAGCTACAGGCTCTTTTGCGGTCCGGCGACCCGACTTGGGGGCGGACGACGAGTCTTTGGCACTCTTACCGTTATCTGCCGCGGCAGCGGCTTCGGACGTCCGGCGCTTACGCCCGATCGGGGCGCTGGTGGTTTTTTCCGACATTTCAAAGTCGATCTTGCGCTCGTCAAGATCAACACGCATGACGCGCACCTCAACGGTGTCGCCCAAGCGGAAACTACGGCCGGTGCGCTCGCCCGCAAGACGATGGTGGACCGGATCGAAGTGGTAGTAGTCACCCGGCAATGCGGTGACATGAACCAGACCTTCCACATAGATATCGGTCAGCTCGACGAACAGACCGAAACCGGTGACGGCTGTGATCACGCCCGGGAACGACTCGCCAACACGGTCCTTCATGAACTCGCATTTCAGCCAGTTCGTGACGTCGCGGGTCGCCTCATCAGCACGACGCTCGCTCATCGAGCACTGCTCGCCCAGTTGTTCGAGCATCGCTTCGTCGTACGGGTAAATGCGCGCTTTCGGAATGGCGGGCGCGCCGGCACGGCGAACGTGCGGCGTTTCCTGCTTGGAGCGAATGACGCTGCGGATCGCACGGTGGGTCAGCAAGTCCGGGTAGCGACGAATCGGCGAGGTGAAGTGCGTGTACGCCTCGTAATTCAAGCCGAAGTGGCCGTGGTTATCGGAGCTGTATACCGCCTGACTCAACGAACGCAGCATGACGGTCTGGATCAGGTGATAGTCCGGACGGTCCTTGATGGTTTCAAGCAGCGCCTGGTAGTCCTTCGGTGTCGGTCCGTCCTTGCCTTTGTGCAGGGAAAGACCCAACTCGCCAAGGAACGCACGCAGCTTTTCAAGACGCTCAGGCGGCGGGCCGTCGTGCACACGATACAGCGCAGGGATCTCGTGCTTCTTCAAAAACGCTGCAGTCGCCACGTTCGCGGCAAGCATGCATTCTTCAATCAGCTTGTGCGCATCATTGCGAGTGGTTGGGCGGATTTCGGCAATTTTGCGCTCGGTGCCGAAAATGATCCGGGTTTCCTGCGTTTCGAAATCGATCGCACCGCGAACGTGCCGAGCACCAAGAAGCACTTTGTACAGTGCATAAAGCTGCTTCAGGTGTGGCACGACATCACCATACTGCTCGCGCAACTGCTTGGCTTCGGCGGCTTTTGGATGCTCCAGCATCGAGCTGACCTTGTTGTAGGTCAGACGCGCATGGGAGTGAATGACGGCTTCGTAGAACACGTAGTCGGTCATCTCGCCGGTTTTGGAGATGGTCATCTCGCAGACCATCGCCAGGCGATCAACCAATGGGTTCAACGAGCACAGGCCATTGGACAACTGCTCGGGGAGCATCGGGATGACGCGCTCGGGGAAGTACACCGAGTTACCGCGGACCTGTGATTCAGCGTCCAGCGCCGAACCGAGCTTCACGTAACTGGAGACGTCGGCAATGGCCACGTAAAGCTTCCAGCCGCCGGAGAACAGGCGCAGTTTGCCGGGCTTGGCTTCGCAGAAAACGGCGTCGTCGAAGTCGCGGGCATCTTCACCATCAATGGTGACGAAGGGCAGGTGGCGCAGATCGACGCGGTTTTCCTTGTCCTTCTCTTCGACTTCCGGCTTCAGCTTGGCGGCTTCTTTCAGCACCGCTTCAGGCCAGACATGGGGGATGTCGTAGGTACGCAGCGCGACATCGATCTCCATGCCGGGCGCCATGTAGTTACCCACCACTTCAACCACGTCGCCTTGCGGCTGGAAACGCGGCGTCGGCCAGTGAGTGATTTTCACCTCAACGAACTGACCGACCTTGGCGCCGTTGTTGCGGCCCGGGGTGATCAGCACTTCCTGCTGGATCTTTGGATTATCCGGCTGGACGAAGCCGATGCCGCTCTCTTCGAAATAGCGACCCACCACGGTTTCGTGCGCACGGGAAATGACTTCAACGATCACGCCTTCGCGTCGACCGCGACGATCCAGGCCGGAGACGCGCGCCAATGCACGGTCGCCATCGAACACCAGACGCATTTGCGCAGGGCTCATGAAGAGGTCGTCAGAGCCGTCATCCGGCACCAGGAAGCCGAAACCGTCACGATGGCCGCTGATGCGACCCAGGATGAGGTCCAGCTTGTCGACCGGCGCGTAGGTGCCACGGCGGGTATAAATCAATTGCGCGTCGCGCTCCATGGCGCGGAGCCGGCGACGCAAGGCCTCGATCTGATCTTCAGTCGTCAGGCCAAACTCTTCCACCAGCTGCTCACGGGCGGCGGGCGAACCGCGCTCGGAGAGGTGCGCCAGAATCAGCTCACGGCTTGGGATGGGGTTTTCGTATTTTTCCGCTTCACGAGCGGCCTCGGGATCGAGGGACTGCCAATCGGCCATTAGAATGAATTCACCTTATCTGTATGTAATTAGTTTGGCATATACCAGATTGAAACGCGAAGACAGCATTTGCTGAGACTTTTCGCTATTTCAAATTATTTTTGCACGGGGGCTTTACAGCCTTCAATCTCCTCCGTAAGATGCGCCCCACAACGACGGCACTGCCTAGTTGTAGTTGAAATCAAACGAAATATCGAATGAAATCAACGCTCTGCCCAGATGGTGAAATTGGTAGACACGCCAGCTTCAGGTGCTGGTGACCGCAAGGTCGTGGAAGTTCGAGTCTTCTTCTGGGCACCAATTCAACGAAACCGAGCCTTGGCTCGGTTTTGTGCATTTTGCGGTGTGAAAAGTCAAGTCCGGCAAAACAGTCCTCAGCGTAGATCACTTCCCCTGCCCCGTCCCTCACGCCTGTCCAATCACCCGCCCGCCTTTCCAAGAAAATCAAAAATTCAGTTGCACTCCTGCTAAAAATCTAATTAAATCAGCGCCATGCCCAGATGGTGAAATTGGTAGACACGCCAGCTTCAGGTGCTGGTGACCGCAAGGTCGTGGAAGTTCGAGTCTTCTTCTGGGCACCAAACAAACGAAACCGAGCCAAGTGCTCGGTTTTTTTGTTTA
>NZ_DASVUM010000203.1:0-6998 GCF_036387035.1 Pseudomonas sp. | reverse complement strand
GTGGCGTTCCAGCAGTTTGAAGCCTTGCACCAGCACGAACGACATCACCAGATAGATCAACCCGGCGATGAGGAAGGTCTGCTCCGGCATGTAGGTCCTCGCGTTGATGGTGCGGGCCATGCCGGTGATGTCCAGTAGGGTCACGGTGCTCGCCAGCGCGCTGGCCTTCAGCATCAGGATGACTTCGTTGCTGTACGCCGGCAGGCCGATGCGTGCGGCGCGGGGCAGGATGATGTACAGCAGCGCTTTGCCTCTGGACATGCCCAGCGCGCGAGCCGCTTCGATTTCGCCAGGAGGCACGGCTTGAATGGCGCCGCGCAGGATCTCCGCGATGTAAGCGGTGGTGTGCAACGTCATGGTCAGCGCCGCGCAGAAGAAAGGATCGCGCAGGTAAGGCCACAGCGGACCTTTGGTGACGACGTCAAACTGCGCCAGGCCGTAATAGACCAGAAACAGCTGGACCAGCAGCGGCGTGCCGCGGAAAAAGAAGATGTAGGCGTAGGGCAGCGCTCGCACATACGCGTTACGCGAGGCGCGGGCGACGCCCAGCGGAATCGCCAGGATAAGCCCCGCGATCACCGCGACGGCGACCAGCTCCAGCGTGATGGTCGCGCCATGCAGCAGCTTGGGCAGCCATTTGAGGACGAATTCCCAGCTCATGACGCGCTCCTCGCAAAGCCCACAGAAGCACGCTTTTCCAACCATGCCAGGCCGATCATCGACAGCGCCGTCATGCACAGGTACATCAGCGCCGCGACCATGTAGAAGGTGAAAGGCTGCTTGGTGGAAGTCACGGCGATCTGAGCATGTCGCATGACTTCCTCAAGGCCGATGACCGACACCAGCGCGGTGTCCTTCATCAGGATCATGAACAGGTTGCCCAGCCCCGGCAGCGCGATACGCCACATCTGCGGCATGATCAGCTTGAAGAAGATCCGCGAGCGCGACATGCCCAGCGCCAGCCCCGCTTCGCGATGACCTTTGGGAACCGACAACATGGCGCCGCGAAACACCTCGGTCGCGTAGGCGCCGAAGCACAGACCGAGCGCGATGACCCCTGCTGCGAACGCACTGAGCGACAGGTTCGGGATATCGAACAGCTTGCCGATGGCGCGCATCGAGCTGACCGTGCCGAAGTAGATCAGCAAGACCCACAGCAATTCGGGGATGCCGCGCACCAGTGTGGAATAGGTGCTGCCCAGCGCCTTCAAGGCGCGATTCGGCGAGGTCTTGGCCAACGCTCCGAGCAAGCCCAGGACAAGCCCCAGGCACAGGGCCGACAGCGCAAGTTGGAGGGTCATCAGCATGCCGGCGGCAAGCGCCGGGCCGAATCCATAGAGATCAAAATTCATGGCGTTGTATGTCTGGAAGGCAGGCGCCGCCGCCTGAAAAGGCAAGCAGCAGCGCGGGTCAGGCAGGTCAGAGGATGCTGAACGGGAAGTACTTGTCGTTGATCTTCTTGTACGTGCCGTCGGCGATGATGGCTTTCAACGCTTCGCTCAGCTTGTCGCGCAGCGGGTCGTCTTTACGTACAGCAATGCCAATCTTGTCGTCAACCGGAAGCGCGTCGCCCTTGAACTCGAAGCTCTGGCCTTCCTTGCCTTTAAGCCATTCGTAGCTCGCGTATTTGTCGCCCAGCAGCGCATCGAGGCGGCCCGAAGCCAAGTCGAGGAACGCGTTTTCCTGAGAGTCGTACAGCTTCACAGTCACGTCGTCGCCCCAGTTATCTTCCAGCCACGAGCCGGACAGGGTCGCGCGTTGTGCGCCGATGGTCTTGCCCTTCAACGTTTCCTTGATGGCAGCGAGGTCGCCACTGAGGTTAGTGGTTTTCGGGGCTACGAACTGCAGCTTGTTGGAGTAGTACGGGATGGTGAAGTCCACGGCTTGCATGCGTTCTTCGGTGATCGACATCGAGGAAATCAGGAAGTCGAACTTCTGCGCGTTCAGCGCCGGAATGATGCCGTCCCAATCGGACGTGACGGTTTCACAGGTCACTTTCATCTTGGCGCACAGCGCGTTGCCAATCTCGACGTCAAAGCCCACCACCTGACCGCTGGCGTCCTTGTTGTTGAACGGCGGATAGGCGCCCTCGATGCCCATCTTCAGGGTCTCGTCGGCAAAAGCACTGGAGGCCATGGCCAGGGTGGCGGCAGCGGCCAACAGAATGTTTCTCAGGGTCTGCATCGATGTTGCTCCGTTAGCGATTGCTGGACATGAATTGTTTGCAGCGCGCCGAGCTCGGGTCATCGAAGACCTGCTCCGGCGAGCCCTGTTCTTCTACCAGCCCTTGGTGCAGGAAAACCACTTCGCTGGACACCTGGCGGGCGAAATTCATTTCGTGGGTCACCATCAGCATGGTCCGGCCTTCCTCGGCCAGGCCACGAATAACACTAAGCACTTCCTGCACCATCTCGGGATCAAGGGCAGAGGTAGGTTCGTCGAACAGGATGACTTTGGGTTGCATCGCCAGCGTGCGTGCGATGGCGGCACGTTGCTGCTGCCCCCCCGACAACTGCGCCGGATAGGCATGACGCTTGTCCGCAATCCCCACTTTGGCCAGCAAGGCCTCGGCGACTTCCGTGGCCTCTGCTTTGCTCTGCCCCAGCACGCGACGCGGCGCCTCGGTGATGTTATCGAGGACGGTCATGTGCGGCCAGAGATTGAAGTTCTGAAAGACAAAGCCGATTTCGCTGCGTAGGCGGTTGATCTGACGGTTGTCGGCGGCGATCAGTTCACCCTTGCGGGTGGCTTTGAGCTTGAGCTCTTCGCCGGCAATCAGAATCTGCCCCTCATGAGGGTTCTCCAGCAGATTGATGCAGCGCAGCAGCGTGGACTTGCCTGAGCCGGAGGAGCCCAGAATCGAGATCACGTCGCCATCACGTGCAGTCAGCGAAATGCCCTTGAGCACGTCGAGGTCGCCGTAGCGCTTGTGCAGGTTGCGGATTTCCAGGGCGGGCGTGGCCTCGGCCATGTTCAGTCCTCGTGTATTCGGTGGGCTCATCGGACTGGCGAGTGGGTCGCAGTCTGGCGGTCGCAGCAGATGTGCGGCGAGACGTCTTCGATAGATGAGCTTCGATGGGCGCAGGCGCAGAGTGCCTTTGCGCAAAAAGGGCGCGATGGTGCCAGCTTTAACCGCCGTGGGGAAGGGTGTTTCGGCCAACCGCGCGATCAGCGGACGATCTCGTGCGCTTATTTGGTGCCGTTTCGCTTGAGGTGTGTATTTTCGGTGCGCTGAAGCGTCTTCGTCTTGTTGCGCTCGGTAACGTTTCCTGCGGGGCTGGCGATTCGCTAGTGCATTCATGGGCTTGCGCAAATCCGCCTGGAGTCGGCATATCCCGCTGCGACGTCGTATCTGAAACATCCTGGCGTAATTCTTGCGTAAAAAATAAATAACAGGGCTGTTGTGTTCTTTTTACGAAGAGCCGCCGCACGTCCTGATCCGTACAAAAATCCTTCTAAGGTTGGTTCCATGAGCAGCACACCCAACGCTTCAAACCTTGAACAAGGGCTCAAACCGCGCCACATCACCATGCTCTCGATTGCCGGCGTGATCGGCGCCGGTCTCTTCGTTGGCTCGGGCCACGCGATTGCTGAAGCAGGGCCGGCCGTGCTTCTGGCCTACGGTGCCGCAGGTACCTTGGTGGTGCTGGTGATGCGCATGCTGGCCGAAATGGCCGTCGCCTCGCCTGACACTGGTTCTTTCTCCACTTACGCTGACCGCGCTATCGGGCACTGGGCCGGCTTTACCATCGGCTGGTTGTACTGGTGGTTCTGGGTGTTGGTCATCCCGCTGGAGGCCAATGCGGCCGCAACGATTCTGCACGCCTGGTTTCCGAACGTCGCCATCTGGGCGTTCACGTTAGTGATCACCCTGCTGCTCACCGCGACCAATCTGTTTAGCGTGAAGAACTACGGAGAGTTCGAGTTCTGGTTCGCGCTGATCAAGGTGTTGGCCATCATTGGCTTTGTGGTGCTGGGTATTGCGGCCGTGTTGGGCCTGCTCCCGAACAGTGAGGTCAGCGGCGTCAGCCACCTGTACGACACGCAGGGTTTCCTGCCTAACGGCATGGGTGCGGTGCTGGCAGCGATGCTGACCACCATGTTCTCATTCATGGGGACTGAGATCGTCACCATCGCGGCGGCAGAATCGAAGAATCCCGGCCAGCAAATCACCAAGGCTACCAACTCGGTGATCTGGCGGATCTGCCTGTTCTATCTGCTCTCCATATTCCTGGTGGTCGCCCTGGTGCCGTGGAATGACAGCCGGCTTGCTGAAGTGGGTTCGTACCAGACCGTCCTCGACCTGATGGGTATTCCGAACGCCAAGCTGATCGTCGACATCGTCGTGCTGGTCGCCGTCACCAGCTGTTTGAACTCGGCCCTGTACACCGCTTCGCGCATGCTCTTCTCCCTCGGCAAGCGCGGCGACGCGCCAGCTGTTTCCCAGCGCACCACCAAAGCCGGCACGCCATACTGGGCAGTGCTGCTGTCGACGGGCGCTGCGTTTGCAGCCGTGTTCGCCAACTATGTCGCACCCGCGGCGGTCTTCGATTTCCTGCTGGCAAGCTCGGGCGCAATCGCGCTGCTGGTCTATCTGGTGATCGCCGTGTCCCAGCTGCGCATGCGTCGTAAGCGCGAGGCCGCAGGCCAGGCTATCGATTTCCGCATGTGGCTGTTCCCGGGCCTGACCTGGGCGGTCATCGTGTTCATCGTCGCCGTGCTGACCATCATGCTGTTCCAGGAAGGCCATCGCATGGAAATCATCGCCACCGGGCTGCTGAGCGTGATGGTCGTGGCGGCAGGCCTGATTGTCTCGAACCGTCGCAAGGCGGGTAGGGCTGGCAAGGTTGTGCTGAATTGATAGGCAAGTGAGCTGGCTGTAAGAGGCCGCTAATGAGAAGCCGCTGTCAGGGATGATGGTGGCTTTTTTATGTTCAGTGGATTATTTTCCAGAGAGGTATTGCAGGATTGATATCTCTAAGAGCTCTTAGACTTATCTATAAGCATGGGCCTTAAACGTCCTATTTTGAGGGGGTTGTGGGGGAGGCGGCAAAAAACTATCTCGAATCAAGCGCTGAGCTAACTGTAATCGCAGCCCGATATTTCCACGGAACGCATGGCGCTCTTACCGCATTCTCCCCAGCACTGACTTCCCCCGCACTTGGTGCATCGCCACTGCCCCCAGATGCAGCGCCACCAAGCCTGCCAACGCGGCGCACAGGGCGTGGTGCACCTCATGGAGTTCCAGCAGCGCGATCTTTGAGTGAATGAGCTGCGGCAGCGGCACCAGCGCCAGCAGGATGACCGGATGGCTCATCATCAGCACGCCGGTGATCAGCACGCCGGACACTGCCGCATAAATCGCCTTGTGCGCCGCGCTCGCCAGTCGCGCCTGAGCGTTTTGGGCGGTGTCCCGCGCAGGGGCTTTAACGGCCAGCCACAAACGCCAGACAAAGAATGGAATAAAGAGGCTGGTGAGCTGCGGGTTGAACGACTCGACCCACTCCCGAAATGGATGGCTCTGATCCAGCAATAACACGCCAAAGCCGCTGAACGTCGCCCACAGGATGACGGCGGCGGACAGCCAATGCAGCAAGATTCGGGTTGTTGAATAAGCGCTCGGTTCGCCTGAAGCCGGTTCAGGCAAAGGAGTGTTCGGAATTGTCAAAACGGCCAGCCTTTAGTTGAGAAGGAGTTGCATTCTCGTAATGGCGCAAAGCTACCGTTTTGACCGGGGTCATGTAAATCAAAAAACGTGTTAAGGGCGCCCGCCCGCTCCCCGTGCGTTCTTTTTCTGCAGAATCACTGACGCTTCGTTGTAGGCGGTCTGGAAGGCGTCGCTTCCGATCCATTCAACGGCCAAGTCTTCATCTTCCTCATGGAAGAGACCGCGGTAGGTGATCAGCAGGCCCATCATGAAATCAGTCGCCGGCTCTTCGTCCTCTTCGGCGATCACCAGCTCCAGCACCGGGTACTGCAGGAAGACCACGCACATCGCCAGCAAGCTTATCGATTCGGCCTGTTTCATTGCTTCGAACAGGTCGTCGAAATCCGCCGGATCGAAACCGTTTTCTTCGATGTCCTTGAAATCGAACGTGCTCAGGTCGATCTCAACGTCATCGAAGGGCTCGTTGACGAAGGCGTGGTTGAGCACCGGGTGAATAACGCTCGGCCTGGTTTTGCCTGATCGGTTCTGCTTGGCCTTGGCTTTTGCCCGCTGGGCGCGTTTTTGCTGTTTATCGGGGGAGGCCATGACGGCGGTTCCTTGTGCGGTGCAGCCATTGGCATGGCCCAGGATCATCGGGCGCGTATTGTATTCAGTCTTGTGCCGGTTCGTCGTGCTCGTTGCGGTCTATCCCCAACATCTGCATCGTGAGTTCCATCTCGATCTCGCCGAGAACGGCGCGGAAGGCCTCATAGAAGTCATCATCGTGGATGCGTGCCCGTATGGTCGCTTCATCCAGTCCGTGAGCCCATGTCCAGTAAGCGCCAAGCGTGCTGACTAGAACGTCGAGGTAGTTGTCGAAGTCCATGTCGTAAAAAGCGTGGGCGGCTATCGGACCTCTGGCGAAAGCATCGAGTAGATCGAGGAACCCTTGCTGCTCGGCAAGCTTGAGCACTTCGTAATGGGCGAGTCGCTGCTCCTGAGACGGCAGTGGGGCAGGGGACTGGTACACCTCCATCAGCAGCATTTCGTCTTCAGTGAGCGACATCCCGATGTCCTCGCCCCTGATCACCGCCACCATCGCCTCCCGCTCTTCTTCGTCCATGGTTTCCAGGATGTCGGGCTCTACGAAATTCGTTAGCAGGGTATCGTCGTCCAACAGTGCTGCTTCCTCGTCCGAGAAGAAATCAGGCATGAAGTAATCCGGGACGATCGGGTTGGGCGTCTGCGGGTGCTGGCGGGCGACACGCTGCTCCTTGGCTTTGGTCTTGGCGCGCTTGGCGCGTTTCTGTTGCTTGCTCACAGATGCCATGACGGGCTCCTTGGTCGGCTC
>NZ_DASVUM010000202.1:0-8586 GCF_036387035.1 Pseudomonas sp. | reverse complement strand
TTAGTGGGACCGGCTTTAGCCGGGAAGGGGCCGGGGCGGGCGCTCTCGATGTGATGGTGCCCTCGCTCTGCGTGTTGATGCCGCCGCGGGCGCCGCAGGGTTATTTGCCGGACAGTTGCATGATCAGGGCGGTTGTCAGGTAGAGCCTCGGCGCGATGCTGCTCAGGTCCAGGTATTCGTCGTCGGCATGGAGGCCGGCGCCGACGACGCCCATGGTTTCGAGCACGGCGGGTTTCTGGCTGTCGGGTACGTAGGCGTAGCCGGCGTCGGTGCCGAAGCGCATGGCGATGGGTTCCAGGGGGCGGCCGATGTGGCCGTATATCGCTTGGGCGGTTTTGGCGAGGTCGTCGGTCGCCGGGTTTTTCGCCAGCGGCGGGCGGCCTTTGTCCAGGCGGAAGGTGACCTCGGTGCCGTCGATCAATTTGCCCTGCACGATGCGCTGACCGTCCGCCAGTACTCGGTCGGATTCGCTCAGGTCCGAGTAGCGCATGTCGCCTTCCGCTGCCGCGCTGGAAGGGATGATGTTGCGTTTCTCACCGCCCTTGATGAGCGTCCAGTTGACCGTGGTGCCCTTGGCTGGGTCGCCGAGATCCTTGAGTTGCACCAGCTGGTGGGCCAGTTCCATGGCCGCATTGCGCCCGGCTTCCGGGGCGGAACCCGCGTGTGATGACTTGCCTGTGACGTCGACGAAGACCCCGTTGATGCCATTGGTCGCGACCGTCACGGCGTCCTTATCCGGGGGCTCGAACGAGAACACATAGTCGTGCTTGCGGGCGAGTTCGGCGATGAGGGTTTTCGAGCCGGCCGAGCCCGTTTCTTCGTCCGGGTTGAACAGCACGGTAATCGTGCCGAAGCCCTTGAATTTTTCGTTTTCGAGCAGCTTCAAGCTGTGCAGCACCATCGCCACGCCACCTTTGGCGTCGGCAACGCCGGGGCCATAGGCGTGCTCGCCGTCGACACGGAAGGGTCGCTTGGCGGCGGTGCCGGGACCGAACACGGTGTCGTAATGGATCATCAGCAGGAAGGACTTGCTGCCTGTGCCCTTGAGGGTGCCGACGATGTTATCGCCCGCCGAAGGGGTCGCCGGCGAGGTTTGCACTGTTGCGCCCAGGGCCTTGAGCCGCTCGACCAGCACCGCGCTGACCATTTTCAGCCCGGCCCCCTGGCCGGTTCCGGTGTCGATGTCGACCAGTTGTTTGACCGTGGTCAGGTAAGGTTTTTGCTCGGCTTCGGCTTTCTTCAACAGTTGCTCGGGAGAAACGTCGGCGGCATAGGCGCCGGAAGCAAAAAGGCTGCCGCAGCTGAAAAGCGCGGCGGCGACCGAAGCGGTCAGGGCGGTACGTCGAACGTGCATGCTGGATCCCTCAGATGATGTACGAGTTGTTGTGATGTCCCCCGGACACACATTCTTCCCGCAGAGTAGGCCGTCGGGTCTGACAGCGCGTGAGGTTTCCATGCCTGGGCTGACAGCTCAGCGGCCTGGCGTAGAGCATTCCTGCAGCCACCGCCCTTTCCTCCGACATTCGCCGTAGAATCTTCGTCTGAAATAAACGAGTGGTGAGGTTGCAGCGGTGGATGTACAGCAGGGCTTCGTCCTGACCCGGCATTGGCGTGACACGGACGCAGGCACCGAGGTGGAATTCTGGCTGGCCACCGATGACGGCCCGCGACAGGTACGCCTGCCGTATCAAACCTCCGTCGCGTTTATTCCGGCGCAGCACCGCGAGCGCGCCGAAGCCGTGCTGCGCAACGAACGCCATGTCGAGCTCAAGCCGCTGGAGCTGTGTGATTTCCGCCACCGCCCGGTGCTCGGCCTTTACACGCGCCAGCATCGCCAGTTGATGAGCCTGGAGGGCGAGCTGCGCAAAGCCAGCGTCGACGTGTACGAAGCCGATATTCGTCCGCCCGAGCGTTACCTGATGGAGCGGTTCATCACCGCCCCGGTGCAGTTCAGCGGCCGGGCGGACGCCGACGGCCTGTTGCTCGACGCGCAACTGCGGCCGGCTCCGGAATACCGCCCAACCCTGCAACTGGTGTCGCTGGACATCGAAACCACCGAGCGCGGCGAGCTGTATTGCATCGGCCTGCACGGCTGCGGCGAGCGGCAGGTGTACATGCTCGGGCCGGCCAATGGCGACGACGCACAGGTGGATTTCAAGCTGGACTACTGCGACACCCGCGTCGCACTGCTGGAAAAACTCAACGAATGGATGGCCCGTCATGACCCTGACGGGATCATTGGCTGGAACGTCGTGCAGTTCGATTTGCGCGTGCTGCACGAGCACTCGAGGCGTTTGAACGTGCCGCTGCGGCTGGGTCGCGGCGGGGAAGTCATGACCTGGCGCGAGCACGGCGCGCGTAACAACCATTTTTTTGCGGCCGCGGCCGGACGCTTGATCATCGACGGCATCGAGGCGTTGCGTTCGGCGACATGGAGCTTTCCTTCGTTCAGCCTGGAGAATGTCTCGCAGACGCTGCTGGGCGAAGGCAAGGCCATCGACAACCCCTATCAGCGCATGGACGAAATCAACCGCATGTTCGCCGAGGACAAGCCGGCGCTGGCGCGTTACAACCTCAAGGACTGCGAACTGGTCACGCAGATTTTTGCCAAGACCGAGTTGCTGACCTTCCTCCTTGAACGTGCCACGGTCACCGGTTTGCCGGTGGATCGCAACGGCGGTTCGGTGGCCGCGTTCGAGCATTTGTACATTCCGTTGATGCACCGGCAGGGCTTTGTCGCGCCGAACCTGGGCGAGCGCATGCCGGAAGCCAGCCCGGGCGGCTTCGTCATGGATTCGCGTCCCGGCCTTTACGAGTCGGTGCTGGTGCTCGATTACAAAAGCCTCTACCCGTCGATCATTCGTACGTTTCTGATTGATCCGGTGGGCTTGATCGAGGGCCTCAAGCAGCCGGAAGACAGCGAGTCGGTGGAAGGCTTTCGCGGTGCGCGTTTCTCACGCACGCGGCATTGTCTGCCGGCGATCGTCGCGCGTGTCGCCGAAGGGCGTGAGGTCGCCAAGCGCGAGCGCAATGCGCCGTTGTCCCAGGCCCTGAAAATCATCATGAACGCTTTCTACGGCGTGCTCGGCTCCAGCGGCTGCCGTTTTTTCGACACGCGGCTGGCGTCGTCCATCACCCTGCGCGGGCACGAGATCATGCACCAGACACGGCTGCTGATCGAAGCCCAGGGCTATGAAGTGATTTATGGCGACACCGACTCGACCTTCGTCTGGCTGAAAAAGGCCCACGAGCAGGAAGACGCGGCGCGGATCGGCGCCACGCTGGTCAAGCAGGTCAATGACTGGTGGCGCACGCACCTGCAGCAGGAATACGCGCTGGAGAGTGCGCTTGAGCTGCAATTCGAAACGCACTTCAAACGCTTCCTTATGCCGACCATCCGCGGTGCCGAGGAGGGCAGCAAAAAGCGCTACGCGGGGCTTGTCACCCGCCCCAACGGCGAAGACGAAATGGTCTACAAGGGGCTGGAGGTGGTGCGTACCGACTGGTCACCGCTGGCCCGGACCTTTCAACAAGAGCTGTACCTGCGGATTTTCCAGCGCCAGCCGTTTCAGGAATACATCCGTGACTACGTGCGCCGGACACTCGCCGGCGAGCTCGACAGCCAGTTGATCTACCGCAAGCGCCTGCGTCGCGCCCTGGACGATTACGAACGCAACGTGCCGCCCCATGTGCGAGCCGCGCGGCTGGCAGATGAGTACAACCGTCAGCAGGGTCGGCCGTTGCAGTACCAGAACCGCGGATGGATCAGCTATGTGATCACGGTCGCCGGCCCCGAACCGCTGGAAGTGCGCAGCGCCGCCATTGACTATGACCATTACATCAGCAAACAGCTGCAGCCCATTGCCGACGCGATATTGCCGTTCGTGATCTCGCGGACCCTCGATCTCAGCGCGCAAGACCAGTTCAGCTTCGACTTCTAAGCCCGGCCTCCAAGCCCGGCCTCAGCGCGGGGGATTGATCCGCAGCGCGTCCAGCACCACGCGAAACGCCGCGGTGTGCTGCCGCCGGCTGGGGTAGTACAAGTGATAGCCCTCGAACGGTTCGCACCACTCGGCGAGCACTTCGACCAGTTCGCCACGTTCAATCGGCCCGGCCACGAGGCCCTCCGGGAGTTGCGCCAGACCCACGCCGTCCAGGCAGCCCTGAAGAATCTGAAACACGCTGTTCATGATCAACGGCCCGTCGACGCGCACCCGGATGCTGCGGCCCTCCTTTGCGTACTCCCATTGATACAGCGCGCCATGGGTCGGCAAGCGCAGGTTGATGCAACGATGGCCGGGCAGGTCCTGCGGCACTTGCGGCGTGGAATGGCGGGCCAGGTACGCGGGGGATGCCACGGTCATCAGCCGCAACGGCGGGGCGATCGGCGCTGCGATCATGTCCGCCGCGAGGGTGTCACCCAGGCGCACGCCGGCGTCGATGCGCTGGGCGACGATGTCGGTCAGGCCGTAGTCGGTGACCAGCTCGATGGTCAGCTCCGGGTGTTGATCGAGCAGCGGTTTGAGTCGCGGCCAGAGCACGTAACGCGCGGCGAATTCGTCAGCGGTGATGCGCACGGTGCCGGACGGCCGCGCGCTGTGGTCTACGGCAGCGTTGACCTGCGCCTCAATGCCGTCGAGCAGCGGCGCCTGCCCCTCGAACAATTGCTCGCCGGCCTCGGTGCGGGTCACGCTGCGGGTCGTACGCGTGAGCAACCGAACGCCCAGACGCGCCTCCAGCGCGCGGATGGTCTGGCCGACCGCCGAGGGCGAAATGCCCAGCGCCGCCGCCGCGCGGGTGAAGTTGCCCTCGCGACCCACGGCCACAAACACCGCCAGGTCATCCAGTTTGTAATCGGCCATTGAGAAGCGCTCCTTCATTTTGATCGAAGCAGTCTACGGCTACTGTCGTCAATGTGCCCTTGTTACGCTGCATGAACACTTTTTGGAGGTCGCCATGACAGACACCACCCAAGCAACTGATGCCGCTGCCCAAGACATGCAAATCCACCGCGCCGGTTCGGCCAAGGCCATCAAGGGCCCGGCCGACTGGTTCACGGGTGACGTACGCATTGACCGGATTTTCAACGCGCCGGCCCCGGCACGCGTCGGCCTCGCGGTTGTGAACTTCCAGCCTGGTGCCCGTACTCACTGGCACACGCATCCGCTGGGGCAGATCCTGCTGGTCACCGATGGCGTCGGCTGGACCCAGTGCGCAGGCGGGCCGAAAATCGAGATCCGCCCCGGCGATCTGATCTGGTGCAATTGTGGCCGCCGTCACTGGCACGGCGCGACGGACACCACCGCGATGCAACACGTGGCCGTCAATGAGGCGCTGGACGGCAAGCCGGTGGATTGGCTGGAGCCGGTGAGCGAGGAGACCTACCTGGCCGGGCCGGTGAAAAAAGACTGAGGGGACCGAAAACCCCCATCATGAAACCGCCACGGCCTGGCTGCGCATCCGGGTGATGTCCTTTTTCGGCGGCGCGCCGAACAGCCGGCCGTACTCGCGACTGAACTGCGACGGGCTTTCATAACCGACCTTGAACGCGGCGCTGGCGGCGTCCTGATGCTCACTGAGCATCAGCCGTCGGGCCTCGTTCAGGCGCAGCCATTTCTGGTACTGCAGCGGGCTCATGGACGTGAGGTTGCGAAAATGCAGATGGAAGTTGGGCGCGCTCATTTGCACCCGCGCCGCCAGGTCTTCAATGCGCACCGGCGTCGTGTAATGCAGCTTGAGCCAGTCAATGGCTTTGGCAATGCGGTGGCCCTGGCTGTCGACGGAGGCGATGTGTCGAAGCAGGGGCGCCTGATCGCCTTTAAGCAGACGGAAGTGAATCTCGCGCTGCAGCAGCGGCCAGAGCACCGGGATGGCGTCGGGCTCCTGCAACAGATCGATCAATCGGGCGAGCGGGTCGAGCAGCGCAGACGTCAGGGTCGCGATGCCGGCACTTCGGCGTATGGCGCGCTCTTTGGGCACGGGCACGTCCCCTTGGGCGATCAGCTCGGTCAAGGTGCGCAGGTCCAGCTTGAAGACCAGCCCCAGACACGGTGCCTCTGCGCTGGCATGGGTCACGGCGGAATGCGCCGGTACGTCCAGCGAGGTGATCAAAAACCGTGACGTGTCGTAGGGGAAGACATCGCCGCCGATGACCATTTCCTTGGCGCCCTGGACCACCAGCACGATGCTCGGCGCCAGGATGCAGGTGACCGGCGGCGAGGGCGCTTCGCGGCGAAACAGACCGAGGCCGGCGATGGCGGTGGGGAAGTCACCCGGTGCCGGTGTGAGGCTGCTGATGATGTGCGTCAGCGATTGCAGTCGGGCAGACCGGTGGCTGCCGTTCGCCGGCGCGTCGGTCGCGATGTCTTGCATGGTCTGACCCTCCTTTTCTCAAGCTCAAACTGTACGTGCGCGGCAAAACGGCTGTCCACACGCGCGCGGCGGGTTTGATCGGATCAGGCAATAAACCCAGCGGATCGCTCTACGGGCTTGCGCTGCTGCGCCATGACTATGTGCCTCGCACACTTCATCGCGCCACGCCTGGCGCCGGAGACATTCAATGAAACAGCTGATGATGGGGCTGGCCTTGCTGGCCAGCTCGTTCGCAACAATGGGAGCCGATATGTCCAGCGGAGCTGACAATTTTTATAAAAGTGAACAGGTCACCCAGCAAAAGGTGACGTTCAACAACCAGTACCAGATGAAGACGGTGGGCAACCTGTTCGTGCCCAAGGACATGATCAGCGGCCGCCAGTACCCCGCGATCATCGTCGGTCACCCCATGGGCGCCGTGAAGGAGCAAAGCTCCAACCTGTACGCGCAGAAGCTCGCAGAGCAAGGCTTTATCACCCTGGCCATCGATTTGTCTTTCTGGGGCGAGAGCGAAGGCAGGCCACGCAATGCCGTGTCACCTGACCTGTACGCTGAAGACTTCAGCGCCGCGGTCGATTACCTTGGCGGCCAGCGCTTCGTCGATCGCAACCGCATCGGTGTGCTGGGTATCTGTGGCAGTGGCAGCTTTGCCATCAGCGCCGCCAAAATCGACCCGCGCATGAAGGCCGTTGCGACGGTGAGCATGTACGACATGGGCGGCGTCAATCGCAATGGCTTGCAGCATTCAGTGACCATTGAACAACGCAAAGAGGCCATTGCGGCCGCAGCCGCACAGCGCGATGTGGAATTTGCCGGCGGCAAAACGCTGTACACCAGCGGCACCGTGGACAAACTCACCGATAAGTCCAACCCGATCGAACGGGAGTTCTACGATTTCTACCGAACGCCACGGGGTGAGTTCACGCCGAAGGGTCAGTCGCCTGAACTGACCACGCATCCCACCCTGACCAGTAACGTGAAGTTCATGAACTTCTACCCGTTCGCTGACATCGAGACGATCTCGCCGCGGCCCATGCTGTTCATCGCCGGCGAGAACGCTCATTCCCGTGAGTTCAGTGAGGAGGCTTATCGCCTGGCCGGCCAGCCCAAAGAGCTGGTGATCATCCCGGGTGCCGGACACGTCGACCTGTACGACCGGGTGGACCTGATTCCATTTGACCGACTGACGTCGTTCTTTCAGACCCACCTGAAGTGACCCAACCGGCGGGTACCACCGCCTGATCGGGCCGCAGCCTCACTCTTTCACGTCCATGAAATCCTTGGCCCACCCTACGTAGCTTTCCGGGAACGTGTAGGTGTGGGTCAGTTCGGTGGCGCTGTGGTTCGAGGTGCTGTGGGTCACCTGGCGTTGGGCCCGCAGGCTGTCGTAGGTGGCCTTGATCGCGGCGAAGTACGCAGCGTGACCGGCCACCACCACTCGCACGCCCTGGTGCGCCAGGCGCTGGCGGTCATTGAGCTTCGGATTGCCGTAGGTCACCAGCATCAGCGGCACGGTGAGCTTTTCCGAAATCTGCTCCAGGTGCTCGAAGTCCTTGATGCCGACGATGCAGATGCCGTCGGCACCGGCCTTTTCGTAAGCCAGGGTGCGCTCGATGATGTCCTGCACCGGCAAGACGCCGGCGTTGGTTCGGGCAATGATCGACAGCTCCGGATCGACCCGCGCTTCGAGCGCCGCCTTGACCTTGCCGATGCCTTCTTCGATGGACACCAGATCCGTAGACTTGCGCCCGAATTGCGCGGGCAGCAACGTGTCTTCAATGGTCAGTGCCGCCACACCGGCGCGCTCCAGTTCTTCAACCGTGCGCATCACATTGAGGGCGTTGCCGTAGCCATGGTCGGCGTCGGCAATGAAAGGCAGCTGCGCGACGCGGCCGATGCGGGTGGCCTGCTCGACGAACTCGCTCAGGGTGATCAACGCAAAATCGGGCGCTGCCAGGACCTGCAGCGATGCCACCGATCCTCCGAGAATGCCGACTTCAAAACCCAGATCAGCCGCGATGCGCGCCGACATGGGGTCGAACACGGACGCCGTTTCGACGCAGTGCTGCGAAGCCAGCTGTTCACGGAATTTGCGACGCAAAGCGGAGTGGGAAATTCTGGACATAAGGCTTCCTGATTCTGGCCGTCATCGAAATGCGAGCAATGCTACCGCAAAATCAGGCTGAAACGACTCACCTCGACGAGCGACGTGCG
>NZ_DASVUM010000201.1:0-5256 GCF_036387035.1 Pseudomonas sp. | reverse complement strand
CGACAACTACCTGCCGGCCAGTGCCACCGAGTTTCAAGTGTCGCTCAGCGCCTGGCTGACCAAGCACCTGGGCGAGCTGCAACTGCTCGGCAAAGGCGCGGCGCACATGTTCGTCACCTTGCTGATCGGCATGGTGCTCGGCGCGATCATTGCCCTGCAGCGCATTCCCGATGTCACCAAGCGCAAGCCATTGGCGGCGGCGCTGTTCGAGCGTCTGCACCTGCTGAGTCAGGCCTTCCGCAATATCGTCTTCGCACAGATCAAGATTTCGCTGCTGAACACCGCGTTCACCTCGATATTTTTGGCAGTCATCTTGCCGCTGTGTGGCGTTCACCTGCCGCTCACCAAAACCCTGATCGTCCTGACGTTTCTGCTGGGTTTGCTTCCGGTGGTCGGCAACCTGATGTCCAACACACTGATCTTTATCGTCGGCATGTCGTTGTCGATCTGGGTGGCAATGGCGGCGCTGGGGTACTTGATCGTGATCCACAAGGTCGAGTATTTCCTCAACGCACGGATCGTCGGCGGGCAGATCAGCGCCAAGTCCTGGGAATTACTGCTGGCGATGCTGATCTTCGAAGCCGCGTTCGGCCTGCCGGGGGTGGTGGCAGGGCCGATTTACTACGCGTACCTGAAGAGCGAACTGCGCAGGGCGGAGCTGGTGTAGCCGCCGGTTTTAACCATTTCCACGGCTGCCCGCGATGTGTAGGACCCGCTTCAGCCGGGAAGGGGCCAGATTGCACGCCATCAATTTTGCGGCGTGAGGCCCTACGTCTTCCCGGCTAAAGCCGGTCCTACGATGCGCACGCGGTCAGTCAGTAGGACCGGCTTCAGCCGGGAAGAGGCCAGATTGCACACCATCAATTTTGCGGCGTGAGGCCCGACGTCTTCCCGGCTAAACCCGGCCCTACGATGTGCACGCGGTCAGTCAGTAGGACCGGCTTCAGCCGGGAAGAAGCCCGTTTGTGCACCATAAGATGTGCGGTGTGACGCCCGACCTTCCCGGCTAAAGCCGGTCCTACGATGTGCACGCGGTCAGTCAGTAGGACCGGCTTCAGCCGGGAAGGGGCCAGATTGCACACCATCAATTTCGCGGCGTGACGCCCGACGCCTTCCCGGCTAAAGCCGGTCCCACTAAACAAGCGGGACAGCCGTGAATCAGCCGTAGCGCTTCTTCGCTTCGATCGCCAGCCCGCTGCCGATGCTGCCGAAGATGTTGCCTTCGACATGCCGGGCTTTGGGCAACATCGCGGCGACGCTGTTACGCAGGGCCGGGATGCCGCTGGAACCGCCGGTGAAGAACACCGTGTCGACATCAGTCACGCCAACGCCTGCGTCATTCAACAGGTTCGTCACGCTGGCGCGCACGCGTTCGAGCAGCGCATCGATGGACGATTCGAACAGCTGGCGCGTCAGGTCCACGCTCAGGCCGGGCTCGACCCGGTCCATCGCCACCAGACGGTTGTCCGCCTGGGTCAGCTGGATTTTGGTCTCTTCGACTTCCATGGCCAGCCAGTGGCCGGCGCGTTGCTCGATCAGTTTGAACAGCCGGTCGATGCCCTGAGTGTCTTCAATGTCGTAGCGCATGCTGCCCAGCGCCAGTTGAGACTTTTGTGAATACACCGAGTTGATCGTGTGCCAGGTCGCCAGGCTCATGTGCGTGCTGGTTGGCATATAGGCGCCGCTTTTCATCCGGCTGCCGTAACCAAACAGCGGCATCACGCCCTGCAGGCTCAGTTGCTTGTCAAAGTCGGTACCGCCAATGTGCACGCCACCGGTGGCGAGGATGTCGCTGTGCCGGTCATCGATCAAACGACGCTCCGGCGACAGGCGCACCAGCGAGAAATCCGACGTACCGCCGCCGATATCGACGATGAGCACTAACTCCTCGCGGTCCAGCGTCGACTCGTAGTCGAATGCCGCTGCGATCGGCTCGAACTGGAAGGAAACATCCTTGAAGCCGATTTTGCGGGCCACTTCCGCGAGGGTGTCCTCCGCTTCCTGATCGGCGGCAGCGTCGTCGTCGACGAAATGCACCGGACGGCCCAGCACCACTTGCTCAAAGGAATGACCGGCAGCCGCCTCGGCACGCTTTTTAAGCTCGCCGATGAACAGCCCGAGCAGGTCTTTGAACGGCATCGCCGTACCCAATACGCTGGTGTCGTGCTTGATCAACTTGGAGCCCAGCAAGCTCTTGAGCGAGCGCATCAAGCGGCCTTCATAGCCCTCGAGGTACTCGTGAAGCGCGAGGCGGCCGTAGACCGGACGGCGCTCTTCGATGTTGAAAAATACCACCGAAGGCAAGGTGATCTTGCCGTCCTCCAGCGAGATCAGCGTTTCCGTCCCTGGACGCAGCCAGCCGACCGTGGAGTTGGACGTGCCGAAATCGATGCCAAGGGCACGGGCCGGGGAAGGAGTGCTCATCTGCTTTACGTACCAGTCAAAAAACGGCCGCGCAGTGTATGCGAGTGAGCGCCGGATGCGTAGCGCGAAACGTCGGTTTGTAGGCCGTCGGGCAGCTAATTTGCCCGCTTGGCTTGAACTGCGGCCACTAGCCCCAATCTAGCAGGCAACTCTTAATGCATTTGGCCGGTCTGGACAGCGTTTCAATTCGCGAGACGGCGTGCCGATAACCTTGCAACGTTCAACGCTGCCAGCGTTCACATGTGAAACGCGGTGCGGACTGGGCTGGATATTCCAGAATTGGGTGACCGTCAGATGGACTTCAAAGACTATTACAAGATCCTTGGCGTAGAGCCGACGGCGGACGATAAAACGATCAAGACCGCCTATCGCAAGCTCGCGCGCAAGTATCACCCCGACGTCAGCAAAGAGCCTGGCGCGGAGGACAAATTCAAGGAAGCCTCCGAAGCGTACGAAGCGCTCAGCGATCCTGAAAAGCGCGCTGAATACGACGAGATTCGCAAATACGGCAGCCAGGGCCGGTTTCAGCCGCCTCCCGGCTGGCAGGGCCGTGGTGGCGCTGGCGCCGGACCAGGCTTTGGTGGCGGCAACTTCGAGGACGGCGACTTCTCCGATTTCTTCAGCTCCATTTTTGGTAACCGTGGTGGTCAGCAGGGCGGTCGGGCGCAGAGCCCGGGGCGTCGAGGACAGGATGTGGAGATGGAACTGGCGGTGTTTCTGGAGGAGACGCTCTCCACCGAGTCCAAGCAGATCAGCTTCAAGGTGCCGCAACACAGCGCCAATGGTCAGCGCATGGCAGACATCACCAAGACGCTGAACGTGAAGATCCCGGCGGGCGTCACCGATGGCGAGCGCATTCGCCTCAAGGGACAGGGCGCTCCGGGCGTGGGCGGTGGCGAAAAGGGTGATCTTTACCTGATCATCCGTCTGGCGCCGCACCCGATGTTCGATGTGGAGGGTCACGACTTGATCATCACAGTGCCGATTGCACCATGGGAGGCGGCGCTCGGCACCAAGGTCGCCGTCCCGACGCTGACTGGCAAGATCAACCTGACCATCCGTCCGGACAGCCAGAACGGGCAGCGGCTGCGCGTCAAAGGCAACGGTCTGTTGAACAAGCAGGGCCAGCGCGGCGATCTGTACGCGCAGTTGAAAATCGTCATGCCCAAGTCCACCGACGAGGCCACCAAAGCACTGTGGGAGAAGCTGGCCGCGCAGGCCGCTTTCGATCCGAGGGCTCAATGGAGTAACTGATCATGAGCGACACCCTGGTGATAGGCATGCAGGAGCTCTGTGAGGTGGTCGATCTGCCGGCCGCCTTTGTCATCGAGATTGTCGAGCACGGCATTCTCGAACCCCAGGGAAGGCGCCCGGACGAATGGCGGTTTGACAGCGCATCGCTGTCGGTCGCCAAGCGTGCGGTGAAATTGCACCACGAGTTGCAGCTGGAATGGGACGGCGTCGCCCTGGCGCTGAATCTGCTGGAAGAGCTTGAGCGAGCGAGGGCAGAAAACCGCATGCTCAGGCAGCGCTTGGGGCGGTTCCTGGACTGAAGAATTGCTGCGCACCTTCGCAGGAGCCGGCTTGCTGGCGCAAACGGTGGGGTCAGTTGCAGTTGAGGTGACTGCCCGGACAGGTTCGCCAGCAAGCCGGCTGCTACAGAATCGTGACTGGTTCTTGGCCGATTTTTACCGAACGGGCTTGCGCTTGTTAGCCTTTCTTCGGCAGTTCGACGTTGAACGTGGTGCCGTCGCCGACGTTTGACATGACCGTGATGCTGCCGCCGTGAGCATTCACCACCTCTTTGACGATGAACAAGCCCAGGCCCAGGCTGGTTGAGGAATTGTGGATGCCGGCTTTTTCATTGGCCGAGCGCACCAGCGGGTCGAAGATGCTGCCGATGGCTTCCTGCGCAATCGGCTCGCCGTCGTTATGCACTGAGAGGCTCACATGGCTGTCGCCACCGGTGAGCGTGACGTCGACCCGTCGCGTCGCCGCGCCATGCTGCAAGGCGTTGCCAATCAGGTTTTGCAGCAGTTGCGCGATGCGCGCCTGATCCCATTCGCCACGGGTGTCCCCTGTAGTGGTGAACACTGCGTTGCAGTCGGGCTGGCCTGCGGTGGCTGCATCAATCGCCTCACGGCAGGCGAGCGTCATCTCCATTGGCTGGCGGTCTACAGGCAGCGTCACGCCCAGGCGGCTGCGGACGAACTCCAGCAAATCGCTGATCATCGTGCCCATCAACAGGCTGCTGCTTTTGATGCGCTTGACGTACGCGAGGTCGGCGTTGGTCAGTGTGGTCTTGCGCATCAGCATTTCGGACGACATGCCGATGGCTTGCAAGGGCGCGCGCAAGTCATGGCCGAGAATGGCGAGAAAGATGTCGCGCGATCGCGTGACGCGGTCGGCGTACGCGGCAGTCGACTCGGCCAGTGCCTCGTCGATGGCCTCGTTGAAGCGAATCATGTCGGTGAGGTGGCTGGCCTGGGGCTCCGTCTGGCTTTCAGCCCAGAAGCGCACGACCGTGGCGCGCAGGTGACGAAATTCGGAGGTCATCTGCACCAGATCAAAACCGACGATGTGCCGTAACTCGCCATGGCTGGCGGCGGCCTGATCAAGTGTAGGGGTCTTGCCGATGTCTTCGCCTTGAGCCTTGGCGATGCGCTCGGCCTTGGTCTGCGCGGTGTTCATGTCACGCGCTGCCGCCAGCAGGATCGCCCCGGCGTGGTCGCGCAGCTCAAGTGAACTCATCGCAGTGGCCGCGGGCGTCAGGGTTGCTGCGAACCGTTCCCACTCATCGACGATGCGGTCCACGTTCTGAACGATAAAGTC
>NZ_DASVUM010000200.1:0-21057 GCF_036387035.1 Pseudomonas sp. | reverse complement strand
GCCACCTGGCGCGAGGCGACGCTGACCGCTTCTTCGCCATTGTCGAGTTCGACCAGCAGCACGAACTCATCCCCGCCAATCCGCGCGAGGGTGTCGTGACGATGGAAGTTCTCGCGCATGCGCGCCGCCAACGCACGCAGGAGCTGATCGCCGACGTGATGGCCGAACGCGTCGTTCACCGGTTTGAAGCCATCCAGATCCATGAACATCAGGGCGAACATGCCGCCCTGCGCGTCGACCTTGCCCATCGCCTGATCGATGCGATCGGCCAGCAGGATGCGGTTCGGCAGCCCGGTGAGGTTGTCGTGCAGAGCCAGCTGCGTCAGCTCGCGATTGGCTTCCTTGAGCGACTGCGACAACTGCGCGGTACGCGCCGCCAGGCGAGCGTCAAGCACGGACGTCAGCAACGTAATGCCCAGCACCGCCAGACTGGTGACCAGTACCAGCTTGTCCAGCCCGTCGGTGTGCAGCCCATTGACGGTCGCGCCACAAAAACTGCCGACCGGAAAGTTTGCCGCAGTCATGGCGGTGTAATGCATGCCGAGGATGGCGAAACCCATGATCACCGCCGCGCCGCCACGGGCCAGGCGCACGTACGGGGTCTCCTTGCGCAGCCTCACCGCAATGCTCAGCGCGGCGGCGGATGCCACCACAGCGATGACCAGCGACAGGCCGAACAGGGTCGGGTCGTAGTCGATGCCGGGCTGCATGCGCATCGCCGCCATGCCGGTGTAATGCATGGTGCTGCTGCCCAGTCCCATGACGAAGGCGCCGAGCAGGACGTTGGACACCGGGACGCGGTCGTGACTGACCAGCCACAACGCGAAGCCCGAGGAGACAATGGAGATGAGCAGCGACAGCAAGGTCAGCGCAATGTCGTACGCCAACGCGATGGGAAGGCTGAACGCAAGCATGCCGATGAAATGCATCGACCAGATGCCCACGCCCATGGACAGCGCCCCGCCCATCACCCACAGCGCCCGCGCCCGCCCGGTGGCCGAAGCGATGCGCCCGGCCAGGTCAAGGGTCGTGTAGGACGCGAGAATCGCCACCAGGACTGAAATCAGAACCAGCGAATAGGTGTAATGGCCGATCAACATGGGCTGGCCCTTGGCTCAAAGGAGTGCGGCCTTTCAGCCCTGATGAATGCGGCGGCGATTGTACCGAATTTCGCGGGCATGTCCCGTCACTCTGTCGCAAAGCTGGCACATCGCTATTTATACAAGACTAGCGTTTCGACACCTCGGCGCCCGCCGTGAGCCCGGTCGCCGCGTCCCAGCCGCCCCCCAGGGCCGCGATCAACTGGGCGCTCGCCACCAATCGGCTTTCCAGCACATTGAGCACGCTGCGTTCATTGCTCAGTGCCGTGGTCTGCACGTTGACTACGTCCAGGTAGCCGATCAGCCCGGCCTTGTACTGGTTGTTGGTCAGGCGCAGGGAATCGCGCGCCGACTGCAGCGCTTCGGCACGCACGGAGGCTTCCTGCTCATACACGCGCAACTGCGCCATGTAATCCTCGACCTCTTTGAAACCGTCGAGCACAGTCTGCCGGTACTGGGCGACGGTCTGGTCGTAGACCGCTTCCGTGCGGTCCACTTCGGCGGCGCGCTGGCCGCCGTCGAACAGCGTCATCGCCAGCTGCGGGCCCACCGACCAGAAGCGATTGGGCAGGGAAATCCAGTTGCTCACCGTGCTGCTGCTGTAACCGCCGCTCATGCTCAGGGTGAGGTCCGGGTAGTAAGCGGCCTTGGCCACACCGATATTGGCGTTGGCCGTCATCACCGAACGCTCGGCGGCGGCGATGTCAGGGCGCCGTTCAAGCAATTGCGAGGGCAGTTGAGCGGGAATCTGCGGCACCGCCGGAATCGACGTGGTCGCCCCGAGACTGAAGTCCGCCGGCGCCTGGCCCATCAGCACGGCAATCGCATTTTCAAACTGAGCCCGCTGCCATTGCAGATCGATCAGGTCGGCCTGGGTGCTCTTGAGTTGGGTCTGGGCCTGGGCGGTGGCGTCGCGCCCGGAAATCCCGGCGCGGTACTGGTTCTGGGTCATGGTCAGCGAGCGCTGGTAGGCGTCGACGGTCGCTTCGAGCAAGCGCTTCTGCTCGTCGATGACGCGCAGTTGCAGGTAGTTCTGCACCAGTTGCGATTGCAGGCTCAGGCGCATCGACGCCAGATCGGCAAGGCTCGCCTGGGCGCTGGCCTTGTCGGCTTCCAGGCCCCGGCGCAGCTTGCCCCACACGTCGGCCTCCCAGCTCACCCCCAGCTGCGCGTTGTAGGTGTCGCGAATGCCGCTGCTGGAACTGCTCAGGCTCGAACTGCTGCTGCCGGTGCCCTGGCTTGAGCGGTTCTTGCTGGTGGTCAGGTCCAGTGTCGGGAAGAACGCGCCCCGGGCACTGCGCACCAGGGCGGCGGCCTGGCGGTACTGGGCTTCGTATTGCGCCACGGTCTGGTTGGACGTGTTGAGCTTTTCCACCAGCGCGTTAAGCCGGGCATCGCCATAGATTTCCCACCAGGCGCCGCGGGCAATGGCATCGCTCGGGTTGGCCTGGGTCCAGCCTTCGGCCTGCTTGAAGTGCGCCGGGGTCGGCATGTCCGGCGTTTTGTAGTCCGGGCCGACGGCACACGCGCTGAGCAGCAAGGCGCACAGGGCGATGGAGAAGGTCCGGCGAAACGGCAGCGTCCGCCGGGGGACGGGCGTTTTCAACGAGTCGTTCATAGCGGGGTTTCCAGGGCAGCATCCGTCTGCACACCGCGCCACGTGTTGAAGCGATGGCGCAGACGGTCGAGATAAAGGTAAACCACGGGCGTGGTGTACAGCGTGAGGATCTGGCTGAGGATCAGGCCGCCGATGATGGTCAGGCCCAGCGGCCGGCGCATCTCCGCCCCTTCGGCGCTGCTCAGCAGCAACGGCACGGCACCGAGAATCGCCGCCAGCGTGGTCATCAGAATCGGCCGCAGGCGCTGCAGGCAGGCGTTGCGGATCGATTCCACCGGGGTCATGCCGCCCTGTCGTTCCAGTTGCAAGGCAAGGTCGATCATCAGGATCGCGTTCTTCTTCACCACCCCGATCAGCAGGAACAGCCCCAGCAGCGAGATCAGACTGAATTGCCCACCGGTGAGGTAGATGCTCAGCAGCGCACCGACGCCGGCCGAGGGCAAGGTCGAGAGGATGGTCAGCGGATGGATGTAGCTTTCGTAGAGAATGCCCAGCACCAGGTACACCGCCACCAGCGCGCCGAGGATCATCCACGGCTGGCTCTTCTGGGTGGCGGCGAAGGCGTCGGACGTCCCCGCCATTTTGGCGATCACGTCTTCTGGCAGGCCGACCGCCGCAACGGCGCGTTCGATGGCGGCGTTGGCCTGATCCAGGGTGACGCCGTCCGCCAGGTCGAAGGAGATGTTCTCCGAAGCGAACTGGCCGTCGTGGCTGACGCGGTCGTCTTCCAGGCTGCGCTCGTAACGCGCAATCGTCGACAGCGGCACCCGCGCGCCATCGGCAGTGATCACCTGGACCTGCTCCAGGGTGGTCGGATCCAGGGCATATTTAGGGTTAACCTCCATGACCACCTGATACTGGTTCAGCGGGTCATAAATGGTCGACACCTGACGCTGGCTGTAGGCGTTGTTCAACACGGTGGTGACCATGTTCATGTCGATGCCCAGCCGCTTGGCCGCATCGCGGTCGACGATCAGCGTCACCTGCTGGGTGCCGCCGCCGTCGTTGGCGTCGATGGCGGTGAGTTCCTTGAGCGACTTGAGCGCGGCGACGATCTTCGGGTACCACAGGCGCAAGGTTTCCAGGTCCCCGCTCTGCAGGATGTACTGGTATTGCGAGGTGGTCTGCTCGCGCCCGCCGCCCAGTTGCAAATCCTGATCGGGCTGCAGGAACAGGCGCCCGCCCGGGACCAGGGGCATTTCCTTGCGCAGCCGCTCGACCACCTGCTCGGCGCCCACGTTGCGTTCCTTGATCGGTTTCAGGCGCACGATGATGAACGCATTGCCGGTGCCGCCGTTGCCGCCGATGAAGCCCGCGACACTCTCCACCGCCGGGTCCTTGAGGATCGCCGAGCGGAACACGTCCATCTTTGGCTGCATCACCGAGAAGGACAGGCCATCGTCGCCCCGCACGAAGCCCATCAGTTGACCGGTGTCCTGCTGCGGCAGAAAGGTCTTCGGCACCACCACATAAAGCGCGACGTTGCCGATGATGGTCAGCAGCAGTGTCAACAGTGTCAGGCGCCGATGCCGAAGGACCCAGCGCAGGCTGCGGTCATAGCCGGCGACCATGCGGTCATTGACCCGCTGGCTCCAGCGCTGCAAGCGGTTTTCCGTGCCCGGCACGTGAGGCTTGAGCCAGCGTGCGCAGAGCATGGGCGTCAGCGTCAGCGAAACCACCAGCGAGACGATGATCGACACCGAGAGGGTGATGGAAAACTCGCGGAACAGGCTCTCCACCAGTCCGCCCATGAACAGGATCGAGACGAACACCGCGACCAGCGAGACGTTCATCGACAGCAACGTAAAGCCCACCTCTTTGGCACCCAGGTAAGCCGCTTCCATGGGCGGCACGCCTTCGTCGATGTGCCGGGAGATGTTTTCCAGGACCACGATGGCGTCGTCGACCACCAGTCCGGTGGCCAGAATCAAAGCCATCAGCGAGAGGTTATTCAGCGAGAAGCCATATAGGTACATGATCGCAAAGGTGCCCACCAGCGACACCGGCACCGCCAGCGTCGGGATCAGCGAGGCGCGGAAATTCCCGAGAAACAGGAACACCACCAGAATCACCAGCACCACGGCGATGAGCAGCGTCATTTCCGCTTCATGCAACGTGGCTTTGATCACCGGCGAACGGTCCATGGCCAGATCCAGCTTGACGCTGGCCGGCAGCACGGCCTGCAACGCCGGCAATTGCGCCTTGATCGCCGCGACAGTTTCGATGATGTTGGCACCGGCCTGGCGGTTGATCACCAGCAGCACCGCCGCCTTGTCGTTGAAGAAGCCGCTGTTGTAGCGGTCCTCCACCGAATCCCTGACCTTGGCCACGTCCTTGAGCCGCAGCGCAGCGCCGTTGGCGTAATGGATGATCAGCGATTCGTAGTCCTTGGCCTTCTCCAGCTGGTCGTTGGCCTGCACCTGCCAGTTGTGCTCGCTGTTCTCCACCGAGCCTTTCGGGCGGCGCACATTGGAATTGGAAATGGTGGTGCGCACTTCATCCAGCGACACGCCGTACTGGGACAGCAGCTTGGGTTCCAGCTCCACGCGCACCGCAGGCAGCGAACTGCCGCCAATCTGCACCTCGCCAACACCGTTTACCTGGGACAGGCTCTGGGACAGGATCGTCGAGGCCATGTCGTAGAGCTCGCCCTTCTCCAGTACGTCGGAAGTCAGTGACAGCACCATGATCGGCGCCTGGGACGGGTTGACCTTTTTGTAGGTCGGCATGCTGCGCATCCCGCTGGGCAGCAGGTTGCGCGAGGCATTGATGGCCGCCTGCACTTCCCGCGCGGCACCGTTGATGTCGCGGTCCATGTCGAACTGCAGAATGATCCGCGTCGAGCCCTGGCTTGAACGGCTGCTCATGGTGTTGACCCCGGCGATCACCCCCAGCGAGCGCTCCAGCGGCGTGGCCACGCTGGACGCCATGATTTCCGGGCTGGCGCCGGGCAACGAGGCGCTGACCACAATCACCGGGAAGTCCATGTTCGGCAACGGCGACACCGGCAGCAAGCCAAAACTCATGCCGCCCAGCAGCATGATCGCCAGGCTCAAAAGCATGGTGGCCACGGGGCGGCGGATGAACGGCGCCGAGAGGTTCATGGGTGTGAGCTCCAGGCTTCAAGCTTCAAGCCGCAAGCGAAACTGCAGCGAACATCCCTCTTGCAGCTTGCGGCTTGAAGCTCGTGGCTGCCGGTCATAGCGCCACCTCGGTTTTAGGCTGACGCGCAAACCTGCGCCCCAACCGATCGAAATACAGATAGATGACCGGCGTGGTAAACAGCGTCAGGACCTGGCTGACCAGCAGCCCCCCGACCATTACCAGCCCCAGCGGCTGACGCAGTTCGGCCCCCGAGCCTGAGGCGAACATCAGCGGGATGGCGCCGAACAGCGCCGCCAGGGTCGTCATCAGGATGGGACGGAAGCGCAGCAGTGCCGCCTCATAGATGGCGGTTTGCGGGTCGATGCCACGGTTGCGTTCAGCGTCCAGGGCGAAGTCGATCATCATGATCGCGTTCTTCTTGACGATGCCGATGAGCAGGATGATGCCGATGATGGCAATCATGCCCAGGTCGTTGCCGCTGAGGATCAGCGCCAGCAGCGCACCGATGGCCGCCGACGGCAGGGTCGAGAGAATGGTGATCGGGTGGATGTAGCTCTCATAGAGCACACCCAGCACGATGTACATGGTGATCACCGCCGCGAGCACCAGCAACAGCGTGCTCGACAGCGACGCCTGAAAGGCTTCGGCCGCGCCCTGGAATTCCGTCTGCACGCCAATCGGCATGCCGATGTCTTTTTGCACCTGCTCAATGACCTCAACGGCTTTGCCCAGCGCAACGCCCGGCGCCAGGTTGAACGACATCATCACCGCCGGAAATTGTCCGATGTGAGCAATGGCCAGCTGCGCCTGGCGCTGTTCGACCCGCGCCAGACTGGACAGCTTGACCTGGCCGCCGTCGGTGGTCTTGACGTGAATCTGTTCCAGCGCCTCCGGGCCCAGTTCACTGCGCGAATCGGCCTGGAGCACCACGCGGTACTGACTGGCCTGGGTATAGATGGTGGAAATCTGCCGCTGGCCGAAGGCGTCGTACAGCGCATCGGTGATGTTGGCGACGGTCACGCCCAGACGGCTGGCGGCATCGCGGTCAATGTTGAGGAACACCTGCAAGCCTTTGTCCTGCAGGTCGCTGGCGACGTCGGTCAATTCCGGGCGCTGCACCAGCGCCTCGACCAGTTTGCCGCTCCACAGGTTGAGCAGGTCGGCGTCAGGCGAGGACATGCTGAACTGGTACTGGGTGCGGCTGACCCGGTCCTCGATGGTCAGGTCCTGCACCGGCTGCATGAACAGTCGGATGTCAGACAATTGATCGACCTCGGGCTGCAGGCGCTGGATCACCTCGGACGCGGTGACGTCACGCGCGTTGTGAGGCTTGAGGTTGATCAGCATGCGGCCGCTGTTCAGGGTCGCGTTGTCGCCGTCGACGCCAATGTACGACGACAGGCTGGCCACCGCTGGGTCCTTGAGGATGATCTTCGCCAGGGCCTGCTGACGCTGGCTCATGGAAGCGAACGACACTGACTGCGGCGCTTCGGAAATCCCTTGAATCACGCCGGTGTCCTGCACCGGAAAGAAGCCTTTGGGCACCGCCAGGTACAGCAGCACGGTGATCCCGAGGGTGGCGATGGCCACCAGCAACGTCAGCGGCTGATGCTTGAGCACCCATTGCAACTTGCGCCCGTACGCGGCCACCAGCCAGTCGATCCACGCACCGCTGGTCCGGTAAAAGCGCCCCTGCTCTTCTTCCTTCGGTTCACGCTTGAGCAAGCGCGCACACATCATCGGCGTCAGGGTCAGGGAAACCACCAGCGAAATCAGGATCGCCACGGCCAGGGTAATGGCGAACTCGCGGAACAGGCGCCCGACCACATCGGCCATGAACAACAGCGGGATGAGGACGGCGATCAGGGAAATGGTCAGCGAGATCAGCGTAAAACCAATCTGCCGCGCGCCTTTGAGCGCGGCCTGCAACGGCGTCTCCCCCTCCTCCAGGTGCCGGGAAATGTTCTCCAGCATGACGATGGCGTCGTCGACCACGAACCCGGTGGCGATGGTCATCGCCATGAGCGTCAGGTTGTTGACCGAGAAACCGGCCAGGTACATGACGCCAAAGGTGCCGATCAGCGACAGCGGCACGGCCACCGAGGGAATGATCGTCGCACTGAAGCGGCGCAGGAACAGAAAGGTCACCAGCACCACCAGCACGATGGAAATCAGCAACTCGTGCTGCACGTCGCTGACCGAAGCGCGGATGGTTTGCGTGCGGTCGGTGAGCACGGTGACGTCCAGTCCCGCCGGCAGGTTTTGCGTGATGCTGGGCAGCAGCGCCTGGATCCGGTCGACCACTTCGATGACGTTGGCGCCCGGCTGGCGCTGGATGTTCAGCAGTACGGCCTGGTTCTCGTTGGCCCAGGCGGCAAGCCGATCGTTTTCGGCACCGTCGACGATCTCGGCGACGTCCTTGAGCCGCAGCGGGCCGCCGTTGTTGTACGCCAGAATGAGATTGGCGTACTCCTCGGGGGACTTGAGCTGGTCGTTGGCGTCGAGCATCGACACCCGCGTCGGGCCGTCGAAATTGCCTTTGGGCGTATTGACGTTGGAAGCGCTGACCAGCGTCCTCACGTCCGCCAGGTTCAGACCATTGGCGGCCAGCGCGTCGGCGTTGACCTTTATCCGCACCGCCTGACGCTGGCCGCCGGCGATGGTGACCATGCCCACTCCGCTGATCTGCGCGATCTTCTGCGCCATGCGCGTGTCGACAAGATCGTTGAGCTTGGGCAGCAGCATGGTCTTGGAGGTAATCGCCAGGGTCAGCACCGGCGTGTCGGCGGGGTTGACCTTGCTGTACGTTGGCGGCGCGGGCAAATCACTGGGCAGCAGATTGGTCGCGCCGTTGATCGCCGCCTGCACTTCCTGCTCGGCGACGTCCATGTTGATATCGAGGCTGAAGCGCAATGTGATGACTGAGGCTCCGCCGGAGCTGGTCGAGGCCATCTGGGTCAGGCCCGGCATCTGCCCGAACTGGCGCTCGAGGGGCGCCGTCACGGCACTGGTCATGACTTGCGGACTGGCACCCGGGTACAGCGTCATCACCCGAATGGTCGGGTAATCCACCTGCGGCAGCGCCGAGACCGGCAGCAGCGTGTACGCGATCAGGCCGGCCAGCACGATGGCAAGCATGCTCAGCGTGGTCGCGACCGGCCTGAGGATGAACAGCCGTGACAGGTTCATACGTCGCCTTTCTTCGGGCTCTCGGCAGCGGCCGATTCACCGGGCTCTTTGGACGGCTTGCCCTGCAATTGTTGCCCCGGCGTGGCCGGGACGTCCTTGCTGTCGTTGACCACGTCCACGGCGCTGCCGTCTTTCAGGCGGTCTGTGCCTTCAAGCACCACGCGGTCGCCCGCCGCCAGACCTTCGGTGATCACCGTGGCGTTCTCATCGCTTGGCCCGGTCTTCAGGGAGCGGATGCGAACGGTCTTGTCGCCGTCCATGACGTACACGAACGTGCCGTTGACGCCGAACTGGACCGAGGCCGACGGCACCAGAACGACGCTTTTCAGCGTGTTGGCGAGCAGGCGCGCGTTGACGAACTGATTGGGGAACAGCGTTTCGTTGTCGTTATCGAAACGTGCCTTGAATTTCAGCGTGCCGGTGGTGATGTCGATCTGGTTGTCGATGCTGGCGAGTACGCCCTTGGCCTGCAGCTTCAGGTCACCGCGGTCCCAGGCCTCTACTGGCAGCTTGTCGCCGCTGCGATAACGGCTGAGCACCTCGGCGAGGTCCTTCTCCGGCAGGGTGAAATTCACGGTGATCGGCTTGGTCTGGGTAATAACCGCCAGGGCGGTGGTGTCGTTGGCGGCCACCAGGTTGCCGACGTCAAGCTGACGCAGACCGATACGGCCCGAGATGGGCGCACGGATCTGCGAGAACTCAAGGTTGAGCTTCGCGTCCCCAACGGCGGCCTGATTGGTCTTGATGGTGCCCTGGTACTGGCCAACCAGGGATTCAGCGGTGTCCAGGGTCTGCTTGGCGATGCTGTCTTCTTTGTACAGGCCCCGATAACGCTGTACGTCGAGTTGGGCATTTTTGAGCAGTGCCTGATTCTGCATCAGCGTGCCTTCGGCCTGCTGCAGGGCAATCTGGTAGCTGCGCGGGTCGATCACCGCCAGCAAATCACCGGCCTTGACCTGCTGGCCCTCCTGAAAATTGAGTTTCATCAGTTCGCCCGCCACCCGGCTGCGCACGTTGATCGTGTTGAGCGCCGTCACCGTGCCAAGGGCTTTGTAATACACGGGGAAATCCCCGGTGGTTGCTGCTGCCACCCGCACCGGTACCGGAACGGTCGAACCACCGAAGCCAGGGCGCTTGGCTACCGCCTTGCCGCCGCTACGGCTTGCGCTGGTCTGGGCCTGATCGCCTTTCTGCGCCGTGGCGTTCGGTTGCGAGGCAGCCCCCGGCCAGAAGCGCCAGCACAGACCAGCGACGATCAACAGAACCAACAGGCTTATCAGCCAGCGACGGGAATTACGGGGGGCAGACGATTGCATGAATAAATCAACCAGTGTGCGCGTGAGCGTCTTCGGGAGGCTGAACAATAAGCAGAGGGGCCGGCGATGCAAAGGGCCTTTACCGGGAATTTACCTAGTGCTCATTTTGGATAAGGTGCTGACGTACCAATAAAAAACGGCCTGAGGGTGTCAGGCCGCCTTGATGTTGCCGGGTGTTGCCTGGCAGTGCCATCCGCTGATGGCCATACGCCGCCTGCGAGCTTACTTCAATACGGCCAGCGCTGCGTCGTAGTTCGGCTCCTGGCCGATCTCCGGTACCAATTCGCTGTGCAGGACGTTGTCGTTTTCGTCCAGCACCACCACCGCACGGGTGGTCAGGCCGACCATCGGACCGTCAGCGATCGCGACACCGTAGTCCTGCATGAACTGCGCGCCACGCATCGTCGACAGGTTCTTCACGTTTTCCAGCCCTTCGGCGCCGCAGAAGCGCGCCTGGGCGAACGGCAGGTCCGCCGAAATGCACAGCACCACAGCGTTGCTCAGCTCATTGGCCTGGGCGTTGAATTTGCGCACGGAGGTGGCGCAGGTCGGGGTGTCGACGCTCGGGAAGATGTTCAGCACCTTGCGCTTGCCGGCGAAGGTTTCCAGGGTCGCGTCGGACAGATCGCCCGCCACCAGCGTGAAGGCCGGGGCCTTGCTGCCGACTTTCGGCAGTTCGCCGCTGATCTGTACCGGGGAGCCTCTACGAGTCACTTGTGCCATGAGCTGAGTCCTTATTTGAGGTTGCGTGCAAAGGCGGAAGTTAACCACGAAAGTGCGTAGTGACCTACCGCCGGAAATGATTTTGTTCTCAGGAAATGCCGTGCATTACCGGTTTGTCCATCAGCCCCGGACGCGAGCACACGTCCACCACCCAGTCGACGAAGACCCTCACCCGCCGGGACATTTGCCGGTGTGCCGGGTACAGCGCGGCCAACGGCAGCAGCGGCTGCTCGACGTCGCCCAGCACTTCGATCAGCTCGCCCCGGCGCAGCAGTTCGGCAACGTGGTAGTACGGCGTCTGCACCAGCCCGTAACCCGCGCTGCACGCAGCGAGGTAGCCATCGGCGCTGTTGGTCGCCAGGGCCTTGGGCAGGTCCGGCTCGTGGGTTCGGCCCTCGACGATGAACTCGATGCCGTAGCGTTTATTGCTGGTCGAAGAGAAGTACTCGATCATCTGGTGATGCGGCAGATCGGCCAGACACGCCGGCGTGCCGCGCCGTTGCAGGTAGGCTGGACTGGCGCACACCACTTGGCGCATTTGCGCGAGCGGGCGAGCCACCAGCGAGTGGTCGAGGGGCTGCCCGCCTCGGATCACGCAGTCGTAGCCTTCCCGGATAAGGTCCGCCGGGCGATCGTTCATGCCGACTTCCATTTCCAGCCGGGGGTAACGCTCGGTGAACTCCGGCAACAGTGGCATGATGATCAGTCGGCCGATGCCCGCGGGCATGTCGACGCGCAACACACCTTCAGGGTCGCTGGCGACCGAGGCGAACACCGATTCCGCTGCTTGCAGCTCGTTCAGCACATTGACGCAGCGGTGGTAATAGGCCTGGCCGTCCAGCGTAGGCGATACCTGCCGCGTGGTGCGCATCAGCAGTTGCACGCCAAACTGCGCCTCCAGCTGTTTGATCAGGATGGTCACCGAGGCGCGGGGCATGTGCAGGCTGTCGGCGGCCCTGGCGAAACCACCCAGCTCGACAATGCGGGTGAAAGCGCGCATCGCGTTGAATTTATCCATGGCTCGTCACGGTTCCGGCGAATGATTGTTTAGAAATCGCTAATAGTGAAAGCACTTCTAGCCGGTTTATCCCGACGCTGTCGAGGGGCAAGAATGGTGACCCTCTTCATCAACAAGGCATCCATCATGCAAACGCGTCAACTTGGCAAAAACGGACCGCAGGTCTCGGCGCTTGGCCTGGGCTGCATGGGCATGACCGATTTCTATACCACCGACGGCAACGCCGATGAAGCCATCGCCACCCTTCACCGCGCATTGGAACTGGGCGTCACGCTGCTCGACACCGCCGACATGTACGGCCCGCACACCAATGAAGAGCTGCTGGGGAAAGCGCTGGCCGGCAAGCGTGACCAGGCGTTCATCGCCAGCAAGTTCGGCATCGTGCGTACGCCAAGTGATGCGGGCGCGCGTGGAGTCAATGGCAGTCCCGAATACATCCGCGCCGCGATCGATGGCACCTTGCAGCGATTGAAGATCGACACGCTGGATCTGTATTACCAGCACCGCATCGATCCGGGCGTGGCGATCGAAGAATCCGTTGGCGCCATGGCCGAGCTGGTAAAGGCCGGCAAGGTGCGCTTTTTGGGTTTGAGCGAAGCGTCGGCGAGCACGCTCGAACGCGCGCACAAGGTGCATCCCATCGCCGCCTTGCAAACCGAGTACTCGTTGTGGAGCCGCGACCCGGAAGAAAACGGCGTACTGGACACCTGCCGCCGTCTGGGCATCGCGTTTGTCCCGTACAGCCCGTTGGGACGAGGTTTTCTGACCGGCGCACTGAAGAGCCCCGACGACTTCGCCGCTGACGATTATCGCCGCAGCAGCCCCAGGTTTCAGGGCGAGAACTTCGGCAAGAACCTGCTGCTGGTGCAGAAAGTCGAGCAACTGGCAGCCGAAAAAGGCATCACCGCCGGCCAGCTGGCATTGGCCTGGGTGCTGGCCCAGGGTAATGACGTGATTCCGATTCCGGGCACCAAGCAGCGTAAATACCTGGAGCAGAACGTCGCGGCGCTGGACGTGACGCTCAGCGCAGCGGAGTTGCAGGCCTTGAAAGAGCTGTTCCCCTCCAGCGCCGTCGCAGGCGGTCGGTATCCCGAGGCGGCGATGAAGCTGGTCAATGGCTGATCAGAAGTCCCGCTTGTAGAAAATGTCCAGCGAACTGGCCACGCCTCCCGCGACCTCCAGGTACACCTTCTTGCTCAGCAGATAACGCAAGGTCAGGGTGTTGGCCGGTTCGAACACCCCTACGCCGTAACGCAGGCTCAGTTTGTCAGTGATCTTGCCGCTGGCCACCACCGA
Organism: Pseudomonas sp.; assembly: GCF_036387035.1. Lineage (GTDB taxonomy): Bacteria > Pseudomonadota > Gammaproteobacteria > Pseudomonadales > Pseudomonadaceae > Aquipseudomonas. The sequence goes on along the minus strand of NZ_DASVUM010000200.1, from coordinate 7,692 downwards.
CGTCTTGTCGCCACTGCCCGAGGTGTCCAGATCGAAATCCTGGATGCCCAACCCGGACGCCAGCTTGCCCGCCGTCGACGAACCGCCTGCCAGGCCCAGCGCGAGCGCCGCCTGAGCGACCATATTGCTGTCCTCACCGTTGGTGCTCAGCGGACGGCCCAGCACCAGATAGGACAGCGCCTGCTCCTGACTCATGGCCGGCTCGGAAAATACCGTTGTGGTCGGCTGTTCGGCGCTGCCGCTCAGGCGTATGCCGGCAATCACGTCGTCGGTCTGGCGGATGGCTTCAATGTCCAGATAGGGCTGGTCCACAGGCCCGGCGAATAACAGGCGCGCCTTGCGAATGGTCAGTCGCTGGCCGTAAGCCCGGTAGCGGCCATCGTTGAGGTTCAACTCGCCGCGCGTATCCATGTTATCGCCGATGTGCACGTGTCCGACGAGATTGGCGGTCAGGCCGAAGCCGCTGAAGCTTAAAGTCTGCTGACCCACCTCGACGTTCACGTCCATGGCAAGGGCCAGCGGCGGTTTACCCTGTTCAGTCTGCTGACCGACGATCACGGTGTCATCGGAGACTTTCACCGTGGACGGCGGCAATTCCCGCACGGTGATTTCGCCCTTGGGAATCAGCACTTTGCCCGATACCGCGAGCCGGTCGCCCTGCAGCGTTATCTTCAGGTCGGGGGCGGCTTCCAGCCTGGCGTAAGGTTCAACCGTGATCGGCAGGCGCGTGCCTTTAAGGGCAACGTCGACATCCAGCGCATCGGTCCAGGCCACATGCCCGCCCAGGCTGCCCTGACCCGCCGTGCCGCTGCGCCAGTTGCCGGTCAGGTCGACACGCTCGCCGGCAATCAGAGCCTGCACGTTGAGCTTTTCCAGGCTGACCGGCAATTCTGGGCCGGACACCTCGCCGTCGTTGAGCGCCACATTGCCGTTGATCTGCGGCGCCATCAGGCTGCCCGAGATGCGCCCGCTGCCGTTCAGTTTGCCGTTGAGCTTTTCCACCATCGGCACGAACGGCCGAGCCACCGATACATCCACGCCACTGAGGGTGAAGTCGCCGGTGACGGGCTTGTTTTTGGCGATCGGGTCGATGCTTAGCCGCGCCATCAACTCACCCAGCTTGCCGCCGCGGAAATCCAGGCGGGTGTCGACCTTTTTGGGGGTCAGGCTGCTGCTCAGCTTCAGCGTGTCGTAGGGGAAGTCCAGCCACTGGTTCTTGTCCCTGACCCGCAGCGTCCCGCCACTGGCATCGATGATCACCTGGCCATTGGGGCCGGCGGCCGGTACGTCCAGCTGGATGTCGGCATTCAATGCACCCTTCCAGGCGAAGTCCTTGGGTAGCCATTGCGCCAGGCTTTCTATGGGGAAACGCTTGAGGTGATAGCGCAAGCGCGGTTCCGGCATCAGCCGCTGGTCTTCGCCGCACAGACTCGCAGGCCCTGACACCCAGCAATGGGCGCCGAAGTTGACCTTGCCATCGGCCAGGCGCTCCAGCTTCGCTGGCTGTTGCAGCTTCCAGTCCTGTCCGCCGCTCTGAATATCGCCACTGGCCAGACGCCCGCGCCAGTCGCCTTTATCCAGATTGCCGTCCAGGGCGAGGGCCAGTTTGAGCAGCGGCCCTTGAAGGTCGAGTTTGACTTGCTGACGTTTGCTGTCGCCCTGGCCGTTGACGGTCAGCGTCCCTAGGGCGGTGTCGCCGGCCTGAATGCCGCTGGTCTTCAGGTCAATCGTAGCGCGCTGGCCGTTGTCCAGCCGGGCGGCCAGCGAGAGGGTCTGCACCTTGTTGTCGTTCAGGGCCAGTTGTGTGCCCTGCAGGGCCAACTGCCCTTGGGGAGCCTGCACCGTGCCGGCGACGTCGACGCGCCCTTTTATCTGCCCCTGTAGCCCGGGCCACAGCTGACCCAGGCGCGTGAGGTTGATGTCCAGTTGTCCGGCGAGCTTCTGCTGGAGGCTGCCCGTACCTTGAACCCGGTTGTCACCCAAGCGAACATCCAGTGCGTTGAGATTCCATTGGCTGTCCGCGCCATCGGCTTTGGCCTGTAGCACTGCAGGCTGGCCGCGCAAACGCCCCTTCAGATCCAGATCGGCATTCAGGCTCAGCTGTCCGTTGCGCAACGCGCCCTTGCTGCGCAGCGGACCGGCCAGTGAACCCGGCAGTTCGGCGACCCAGTACGCAGGGTTGATGGCAGCAAGGTCCAGCGCCGTATCCCAGGCGATGCCGTCAGCGAATTGCAGGTTCAGGTGACCGCCGGCCTTGCCTTGCCCGGCGGTCAATTCAAGCTGCGGCAGAAAGATCTGCTGCAGATCGCCGCTGAACGGGCTGCTCAGGGTGAACGGACCGGCCGGCCCGTTGAAGTCGCCGGCGAGGTGGCCGAGGTACTTGCCATCGGTGTAAGACACCTCGCCGGTAAACGTATGAACGCTGACCTGGGGCTCATCGACCAGTGGGTACAAGCGATGCCAGGGGAAGTCCAGCCAGTCGAGTTTCGCATCGGCTCGCAGACCCTCTTGCCAATCCAGCGTGCCGCTCGCCTTGAGGCGTTGATTGTCACTGGCGGTCAGGTTTAGTGCCGCGATCTGCGCGCCTTGGGCATCGACGCGGCCCTGAAGCGCCAACGCTACCGGGCCCTTTTCCGCAGGAAGGCTGGCGTTCCCGGTCACAGCGTAGCCGCTGGCCAGGTCGCCCTTGGCCTTGAGGATCAGGTGATTGAGCTGCAGCGTGTCCGGCAGGTCTGCGCTTGGCTTGAACGCGTCGCTGGTGATGGCGATGTCTGCCGGCAGGTTTTCCACCAGAGGCTGTAACTGACCGACCAGACGGGCGTCGATGTAGCCACTGCTCTGCGCGTTGAGGGTGAGCGTCTTGAGCAGATCGCCCTGAATGTTCAGGGCCAGTGACAACGGCTGACCGCTGACGTCCGGCAGCTTCAATTGCCCTTCGGCGGTCAACCGCCAGTCACCCTCGGGTTTGAGCAGACCCGACAGGTCGAGCACGATGTCGTCACGACCAGCGTGCAGTGAATCGATCTTCAGCCCTTCAGCGGTCCAGTGCGCCGCCAGTTGCACGTCGCGCACCTGTTCAGTGCCGTCCAGGTGCAGGCTGCCGATCTGCACGCGACCCAGCTGCAACGCGAGCGGAAGTTTAAGGTCAGGCAGCGTGACAGGGCCACTGCTGGCCTCGCCAGTGGAAGGAGGAAATTGCAGCCTGATGTCGCCGGTCTGCAGGTTGTCGATGCACAGCGTCATGCGCGCCAGACACGACGGTGACCAGTCGAACACCGGCGCATCGACCTCGACCCTGCTTGAGCCTTGCTCCCAGACCAGATGATCCGCCTGCCAGGCGCCACCCAGACGACCGGCAAACCCCTCGACCGAGAGGCCCGGCACAAGACCGAGCGCCCAACGGCTGCCGGTCTGGGTCCCGAGGAGCACGGTCAATGCCAGCGTCACCAGGATGACCAAGGACAGCAGGGTAATCGCCGTGATGGCCGCGATGCGTTTCAGCCAATTCCTATTGGTCACAGTTCAGGCCCCATCGAGAAGTGCAGACGTATGCCGCCGTCTTCATCCAGCGCGTGGGCGAGGTCAAGGCGCAACGGCCCGACCGGGGACACCCAGCGCACACCAATGCCCACGCCAGTCTTCAGGCTTGGCAGGTCCAGGGAGTTGAACGAGTTGCCCTGATCGACGAACGCCGCCACGCGCCATTTTTCGGCAATCGAGTATTGGTACTCGGCGCTGCCGGCAATCATGTAGCGGCCGCCAATCTTGTCGCCGTCGGAGTTTTCCGGTGACAGCGATTGATAGTCGTAGCCGCGCACGCTCTGGTCGCCCCCGGCGAAAAAGCGCAGGGACGGCGGGATTGATGTGTAGCCGTTGGTGGCGCTGCCCCCGACCTGCACCCGCCCAAGGAAACGGTGGTTTTGCGCGACCGTGGTGAGCCCTTTGAGCATGACCGTGCCGTGCACGACGTTGGCGTCCGAGCCCAGGCCTTCCTTGGCAACCTGGGTGTCGAACTGAATACGGTAGCCCTTATGCGGGTCGATGCGGTTGTCGCTGCGCAGGTAGGAATAGCTGATGCCTGGCATCAGCAAGGTGCTGAGGCCTTCGTCGTTGCCCAGGCGGTATTCTTCGCGCTGCCATTTCAATGAGATGACCCGTTCCCAGCCACTGGGCAGGGTGCTGTGCCACTCCGGCCCAACCGTCAGCAGTTTGCTGAGGCTGTCGGTGTCGGCGATCTCTTCATATTGGTAGCCGCCGGCGAACCGCAGTTTGTCGGTCAGGGGCGGGTCCAGCGGGATGTCGTAGAACAGACCGACGTTTTGGCGCGGCGCGGCGATTTCGGCTTCCGCCCCATAACTGTGACCCTGGGGGTTGACCCAGTGCCGCGTCCAGTTGGCTTTTACCCGGGGACCGACGTCGGTCGAATAGCCGACGCCAAGCCCCATGGTCCGTGGCTTGCGCGTCTGCAACTGCACGTTGACGGGAATGACCTGGGCCTGAGCGTCGGTGGGTGATGCATTGACCCGCACCCCTTCGAAATAGCCACTGGACTGCATGGCCTGATTGAGTTCGGCGATCAGTTCGGAGTCGTAGGGTGTGTCTTGCTTAAAGGGCACCATGCGCCGCAGCAGGTCATCATCGAACGGGGCATCACCACTGAAGGTCACTTTCCCGAGGGAGAAACGCGGCCCGCTGTCATAGACCAGCTCAATGTCGGCGACACCGGAGCGCGGGTCCACGGAAAGGCGCTGGGTCACGAACCGGCCGTTGAAGAAGCCATACCGCGCGGCCTGGTTTTCAATCAGGTGCTTGGCGTCCTCGTAAACGCCGTGGTTGAGCACTGCGCCGGGCTTCAAAGCGTTGCCGTCCGGCACCCTGAAGCTTTTCAGCTGGGTGGCCTGGCCCGTCACGCGTATGGACACGTTGCGCAGGTGCACCGGCTCTCCCGCCTCGACCTTCAGCAGCAGTTGCAGGTTGTTGTCGGCGTGGCGGACCTCGCTCTCGATCTGCGCCTGATAGTAGCCAAGCGCTTGGGCTGCCTTCTGCGCCTGCTCGACGGCGCCAACGCTGAAGCGTTCGAGCGCGGGTTCGTCACGCTCGCCGAGGCTGCCCACATACCCTTCGATGTTGGATTTAAGGGCGGCGTTGGAGGGCTTGACCCGGACGTCGAGCTGCGCATCGGCGAAGGCCGCGCAGCTGGAAAACATCAAGAGAAAGCCACTGGTGTATCGATGGGGAAACTTCATAGGCGCGAATGCTACACGAGCGACGCGGGCTGCTGAAACCCGCGAAGAGGGAGAAGCTTGTGCAGTTCAAGCCACGGAACCCAGTGAAACCTGCGGGTTTGGGTGGAAAAATATGTGTTCTCGGACGGGTCCTACTTCCACCTCGCCGATTTCTTCATAGCCCTGTCGTTTATAGAACTCCAGGTAGTTGCCATTGCCGGTGTCCAGGACGATCCCTTCCGAGTTTTTGTCCTCTGCACACCAGTCGTGCAACGCCATCAGCAATTGCTCGCCGTAGTGCTGCCCCTGGAAGTCCGGGTGCACGCCAAAGAGCGGCAGCACGTGAACGGCCTCCGATGGCAGGCAAGACAGCACGGCGTGGTAATACGCCAGATAGCGCTGAGTGCAGCGCAGGCCCGTGCTCATGAGCATGCGAATGCGCCAGGCCCAGCTTTCGGTGATGCCCAGCCGCCGTTGGGGCGGCGCAATCAGCGCCACCCCGACCAGCCGGTCTGCGACGAACAGGCCCAACGCCGGCAGCTCCTGGAGATAATGCTGTTTGACCAGCGCGCGGATAGTCGCCCTGACGCGCTGCTCATAGCCCGCTCGCCCGGATTCGAACAGGTAGGCAAAGCTCGGCTCCTGGCGGTAAGCCTGGTACAGCAGCAAGCGGGTTTCGCGTGAGTAGCCGCTGTCGAGCTGACGGATCTGCGCCGTCTCGCTGGGCAGTTCAGGCATGGTGTGGGTCCTTTTGATGGGTTCCGGAGCGGCCGCTCGGGTAGGTGATCTCAAGGCTTCGAGTCGCCCCCGCCATGGCAGTTCCACCCGCTTGGCCGTCTTTGCGAAAAGCGCGCGCGCCGTTTGCCGTCTTGCCGAGCGAACCGCGCGCTGGCCCCCGCCGGGAAGGTCGGCTAGCATCGCCGTTTGTTTTTGCCAGGACCGCCGCCCATGAAAATTGTGTCTTTTAATATCAACGGCCTTCGCGCCCGACCGCATCAACTGGCGGCGTTGATCGAGAAGCATCAGCCCGACGTCATTGGTTTGCAGGAAACCAAGGTCTCCGACGAGCAATTTCCCCAAGCGGACATCGAAGCGTTGGGCTACCACGTGCACTTCCACGGTCAGAAAGGCCATTACGGCGTCGCCCTGCTCTCGCGTCAGCCACCGCTGACGATTCACAAGGGCTTCGACAATGACGATGAGGACGCCCAGCGCCGTTTCATCTGGGGTACCTTCGCTGACCGCAACGGCAATCCGGTGACCGTCATGAACGGCTACTTTCCACAGGGCGAAAGCCGTGACCACCCGACCAAGTTCCCGGCCAAGCTGCGCTTCTATGCGGAGTTGCAGCAGTTGCTGGAAACGCGGTTCAGCAACGATCAGCCGCTGGTGGTGATGGGTGACGTCAACATTTCGCCTGAGGACAGCGACATCGGTATCGGCGCCGACAATGCCAAGCGCTGGCTGAAAACCGGCAAGTGCAGCTTCCTTCCGGAAGAACGCGAGTGGCTCGGCAAACTCAAAGCCTGGGGTCTGGTGGACAGCTTCCGCCATCTGTACCCGGAGGTTGTCGATCAGTTCAGCTGGTTCGATTACCGCAGTCGCGGCTTTGAGGACGAACCCAAGCGTGGTTTGCGCATTGACTTGATTCTGGCGTCCCACGGCCTGCAACCGCGGATCAAGGCAGCCGGCGTGGATTACCACTTGCGATCGATGGACAAGCCGTCCGACCACGCGCCGATCTGGCTTGAGCTGGAGTAACAAGCTGGCGACTGACCGGACAGCCCCTCGCAACGCAGGCCCTCCGTAGCGACGGCACTGCCGTTTCGTTGGCTCGCCGCCCAGTCCGTCGATGCCACGATCCTGTAGGAGCCGGCTTGCTGGCGAACACGTTCAGCCAATTGCCATCGTGTTGTCTGATGGATCAGGTTCGCCAGCAAGCCGGCTCCAACCGATTGCGTTGTGTCAGTCGACGGCTGCGCAAGCGGGATCAGCGATGCTCGCTTCGCATCATCTCTTTAGGCACATATTTGCCGACCTCGAATTTGCCAATCGCCGCGCGGTGGACTTCGTCTGGGCCGTCGGCCAGACGCAGGGTACGCTGCATCGCGTACATGTAGGCCAGGGGGAAATCACCGGACACCCCCGCGCCTCCGTGCATCTGGATCGCCCGGTCAATCACCCGCAAGGCGACGTTCGGGGCGACCACCTTGATCTGGGCGATTTCGCTTTTTGCCACTTTGTTGCCCACGGTGTCCATCATGTACGCGGCCTTCAGGGTCAGCAGGCGCGCCATGTCGATCTCCATGCGCGAGTCGGCGATCTTGTCGATATTGCCACCGAGCCGGGCCAATGGCCGGCCGAACGCCGTTCGCTGCACCGAGCGCTTGCACATCAGCTCCAGCGCGCGTTCGGCCATGCCCACCGAACGCATGCAGTGATGAATCCTTCCCGGCCCAAGGCGACC
>NZ_DASVUM010000199.1:0-23024 GCF_036387035.1 Pseudomonas sp. | reverse complement strand
CGGGTGTTCATCGCCCTGACCGGCAGCATGGCGCTGTGCTGGTACCAGAACGAGATGTCCCAACTGATCCCGCTGTTCCTCGGGATTATCGCCAGCGCCCTGTCCGAAACCGACGACAGCTGGCAAGGCCGCCTCAATGCGTTGGCCGTGACGCTGGTGTGTTTCAGCATTGCCGCGTTGTCCGTGGAGCTGTTGTTTCCTTACCCCGTGGTGTTTATCTGCGCCTTCGCCTTTGCGGCGTTCTGCCTGACCATGCTCGGCGCGCTGGGCGAGCGCTATGGCGCCATTGCCTACGCGACGCTGATCCTGTCGGTCTACACGATGATCGGCGTCGATCAGCGTGGCGGCGAAGTCACCGATTTCTGGCACGAACCCATGCTGCTGGTTGCGGGCGCGGCGTGGTACGGCCTGCTGTCAGTACTATGGCAGATGCTGTTTTCCAATCAGCCGGTGCAGCAGGCGCTGGCCCGACTGTTTCGCGAACTGGGCTTGTACCTGAAGCTCAAATCAGAGCTGTTCGAACCGATTCGCACCCTTGATATCGAAGCCAAGCGGCTGGAGCTTGCCAAGCAGAACGGCAAGGTCGTCGCGGCGCTCAACGTCACCAAGGAAATCATCCTCAACCGTGTGGGCAGTGGCCGTCCGGGCTCGAAAGTCAGCCGTTACCTGAAGCTCTACTTCCTGGCCCAGGATATCCACGAGCGCGCCAGTTCGTCGCACTACCCCTACAACTCGCTGGCCGAGGCGTTCTTCCACAGCGACGTACTGTTCCGCTGCCAGCGCCTGCTGCGCCAGCAAGGTCGCGCCTGCCGTGACCTGTCGGCCTCGATCCAGCTGCGCCAGCCATTCATCTACGACGACAGCTTCGCCCATGCGCTGAACGACCTGCGCGCCTCCCTCGAGCACCTGCGCATTCAGAGCAATCCCGCGTGGCGCGGCTTGCTGCGTTCGTTGCGGGCGCTGGCCAACAACCTCGGCACCCTCGACCGGCTGCTCAGCGATGCGAGCAACCCCGACGCGCTGGCGGACGCCACCGACAGCAGCCTGCTCGACCGCTCGCCACGCAACCTCAAGGACGTCTGGACGCGCCTGCGCCTGCAGCTGACGCCGACCTCGCTGTTGTTCCGCCACGCCCTGCGCCTGCCGTTGGCGCTGGTCATCGGCTACATCATGGTTCACCTGATTCACCCGTCGCAGGGCTACTGGATCATCCTCACCACGGTTTTTGTCTGTCAGCCGAGCTATGGCGCCACGCGGCGCAAACTTGGGCAGCGCATCATCGGCACGGCCATCGGCCTGACCGCGGGCTGGATTCTTTTCGATCTGATCACCACGCCGGTTTTGCAGTCGATGTGCGCGGTGCTGGCTGGCGTGGTGTTCTTCGTCAATCGGACGACGCGCTACACGCTGTCGACTGCGGCGATCACGGTGATGATTCTGTTCTGCTTCAATCAGGTCGGCGACGGCTACGGCGTGTTCCTGCCGCGCCTGCTGGACACCTTGCTGGGCAGCTTGATCGCGGGCCTGGCAGTGTTCCTGTTCCTGCCGGACTGGCAAGGTCGCCGGCTCAACAAGGTGCTGGCCAATACGCTGTCCTGCAATAGCATCTACTTGCGTCAGATCATGCAGCAATACGCGAACGGCAAAAGCGATGATCTGGCCTATCGGCTGGCCCGGCGCAATGCCCATAACGCGGACGCTGCGCTGTCCACCACACTGGCCAACATGCTCATGGAACCGGGGCATTTCCGCAAAGAGGCCGACGTGGGTTTCCGCTTTCTTGTGCTGTCACACACCCTGCTCAGCTACCTGTCGGGCCTGGGCGCGCATCGGGAAACCCCGCTCCCCCCGGAAGTGCGCGAGCAGCTGATTGAAGGCGCCGGCGCCAGCCTCGCGGCGAGCATCGATGAAATAGCCCAAAGCCTGGCGTTGCGTGAACCCGTCGCGGTGCAAAGCGACGCCGAGGAAGCGCTGGCGACGAGCCTGGAACAGATGCCCGAAGAAATCGACGAAGGCCAACGCCTGGTACAAACCCAGCTGGCGTTGATCTGCCGTCAGTTGGGCCCCTTGCGCACCCTGGCGGCGCACTTGATCAAGGAGCCGGCCAAAGAGCCCCAGATCACAGACCGTGCAGCTTGATGAGCTTGTCGTACGTGCCGTCGGCTTTCATGTCAGCGATGGCCTTGTCGAAGTCCAGCACGATCTGCTGATGGTCCGGCCGCTTGATGCTGACCAATATGTGCAGGCTGTTCTCGCTAAGCGCCTTGGGCAGGAACTCAACGTTTTTCCGCACCTCGGCAGGCTCGCGACTCAAAGCGAAACGCGCCGCGTATTCGTCCTCCACGCTTAGCTCAACCCTCCCCGCAGCAAGCATCCTGGCCGCGGTCGAGAAATTGGCGACCGCCACCTTTTTCAGCTCGGCATCGGCGTCGAATTCGGGGGAGTAGGCGTAGTCGCGCACCACTGCAATGGAATAGCCGTGCAACTGCGACAGGCTTTGATAGTCGATGGAGGAGTCTTTGCGCTTCAGGAAACGCAGGCGGTTGATCAGATACGGTGCAGAGAAAACCCCGATGCGCGTGCGATCTTCGCTGTACCAGGCATTGATGACGATGTCATAGCGCCCCTCGCTCAGCCCGTGTATCGCCCGCGCCCAAGGAACTTGCTCGTATTCGGTGTCATAACCGGCGCGGCCCAGTGCCGTGCGAATGAGGTCAGTGGACAGCCCGTCGTGGAGCAACGACACGTCGGCATAAGGCGCCCATGCGTCGCCGGCGAGGCGCAACGTCTGTGCGGCCGCGCCTTGGGTTATCAGCAGCATTCCCAACAGCCCTGCGGCGCACAGCAAACGCGACATGCTCAGCTTCCTTGTGGCAACTGGCCTTCAGTGAAGACTCATTTTGCGCTTTGCACAACTCATAACAATGTGATGTTTGTGCAGCAGTTCAACAAAATGACGCAACGTTGACTGAATCATTGCCGAGCCCGCTCACTGCGCATTTGGGCCAGCGCCGATATGCGTTTAGTATCCGGCATCGACTTCTTCTCGCAGGCCGGCGTCATGTCTATCAACTGGATTTGCAAACACCATACCGACCTTGGCAAAGAGCAGCTGTACGCCATTCTGCAATTAAGGGCGCAGGTGTTCGTGGTGGAGCAGAAATGCTGGTACCTGGACGTCGACGGTCAGGATTTACTGGGCGATACCTGCCATCTCATGGCCTGGCAGGATGATCAGTTGGTCGCTTACCTGCGCCTGCTGGACCCGATTCAGCAGAACGGCGACGTAACCATTGGCCGCGTCGTGACCGCACAATCAGTGCGCAACAAAGGCATGGGCCATGAAATGATGGTTCAGGCGCTGAAACATGCGGAACTTCAGTGGCCGGACCAGCCAATATTTCTTTCTGCCCAGGCGCACTTGCAGGGTTATTACAGCCGCTACGGCTTTAATCCGGTAGGCGAGGTGTACATCGAAGACGGCATTCCCCACATCAGCATGCGTCGGGATCTGGAGTAAGCACGCCGTCAGGGGTACCCCAGCACCTGCTTGATGGTGCCCAGATTGCCTTCGATCCATGTCGGGTTGATCGCGCCCCAGTCACGAATCCGGTAACCCCCGGCATGATTGCGGGCGCCATCGAGCTGTTCGAACTCGCAGACGATGTCCAGATCAGCCAGCGCCGCAATGGTGTCCTGCGCGGTGCGGCGCGGCATGCCCGTCACGTCGGTCAGGGCCGGCACGCTGCTGGCGGTTCCACTGTCGATCAGATACGCCACATACAAGCGACGGTAGAAACTGCTCTTGGTCTTGCTGACTTCCATCGATACTTCCTTGAAATGCGTTAGCGCCTGATCAGCGCAAGGCCGTCTGCATGTCCCGCCAGGTCAGGTAGATGCGCAGGTCAAACTCCACCTGGTGATAGCCCGGCAGCATGTGTTCGCACAGTTGGTAGAACGCTTTGTTGTGGTCCGACTCCTTGAAGTGCGCCAGCTCGTGGACCACGATCATTTTCAGAAACTGCGGTGCGGCGTCCTTGAATAACGCCGCCACGCGGATCTCCTTCTTGGCCTTGAGCTTGCCGCCCTGCACCCGCGACACCGTGGTATGCAGGCCCAACGCCCGATGGGTCAGGTCCAGTCGGTTGTCGAACAGCACTTTGTCGATGTTTGGCGCGTTGCGCAGGTATTCCTGCTTGAGAGACAGCGCGTAGGCGTACAGCGCCTTGTCGCTCTGGATCTCGTGTCGGTCGGGATAGCGCTGCTGCAGATAATCGGTAAGGCGGTTCTGCGCGATCAACTGCCGAACCTGATCCTGCAGGCCCTGGGGATAGGCCTGCAGGTATTTGAGCGGCGTGGGTGTGGTGACAGTCATGTTCGAATCGAGTCGCGGAAAAGCGCGAGTCTACCGCGTCAGTCCTGCCCGAGCAGCTGTAACGCGACCGGCAGGGCAATCGGCTCGACAAAGCGCTCGGCCTCAAGCGGCGGCATCGGATGAGCAATCAGAAAGCCCTGAATGATCTGGCAGCCGTTGTCGACCAGCCACTCATACTGCTCAAAGGTTTCGACCCCCTCGGCAATCACTTCGATATCGAGCATGCGACACAGGTCAATAATGCTGCGCGCGACCGCCAGATCCCTGGACGATCCGAGCATGCCGCCAATGAAGTGCCGATCAAGCTTGAGGGTGTCCAGGTCGAGGTTGCGCAAGTGGGCCAGCGAGCTGTCGCCTGCACCGAAATCGTCCAGCGACACGCGCACGCCGATGTCATGCAGGCTCTGCAGTTGCTTGCGGCTGTGCACCAAATTGTGAACCAGCGACGGCTCAGTGATCTCCACCTCCAGCTGACGCGGTTTCAGCCCGTGCATCTGCATCGCGCGCTGCAGCTCGGCCGCCAGATTCGGCAGGCTGAATTGCGCAGGGCTAACGCTGACGCTCATTACCAGATCGTCCGGGAACACATCGCTCCAGCGTTGGCGCTGTGCTGCGCCCTGCTCGAAAATCCAGCCGCCGAGCTTGTTGATCAGACGCGTCTCCTCCAGCAGCGGAATGAACACGCCTGAAGGCACATCCCCCGCGTCCGGATGGTGCCAGCGCAGCAGCGCCTCGAAGCCCCGCGTCTTCCCGGTAATTACGTTGACCTGAGGCTGATAGACCATCGAGAAGTCCTTGCCATCGATCGCCGTGCGCACGCTCTCTTCGAGCATCAGGCGCGAGCGTGCGCGGCCGTTCATGTACTGATCGAAGAAGCGGTATTGCTGACGCCCTGCCCGCTTGGCTTCGTACATCGCAATGTCCGCCGCCCGCAGAAGGCCATCCAGATTGGTGCCGCAGTCCGGATAGACCGCGATGCCGATACTGGCGCCCAGCGTCGCCTCGACCCCATCCACCAAACGCCGCGTGGACACCCGCTCGATCAGTTTTTCAGCGACCTTGGCCGCGTGTTCCGGAAAGTCCAGGCCGTCTATGACCACCACAAACTCGTCGCCCCCCATGCGGGCGAGCACATCGTAGGGGCGCAGGCAGTCTTTGAGTTGCACGCCCACCCACTGCAATACCTGATCACCGGCATCATGACCCAGGGAGTCATTGACCTCCTTGAAGCCGTCAAGGTCCAGGTACAACACGACCAGATACTTGCCCGCATGCTCGTTTCGCAGCAGCATGCCTTCGACCGTCTGATAGAAGCCGCGTCGGTTCAGCAGACCAGTGAGCGAATCGGTCACGGCCTGCTGTTCGAGCTGACGATAGAGGTCACGCACCACCGACATGTCGAGCACGCTGAGCACCATGGCGCGCTGTTCCGCAGGCAGCGGCGCGCACGACAGCGCGACCGGAACCTGACGCCCCTCGGGGGTGCGCAGCACGGCATCGTGTACGCGATAAGTGTCCGCACGGCGATAGTGATGATAGAAGCCGGAATCGGCCCACTCGGCCACGCTGGGCTCGTGCAAGTAGGTGCACAGCCCAGTGCCGCGCAGCTCGCCGTCGGTCATGCCCAGCAGGCGGCAGATGGCCGGATTCGCGAAGCTGATGACGCCGTCTTCCGTGACCACAAGAATGCCTTCGGCCACATTCGCCAGGACCGAGGCATTGAATGCCCGCGCCGACTCCAGCTCTCGGCTCAACTTCTGCAGGGCACGTCGATTGTGCTGCTGCTCCAGCAGCGCCTGAACCTTGGGCCTGAGAATGTTGGGGTCGAACGGCTTGAACAGGTAATCGACTGCGCCGCTGGCGTAGCCCCTGTGCACGGAGTCGCGGGATTGTTCGTTGGCGGTCAGGAAGATGATCGGTGTCAATCGCGTTCGCAGGCTGCCACGCATGAGGCGGGCGACCTCGAAGCCATCCATTTCCGGCATCTGCACATCGAGCAGCACCAGATCGACATCACGGTCCAGCAAGATACCCAGCGCTTCCATGCCGGAGGCGGCTGTGATGATTTCCCGGTCCTGTCGCTGCAGAACAGCGCGCATGGTGACCAGATTTTCGGGGTAATCATCAACAACCAACAAGACTGATTTGCCACTTGAGGGCGGGGACTGCACGCATTCCATGCTGTTACTCATCATTCACTTTTACTGCCCGGGGCACGCCCCGCTGAAGGTCTGACTGGCCATTACTCTAGCTTTGATTGGAAAAAAAAGAAGGCGGCCATAGCAGTGCCGTCCAAAAAGTGCCATCCAACCGACTAACGGTAACGTTGCTCAATGTCAGTGTTACCCTGCGCTGGAGCGAAAATAGCGGCACTTTGACGTCAACCGTTCGACGGATTCGCATTAACAAACGCAGCGGCGAACCGTATAAAAAGCGCCCCACAACCACTTGCGCCCGCGACTTTGCTGGCAATGAGACATACCGGACGACTAGACATGATTGATTTGGGAACATGGAATCTGAGCATTCCAGTGGGCTCGCCCCCCGCTACCATCGAAACACAGCAACTGCTAAAAGGTTACGACAGCAAGTATTTCAAGTCCGGCTCATCGAACGTCACGTTCTGGGCGCCAGTCACCGGAAGCAAGACCGCCAACGCAATTTACCCGCGCAGTGAATTACGCGAGACCTGGTCCAACGGCACGCTTCACAACTGGTACTACCAGGACGCCGACAATTTCCTGAACGCCAAGCTCAAAGTCCTGCAGGTGCCGTCCTCCGGCAGGGTCGTCATCGGGCAGATCCACGTCTACGACAGCACCCAGCCGCTGCTGAAGGTTGAATACCAGTACCTGGAAGCGACGCACATGGGCAACATCGTGGCCAAGGTCCGTTACCATCCCAACGACAAAAAAGCGCGCGTGATCACGGTTGCAGAAAACGTGAGCCTCAACGAGACGTTCAACTACGTAATCCACCTGAATAAAGCAGGGCTGCTCAGCGTGACCGCCCACGGCATGGCCTGGAACGACCGGATCAGCGCAAATTGGAGCAAACAACAGCTGTACTTCAAGGCGGGGGTCTACACACAGGACCACACCGGCTATACCAGCGAAGGTGGCAAGACCATGTTTTTCAACCTGGACGCCGACCACAACTAAAGCGGATGTGGCCATGAGGGAGCCCGAGCGTTTGCGTCGCTCGGGCTCTTGAACAGGCAGCCCTTACGCCGCCTTGTACTCTTTTTCTGCGGCTTCAAAGCGGTTCAGCATGCCCGGCGTCGGGCCTTTGCCGACTGCGCTGAAGACGACGATCGCGATGCTGGCAAAGATGAAGCCAGGGATGATTTCGTACAGGCCCAGCAGCTCGAAGTGCTTCCACACCACGACCGTAATCGCACCCACCAGAATCCCCGCCAGCGCCCCGTTGCGCGTCATGCCTTTCCAGACCACCGAGATCAGTACGACTGGACCGAACGC
Organism: Pseudomonas sp.; assembly: GCF_036387035.1. Classification (GTDB taxonomy): domain Bacteria; phylum Pseudomonadota; class Gammaproteobacteria; order Pseudomonadales; family Pseudomonadaceae; genus Aquipseudomonas. Next base: position 15,170 of record NZ_DASVUM010000199.1, on the reverse strand, counting down.
GGCGCCAAAGCCGGCCCAGGCGTAACTGACCAGACCCAGCACGCGGTTTTCCGGGTTTGCGGCCAGAGCAATCGCGATCAGCGCCACCAGTAGAACCATGGCCCGCCCGACCCATACCAGCTCTTTCTGGGACGCGCTTTTACGCAGGAAGGCTTTGTAGAAGTCTTCGGTCAGCGCACTTGAACACACCAGCAACTGGCAGCTCAGCGTGCTCATGACCGCCGCCAGAATGGCCGACAGCAGAACGCCCGCGATCCATGGGTTGAACAGGATCTTGGCCAGTTCGATGAACACGCGCTCATGGTTTTCTGTCACGGGCCCGGCCACCTCCGGGTGCGCGGAAAAGTAAGCGATGCCGAAGAAGCCCACGGCAACGGTGCCGGCCAGGCAGAGAATCATCCAGGTCATGGAGATGCGACGCGCCTTGGCGATCGATCTTACCGAATCAGCGGCCATGAAGCGGGCCAGGATGTGCGGCTGACCAAAGTAGCCCAGGCCCCAGCCCATCAGCGAGATGACGCCGATGAAAGTGGTGTTCTTGAGCATGTCGAAGTTGCTCGGGTCCTGAGCTTCGATCGCCATGAACGTGGTGTCGATGCCACCGGTCGCCAGCAACACGATGATTGGCGTAAGGATCAGCGCGAAGATCATCAAGGTGGCTTGCACCGTGTCTGTCCAGCTGACGGCCAGAAAGCCGCCGATGAAGGTGTAGGCAATCGTTGCCGCAGCGCCCGCCCACAAGGCGGTTTCGTAGGACATACCGAAGGTGCTTTCAAACAGCCGCGCGCCAGCGACGATGCCGGATGCGCAGTAGATCGTGAAGAACACCAGAATCACGATGGCTGAAATCACCCGCAACAGACCGCTGTTGTCTTCAAAGCGGCTGGAAAAGTAATCCGGCAGGGTGAGCGCATCGCCGTTGTGCTCGGTCTGCACGCGCAGGCGGCCAGCGACGAACAGCCAGTTGAGGTAGGCGCCGATGATCAGGCCGATGGCGATCCAGCTCTCCGACAGACCGGACATGTAGATCGCGCCCGGCAGGCCCATGAGCAGCCAGCCGCTCATGTCCGAGGCACCCGCAGAGAGGGCAGTGACCACACTGCCAAGGCTACGCCCGCCGAGTATGTAGTCCGAAAGATTATTGGTGGAACGGTAGGCCATGAGGCCTATGAGGACCATCGCGGCAATGTAGATCACGAAGGTGATCAAGGTAGGGTTGCTGACACTCATCGGTTAGGTTCCGGCGTTGTTTTTATAGGCGCGAGCAGAGCGAAGTTGTCCTGAGGCATCAGGTTCGCAGTGTCCGCTCGCGTATGTTGCGGGCTGGCGAAGAGTCTCGCCGCTGCACACCGCTTTAATGCACCAAAGCGGCGCATCCTAGAGGACATCCCAGAGCAGGTGCAACCCGAAAACCAGCATCGCCGCGCTTTTTTACAATTTAGACCGATGGCTGCCGGGCGCTGTATTTGCGGGCGCATGGGAAATAGGGCGTTGCCGCAAGGGGGCACCTGAACCGGGCGAGGCATGACAGATTCGACTCAATACGGGGCAGTCTTGAAACACTTTGAAAAAAGCGGTTGCACCCGGTTGCACCTCACTCATCGCACAGCTAATCTTGCCGCAGCTAAGCCACATGACCGTGGCTGTCATGAGGATAAGAAATGGCGACCACCACCCTCGGTGTCAAACTTGACGACCCCACCCGCGAGCGATTGAAAGCGGCTGCACAGTCCATTGACCGGACGCCCCACTGGCTGATAAAGCAGGCGATTTTCAATTACCTGGAGAAGCTCGAGGGCGGCGCAACCCTCAACGAACTCAGTGGGCAGGGTGGCAAAGACGCCGATGACCAGGGCGACCTGCCTGCCGACGCTGGTCATCAGGCGTTTCTTGAATTCGCCGAAAGCATTCTTCCCCAGTCGGTCTTGCGCGCGGCGATCACCTCCGCCTACCGTCGCCCCGAGCCGGAAGTGGTGCCCATGCTCATCGAGCAGGCGCGCCTGCCTGCCCCGATGGCCGACGCCACGCACAAGCTTGCCGCTTCGATCGCCGAGAAACTGCGTAACCAGAAAAGCGCCGGTGGCCGCGCCGGTATCGTTCAGGGCCTGCTGCAGGAGTTTTCCCTTTCATCGCAGGAAGGCGTGGCGCTGATGTGCCTGGCCGAAGCACTGCTGCGCATTCCCGACAAAGGCACCCGCGACGCGCTGATTCGCGACAAGATCAGCACCGGCAACTGGCATCCGCATCTGGGCAACAGCCCTTCGCTGTTCGTCAACGCTGCCACGTGGGGCCTGCTGTTGACCGGCAAGCTGGTGAGCACCCACAACGAGGCCGGCCTGACCTCCTCGCTGAGCCGCATCATCGGCAAGTCCGGCGAACCCATGATCCGCAAGGGCGTGGACATGGCCATGCGCCTGATGGGCGAGCAATTCGTCACCGGCGAGACCATCGCCGAAGCCTTGGCCAACGCCAGCAAGTTTGAAGCGAAAGGTTTCCGTTACTCCTACGACATGCTCGGCGAAGCGGCGCTGACCGAGCACGACGCGCAGAAGTACCTGGCGTCCTACGAGCAGGCCATTCACTCGATCGGTAAAGCCTCCCACGGTCGGGGCATTTACGAAGGCCCCGGCATCTCGATCAAGTTGTCCGCCCTGCACCCGCGTTACAGCCGTGCGCAATACGAGCGCGTGATGGATGAGTTGTACCCGCGCCTGCTGTCGCTGACCTTGCTGGCCAAGCAATACGACATCGGCCTGAACATCGACGCCGAAGAGGCCGACCGGCTGGAGCTGTCGCTGGATCTGCTCGAACGCCTGTGCTTCGAGCCGCAACTGACCGGCTGGAACGGCATCGGTTTTGTGATCCAGGCGTACCAGAAGCGCTGCCCTTACGTGATCGACTACGTAATCGACCTGGCCCGCCGCAGTCGCCATCGCCTGATGATCCGTCTGGTGAAGGGCGCGTACTGGGACAGCGAAATCAAACGCGCCCAGGTCGAAGGCCTCGAAGGCTATCCGGTCTACACACGCAAGGTTTACACCGACGTTTCCTATATTGCCTGTGCGCGCAAACTGCTGTCGGTGCCGGAAGTCATCTACCCGCAGTTCGCGACCCACAACGCTCACACGCTGTCGGCCATCTACCACATCGCCGGTCAGAACTATTACCCCGGCCAGTACGAGTTCCAGTGCCTTCACGGCATGGGCGAGCCTTTGTATGAGCAGGTCGTAGGCAAAGTCGCCGACGGTAAGCTTAATCGACCGTGCCGCGTGTACGCTCCGGTCGGCACCCATGAAACGCTGCTGGCGTACCTCGTTCGTCGCTTGCTGGAAAACGGCGCCAACACGTCCTTCGTCAACCGCATTGCCGACCAGTCGATTTCGATCCAGGAACTCGTTGCCGACCCAGTGTCCAGCATCGAGCGCATGGCCACCCAAGAAGGCGGTTTCGGCCTGCCGCATCCGCGCATTCCGCTGCCGCGCGACCTGTATGGCAGCGAGCGCGCCAACTCGGCCGGCATCGACCTAGCCAACGAACATCGTCTGGCATCGCTGTCTTCGGCCCTGCTCGCCACGGCGCACAACGACTGGAGAGCCGGCCCGATGCTTGGCAGCCCGGTCAGCGCCGGTGCCGAAACGCCGGTCCTGAACCCGTCGGATCTGCGTGACGTTGTCGGTCACGTACAGGAAGCGAGCCTGGAGGACGTCGACAACGCCTTGCTCAGCGCCCTCAGCGCCGGGCCGATCTGGCAGGCGACACCGCCGGCCGAACGCGCGGCGATCCTCGAGCGCGCGGCGGACCTGATGGAAGCCGAAATACAACCGTTGATGGGCCTGCTGGCTCGCGAAGCCGGCAAGACGTACACCAACGCCATCGCCGAAGTACGCGAAGCCGTGGACTTCTTGCGTTATTACGCGGTGCAGGCACGCAATGATTTCAGCAATGATGCTCACCGCCCACTGGGCCCTGTGGTGTGCATCAGCCCCTGGAACTTCCCGCTGGCCATCTTCAGCGGCCAAGTGGCTGCAGCCCTGGCGGCCGGCAACCCGGTGCTCGCGAAACCTGCGGAACAGACCCCGCTGATTGCCGCGCAGGCCGTACGTATCTTGCTCGAAGCCGGTATTCCCGAGGGCGTGGTGCAACTGCTGCCGGGCCGCGGTGAAACCGTCGGCGCGCGGCTGGTCGGCGATGATCGCGTCAAAGGCGTCATGTTTACCGGCTCCACGGAAGTCGCCCGTTTGCTGCAACGCAACGTCGCCGGCCGTCTCGATGCCCAGGGCCGGCCAATCCCGCTGATCGCTGAAACCGGTGGCCAGAACGCGATGATCGTCGACTCCTCCGCACTCACCGAACAGGTGGTCATCGACGTGGTGTCGTCGGCGTTCGACAGCGCCGGTCAGCGCTGCTCCGCACTGCGCGTGCTGTGCCTGCAGGAAGATTCCGCTGATCGCGTCATCGAGATGCTCAAGGGCGCGATGGCTGAAAGCCGCCTCGGTAATCCGGAGCGGCTGTCGGTGGACATCGGCCCGGTGATCGATCAGCAAGCCAAGGCCGGGATCGAGAAACACATCCAGGCCATGCGCGACAAAGGCCGCACTGTGTATCAGGTCGCTATTGCCGACAGCGACGAAATCAAACGCGGCACCTACGTCATGCCGACGCTGATCGAGCTGGACAGCTTCGACGAACTGCAACGCGAAATCTTCGGCCCGGTCCTGCACGTCGTCCGCTACAAGCGCCGAGAGCTGGATCAGCTGATTGCGCAGATCAATGCGTCCGGCTACGGCCTGACGCTGGGGGTACACACGCGCATCGACGAGACCATCGCCAAGGTGATCGACAACGTCAACGCGGGCAACATGTACGTCAACCGCAACATCGTCGGCGCGGTCGTGGGTGTGCAGCCGTTCGGTGGCGAAGGTTTGTCGGGCACCGGTCCGAAAGCCGGTGGGCCTCTGTATCTCTATCGGTTGCTGTCGACGCGTCCCGCCGATGCCGTGCAGAAATCCTTCGCCGCCCGCGATGCGCAACAGGCACCGGACACACGCATGCAAGAGACAATGCTCAAGCCGCTGATGGCGCTCAAAGCCTGGGCGGGCAGCCAACAACTCAGCGATCTGGAGGTGCTGTGCGGCCAGTTCGCCGAGCAGTCCCAAAGCGGCGTAACCCGCACGCTCATGGGCCCGACCGGCGAGCGCAACAGCTACAGCATCCTGCCGCGCGAGCACGTGCTGTGCCTGGCCGAGGACGAGACGGACCTGCTGGCGCAACTGGCCGCCGTGCTGGCGGTCGGCAGCACGGCGATCGTGCCGGACGGTGAACCGGGCAAGTCACTGCGTCAACGCTTGCCGAAGGACGTGCAGTCACGCATCCGGCTGGTCGCCGACTGGAACAAGGACGAGGTCGCCCTTGACGCCGTGCTCCATCACGGCGATTCCGATCAGTTGCGCGCTGTCTGCGAACAGGTCGCTCAACGCAGCGGCGCCATCATCGGTGTGCACGGTTTGTCCAAAGGCGAGACCAACATTGCGCTGGAGCGTCTGGTGATCGAGCGTGCGCTGAGCGTCAACACAGCGGCAGCCGGCGGCAATGCGAGCCTCATGACGATCGGGTAACAACCGACTGGAGAAACGGTCTTGTGCAGGAGCGCCCACCCGGTCGCTCCTGCAAGGGCTAAGTTCGCTTCGCGACAACTCAGCGTCGGACCAACGGGGTTGTGCCGGCTATCGAGCCTGCGTTCAACCCCCGTTTGATCGTCCCATCACGCGCATCAATCTTCCTGTTCACCCCTTCTCCTCGCCCCTAGACTCGACGGCATTCCCAACAAAGGTACGCCGCCATGTCCGAGACGCTGCTCAGTTCCCGCAATCTGGCGTTCGAGCTGTATGAGGTGCTGGACGCTGAGGCGCTGACCCGGCGCGAGCGTTTTGCCGAGCACAGCCGGGAAACATTTGACGCAGCGATCAACACGGCGCGCAGCATCGCCGAGAAATATTTCGCGCCCCACAATCGCAAAAATGACGAGAACGAACCGCGCTTCGAGAACGGCGCAGCGGTTCTGATTCCGGAAGTGAAGCCCGCCGTGGACGCCTTTCTGGAAGCCGGTTTCCTCAACGCCGCGCGGGACTTCGAAGCGGGCGGCATGCAGCTGCCAACCCTGCTGTCTCAGGCCTGCTTTGCCCACTTCCAGTCGGCAAACGCTGCGACCGCCTCCTATCCGTTCCTGACCATGGGTGCAGCCAATCTCATCGAGAACTTCGGTACTGATGAGCAAAAACAGCGCTTTCTGCAACCGATGATCGAAGGCCGTTTCTTCGGCACCATGGCCTTGACCGAACCCCACGCCGGCTCGTCGCTGTCGGACATCCGCACCCGCGCCGAGCCCGTCGCAGACGGCAGCTACCGCGTGCGCGGCAACAAGATTTTTATTTCCGGTGGTGATCACCCGCTCTCCGAAAACATCGTCCATCTGGTCCTTGCCAAGCTGCCCGACGCGCCACCGGGGGTGAAAGGCATCTCCCTGTTCATCGTTCCGAAGTTTCTGGTCAACGATGACGGCAGCCTAGGTGAGCGCAACGACGTCATTCTCGCCGGCCTGTTTCACAAGATGGGCTGGCGCGGAACCACGTCCACCGCGCTGAATTTCGGCGACAGCGGCCAGTGCGTGGGCTACCTCGTGGGCAAGCCGCATCAGGGACTCAGCTGCATGTTCCAGATGATGAACGAGGCACGCATTGGTGTGGGCATGGGCGCGGTCATGCTGGGCTACGCCGGTTATCTGTACTCCCTGGACTACGCCCGTGAGCGCCCGCAAGGCCGACTGCCTGACAGCAAGTCACCGGGCGGCGCGCCGGTTTCGATCATTCAGCACGCCGACGTCAAACGCATGTTGCTGGCCCAGAAAGCCTACGTCGAAGGCTCGTTCGACCTGGGCCTGTATGCCGCTCGCCTGTTCGACGACACGCAAACAGGCGAAAGCGAGGACGTGCGAAAACAGGCGCATGAACTGCTCGACCTGCTGACGCCCATTGTCAAATCGTGGCCTTCGGAGTTTTGCCTGAAAGCCAACGAGCTGGCGATTCAGATCCTGGGTGGGCATGGTTACACCCGCGACTACCCGGTGGAGCAGTATTATCGGGATAACCGGCTGAACCCGATCCACGAGGGTACCCACGGTATTCAGTCCCTCGACCTGCTCGGTCGCAAGCTGGCTCAGAACGGCGGCGCCGGCCTCAAGCAACTGGTCAGGCTGATCGCTGCAACGTGCGAACAAGCGCGGGCCCACGAGTCACTCAGCGCGCTGCGCGAGCCACTTGAACAACTGGTCGCACGCTTGCAAGCGGTCACCCTTGGATTGCTGACAGATCTGGCTCAAGGCCAGGTGAACACCACGCTTGCCAATTCGGCGCTGTACCTCAAAGCCTTCGGCCATACCGTCATCGGCTGGCGCTGGCTGGAACAGGCGATCCGTGCACAGGAAGGCTTGGAAGGCGCCAACGAAACAGACGCTGGTTTTTACAGCGGCAAGCTGCATGCAGCCCGGTACTTCCTGACGTGGGAAGTACCGGGCTGCCATCACGAACTGGCGATCCTGGAACGGCGTGATGATGCGTGTCTGTCGATGCAGGATGAATGGTTTTAAGCGCCCCACATCGAGACCGAAATCGTCAACGGCTAGACCGGCTAAGGGGACACGTCACGCCCCCGGCGCTTTCCATGAGTTTTCGGCGCCAGGGAATACTCGAACCGTAATTTGGGGTTCAGCTTCCACCCGGCGGCGTTTCCCTCGCGCGTCGGCTCAATCGCCCACCCGTTTTCGTCCCGAGATTCCCGCGGACCTCTCACTTCGGGGTCGCCATCGCTCTCCTTCCGCCAACGACTCCAGCCGCTGTTTTGCCAGCGAGCGCCCCCCGCCGCTAGCTGCCCGGACCCGCGTAGTCGACCAATTCTTTATCTTTATACTTTTCATCACCCGACATTCTGTCATTGGGCGAAGGCTGATACTCCGCTGACGCACACCAAGGGAGGTCATGGATAACTATTGCTTCACAACCATCCGGCTGGCCAGGAAGGAGCGGTAAATCCGTGCGCGCGTTAACCGCCCCTTCCATACGGATCAAGAATTACGCTTTGACAGCCAACCAATTCAACGGGTTAAATCCCTTGGCACGCCGACTGCATGGTCAGTTCGTGCTCTCGCTTTTTCGAATTCGTTTCTGGAGTACCGCCCTTGGATGCCACGACCATCAACAGCCTGTTCCTGATCGGCGCGTTGCTGGTGGGTGCAAGTATCCTGGTCAGTTCGCTGTCCTCCCGCCTTGGCATTCCGATCCTGGTGATCATCCTCGCGGTCGGCATGGTCGCCGGCGTCGACGGCGGCGGCATCATTTTCGACAACTACCCGACGGCCTATCTGGTCGGTAACCTGGCGCTGGCGGTGATCCTCCTCGACGGCGGCCTGCGCACGCGGGTGGCGAGTTTCCGGGTCGCACTCTGGCCGGCGCTGTCGCTGGCCACCGTCGGCGTGCTGATCACTACGGGGCTGACCGGCATGGTCGCTGCCTGGTTGTTCGACCTGAACATCATCCAGGGCTTGCTGATCGGCGCCATCGTCGGATCTACCGATGCCGCGGCGGTGTTCTCTCTGCTGGGCGGCAAGGGCTTGAACGAACGGGTGACCGCCAGCCTGGAGATCGAATCCGGCAGCAACGACCCCATGGCGGTGTTTCTCACGGTCACGTTGATCGACATGCTGTCCAGCGGCCAGACCGGCCTGCACTGGAGCCTTTTGGGCCATCTGGTTCAGGAATTCGGCATCGGCGGCATCATCGGCCTGGGCGGCGGCTGGATCATGCTGCAGCTGGTCAACCGGATAAACCTGGCCAACGGCCTTTACCCCATTCTGGTGGTTGCCGGCGGTCTGGTGGTTTTTGCGTTGACCAACGCCATCCACGGCAGCGGCTTCCTCGCGGTATACCTGTGCGGCCTGGTACTGGGCAACAAGCCCATTCGCAGCCGTCACGGCATCCTGCACATGCTCGATGGCATGGCCTGGCTGGCGCAGATCGGCATGTTCCTGGTATTGGGTCTGCTGGTCACGCCCCATGACCTGCTGCCCATTGCGTTGCCCGCGCTGGGCCTGGCGCTATGGATGATTCTGGTGGCGCGGCCATTGTCGGTGTTGGCTGGCCTGCTGCCTTTCCGCGTCTTCCACGGCCGCGAAAAAGCCTTTATCGCCTGGGTCGGATTGCGCGGCGCAGTACCTATCATTCTGGCGGTGTTCCCGCTGATGGCCGGCCTGCCCCATGCGCAGCTGTATTTCAACCTCGCGTTCTTCATCGTGCTGGTGTCGCTGCTGGTGCAGGGGACCAGCCTGCCGTGGGTGGCCAAATGGCTGAAAGTGACCGTACCGCCTGATCCGGCGCCGATTTCCCGCGCGGCGCTGGAGGTGCATGTCACCAGCGAGTGGGAGCTGTTCGTGTACCGCCTTGGCGCCGAAAAATGGTGTATCGGTGCCGCATTGCGCGAGCTGAAAATGCCTGAAGGCACACGTATTGCAGCCTTGTTCAGGGGTCAGCAACTGCTCCATCCGTCGGGTAGTACGGTGCTTGAAGTCGGTGATCTGCTTTGCGTCATTGGCCACGAGCATGACCTTCCCGCCCTCGGCAAGCTGTTCAGCCAGGCGCCGCAACGCGGCCTGGACCTGCGCTTCTTTGGTGACTTCGTACTTGAAGGAGACGCTGAGCTGGGGGCTGTCGCGGCACTTTACGGTTTGAAACTCGATGGGCTGGATCCGGGCATGCCGTTGAGCCAGTTCATCATCCAGAAGAATCGCGGCGCGCCCATTGTCGGCGACCAGGTCGAATGGAATGGAACTATTTGGACTGTCGCCGTCATGGACGGGAACAAGATCCTGAAAGTGGGCGTCAGATTCCCCGAAGGAAGCCGCCCGGGCCTCGGGCTGTTCCTTTAGACTGCCCTCCACTTCTGCTCGCTCGACCCGGTGTCTATGTTCACGCTGCGTAACCTTTTTGCCTCGGCCCTGCTTGGGCTTTGCCTGTCGTCCGTGCCGGCGTTTGCCGCCGACACACCGCCCCTGTCCAGCGAGACCGTCCAGCGTAGCCTGGACAAGATAGCTGACCGCAAGCTCACCCCTGACGACCAGAAAGCCCTGCAGCAGGTGCTGGAACAGACCCTGACGTTCCTGTCCAGCCAGAAGGACAACCAGCAGAAGCTGGAAGACCTGAAAAAACAACTCACTGATGCGCCTAGGCAGACCACCGAAAACCAGCGTGAGCTGACCAAGCTCAAAGCGAGCAAGGTCGTCCCTGTCGCTCAGCGCTACGCCAACCTTGACGTGCCGCAGCTTGAGCAAATCCTGAGTCAGCGCAGCGCCCAACAGGCTGACTTGCAGAAAGCCCTCAACGACGCCAATAGCCTGACCATCACCGCCCAGACCCGGCCCGAGCGGGCCCAGGCTGAAATCAGCACCAGCCAGACGCGCATTCAGGCTATCAACGGCATCCTCAAGTCCGGCAAGGACGGCGGCAAGACGATCAATGCCGACCAGCGCAATGCGTTGAATGCCGAACAAGCCTCACTGAATGCGCTGATTGCACTGCGTCGCCAGGAGCTCGCCGGCAACAGCCAGCTCCAGGACCTTGGCGGCAGTCAGCGCGACCTGCTGACGGAAAAGGTCAATCGTCAGGATCAGGAGATCCAGGACCTGCAGACGTTGATCAATGAGAAGCGTCGCGCCCAGTCTCAGGAAACCGTGACGCAGCTGTCCCTCGAAGCGCAGAAAGCCGGCGGCAGCAGCCTGCTGGCGAGCGAAAGCGCCGCCAACCTTAAGCTCTCGGACTACCTGCTGCGCGGCACCGACCGCCTAAACGAGCTGACCCAGCAGAACCTCAAGACTAAAACGCAGCTGGATGCCCTGACGCAAACCGATCAGGCGCTGGATGAGCAGATCAATGTGCTGAGCGGCAGTTTGCTGCTGTCGAAAATCCTCTACAAACAGAAGCAGTCATTACCCAAGCTCAAGCTGGACAGCGGACTGGCCGATGAAATCGCCGACATCCGCCTGTATCAGTTCGAGGTCAACCAGCAGCGCGAACAGATGAGCAGCCCGAGCACCTACGTCGACACGCTGCTGGCGACGCAGAAGCCGGAAGACGTCACCCCTGCCCTGCGCAAGACCCTGCTCGACCTGGCCACCACCCGCAGCGACCTGCTGGAGCGGCTGAATCGCGAGCTCAGTGCGCTGCTCAATGAATCCATCACCTTGCAGCTCAACCAGAAACAGCTGGTCAGCACGGCGATCAGCCTGCGAGAAACCCTTGACGAGCAGATGTTCTGGATTCCCAGCAACAAGCCGCTGGACCTGGAGTGGTTCGAGCGCATCCAGCCGCGACTCGTCAAACAGGTCACCACGCTCCCATGGACGTCCAGCCTGAGCGAGCTCTACGACGGATTGACCCAACGTCCGCTGATCTTCCTGCCACTGTTTCTGGTCATCGGCGCGCTGATGTGGAAACGCAAGGCGCTGTACGACAAGCTCAATCGTCTGCACGCTGACATCGGCCACTTCAAGCGTGATCGGCAGTGGCAGACGCCGCTGGCCATTTTCATCAACGTGCTGCTGGCGATGCCACTGTCGCTCACCCTTGCGGTGTGCGCGTTCGCGCTGCAGATCGACGCACGCGGGCAGAACATCAATCTCGGTTCGGCACTGCTGCAGGTCGCGCTGGCCTGGCTGGTGTTCTACACCGCTTACCGGATTCTCGCGCCGGGCGGCGTGGCGCAGTTGCACTTCCGCTGGGAAAAACCGCAGGTGGAGTTCCTGCGCGGCTGGATCCGCCGCCTGGGCCTGGTGGTGCTGGCGCTGGTGACGGTGGTCGCGGTGGCCGAGCATGAGCCCTCGGCACTGGCCGATGATGTCATTGGCATCGGCGTCGTACTGACGTGTTACGCCTTGATGACGTGGATGCTCGCGCGCTTGCTGCTTACCAGCCCGACCCACCAAAGCGCGTCGCTGTTCCGCCGCGCAGTGGGCCTGGCTTTCACCGCCCTTCCCGTCGCGCTGTTCATCGCCGTGTGTTTTGGCTATTACTACACCGCGCTGAAGCTGAGCGACCGGCTGATCGACACGCTGTATCTGCTGATGCTGTGGCTGGTCATCGAAGCCGCTTTCGTGCGCGGCCTGAGCGTGGCCGCGCGCCGTCTGGCGTACCAGCGTGCGCTGAGCAAGCGGCAGGCCGCGAAAGAGGCCGGCGAAGGCGAAACGCTGATCGAAGAGCCCACGCTGGACATCGAACAGGTCAACCAGCAGTCGTTGCGTCTGATTCGCCTGGCACTGATCGCCGGGTTCATTGGCGCGCTCTACTTTGTCTGGGCCGACCTGATTTCGGTGTTCTCGTACCTCGATAACATCACGCTGTACGAGTACACCAGCGGCACCGGCGCCAACGTCAGCATGGTGCCCATCAGCCTCGGCGACCTCATTGGCGCGCTAGTGATCATCGGCATCACCTTCGTGCTGGCGGGTAACCTGCCAGGGCTGCTGGAAGTGCTGGTACTGTCCAAGCTCAACCTCAAGCAAGGCAGTTCGTACGCGACCACGACGTTGCTGTCGTACACCATCGCCGGCGTCGGTTTTGTGTCGACACTGTCGGCGCTTGGTGTGAGCTGGGACAAGCTGCAATGGCTGGTGGCTGCGCTGTCGGTCGGCCTGGGTTTCGGCATGCAGGAAATCTTCGCCAACTTCATCTCCGGGATCATGATCCTCTTCGAGCGCCCGGTACGCATCGGCGACACCATCACCATCGGCAACCTGTCGGGCACGGTCAGCAAGATCCGCATCCGCGCGACCACCATCACCGACTTCGACCGCAAGGACATCATCGTCCCGAACAAGACGTTCATCACCGGGCAACTGATCAACTGGTCGCTGACCGATACCATCACCCGCGTGACCCTGAAACTGGGCGTGGACTACGGCTCTGACCTGGACCTGGTGCGTAACCTGTTGCTCAAGGCTGCGCGCGAGAACCCGCGGGTGCTGAAAGAGCCCGAACCAATCGTGTACTTCCTCAACTTTGGTGAAAGCACACTCGATCACGAGCTGCGCATGCACGTGCGCGACCTGGGCGACCGCAACCCGGTGCTTGACGAGATCAACCGCTTCATCAACAAGGAATTCAAAAAGCAGCACATCAATATCTCGTTCCGGCAGATGGAGGTTTACCTCAAGAACATGCAGGGACAGGAGTACAAAATGGTGCCCATCGAGGCCGAGCAGAAAGCCATTTCGCCCGCTTCGCCTGTGCCCGCTGCGCCTAAAGATGCACCCGAGCCGCCTGAAGTGAGGCTCGACTGACCTCGAAAAACCCAGCAGAATAATCGGACATTCTGCTGGAGGCATCCCTTGAAAGCCCTCGACGAGTTGACCTTCGATAACCGCTTTGCCCGTCTGGGCGACGCGTTTTCAACCTCCGTGCTGCCCGAGCCCATCGCCGATCCGAGGCTGGTGGTTGCCAGCGAAGCGGCCCTCGCGTTGCTTGATCTGGACCTGGCTCAGGCGCAACAACCATTGTTTGCCGAACTCTTCAGCGGCCACAAACTGTGGGCCGAGGCCGATCCGCGCGCCATGGTCTACTCCGGGCATCAATTCGGTTCGTACAACCCGCGTCTGGGTGATGGCCGCGGCTTGCTGCTTGGCGAGGTGCATAACGACGCTGGCGAACACTGGGACCTGCACCTGAAGGGCGCCGGACAAACGCCGTATTCGCGCATGGGCGACGGTCGCGCGGTGTTGCGCTCGTCGATCCGTGAGTTTCTGGCTTCTGAAGCGTTGCACGCCCTGGGCATCCCGACCAGCCGCGCGGCGTGCGTGATCGGCTCCAGTACGCCGGTGTGGCGCGAAACCCAGGAGCGAGCGGCGATGGTGCTGCGTCTGGCGCAAAGCCACGTGCGCTTCGGCAGCCTTGAGTACTTCTTCTACACCAAGCAGCCGGAGCAACTGAAGCAACTGACCGACCACGTGCTGTCGCTGCACTACCCCGAGTGCCTGGAGCAGCCCGAACCGCACCTGGCGATGTTTCGTGTGATCGTCGAGCGTCAGGCCGAACTGATCGCGAAATGGCAGGCGTATGGCTTTTGCCACGGCGTGATGAACACCGACAACATGTCGATTCTCGGCATCACCTTCGACTTCGGTCCGTTCGCGTTTCTGGATGATTTCGACCAGCATTTCATCTGCAACCATTCCGATCACGAAGGCCGTTATTCCTTCAGCAACCAGGTGCCCATTGGCCAATGGAACCTCAGCGCGCTTGCGCAGGCGCTGACGCCGTTCGTCAGCGTCGAGGCGTTGCGCGAGGCGCTGGAACTCTTCCTTCCGCTGTATCAGGCGCATTACCTGGACCTGATGCGTCGACGTCTGGGCCTGACGACGGCTGAAGAGGATGACGCGGACCTTGTCGCGCGCTTGCTGCAGCTGATGCAGAACAGCGGCGTTGACTACACCCTGTTTTTCCGCCACCTGGGCGAAGAGTCCGCCGATGTCGCGGTGGGCAAACTGCGCGACGACTTCGTCGACATGCTCGGCTTCGACGCCTGGGCCGAGGCCTACAAAGCCCGCATCGCCCGCGAACCCGAATCCAGTCAAGAAGAGCGCCGCACTCGCATGCACGCGGTCAATCCGCTGTACATCCTGCGCAACTACCTGGCCCAACGCGCCATTGAAGCGGCCGAGCAGGGCGACGACAGTGAAGTCCGCCGCCTGCATCGCGTGCTCTGCACACCGTTCGATGAACAGCCCGGAATGGAAAGTTATGCACAACGTCCGCCGGATTGGGGCAAGCATCTGGAGATCAGTTGTTCGTCGTGAGTGGTGGTGAGTCGAGGTCAGGTGAGCTCTCCACCGCATTGGGGAATGTCGAATCCCCGCGCGTTGGATGCTTGTTTGACGGATCAGTCATGGCTGCGAGCATGTCGTAGAGGTTGAGTACGTGGCCTGGAGGTTTGTGCTCGCCCCCTGCCGGCCGCGCGAGTTCCTCTGCGATTTTCGCTTCCATTTCAGCTTCGTAATTCCAGGGATATCGGTCCTGGACTTTTTCGATCATTGGCAGCGCTTTGTAGTAGTCCAAGACCTCTCTCATGAAGACAGG
>NZ_DASVUM010000198.1:0-67171 GCF_036387035.1 Pseudomonas sp. | reverse complement strand
CTTGTCGGCGGTCACTTTGCCGACGCCGTGCAGCTTGGACACCGGCAACTGAGAGACAAAATCTTCGACCTGATCCGGCGTAATCACGAACAGCCCGTTCGGCTTTTTCCAGTCGCTGGCGATTTTGGCCAGAAACTTGTTGGGGGCGACGCCGGCGGACACGGTGATGTGCAACTGATTGGAGACCCTGCGACGAATGTCCTGCGCGATGCGCGTTGCGCTGCCTGCGAAGTGCTCGCACTCGGTGACGTCCAGATAAGCTTCATCCAGAGACAGCGGCTCAATCAAATCGGTGTAGTCGCGAAAAATCGTCTGGATCTCTTTCGATGCTTCTTTATAAGCATCCATTCTCGGTTTGACGATGGTCAGGTCCGGACACAAGGTCAGGGCGTGCCGGGACGACATAGCGGAGCGGATGCCGTAGGCCCGGGCTTCGTAGTTACAGGTGGCAATAACACCCCGCCGATCAGCCGACCCGCCCACTGCCAGTGGCTTTCCGGCCAGGCGCGGGTCATCGCGCATCTCAATGGCGGCGTAGAAGCAATCACAGTCGATATGGATGATTTTGCGCTGCGGCATCACATGCGGTCGTAGGAAAACGGTCGTGCAGTATCTCATTCACGCGACTGTCTGACACTGCCTACCCCTCTTTCCTTACGGAAGGTGCTCGCCCAGCCGCCCTGACGAGGCCCCATTAAAAGCCCCATAAGCCAGGCCCGCCGCAGCAGTGTTATGCAGCCGCCTCGCTAACCGCTTGAAGAAAAAGAAATTTCTTCCACCGATTGCTTGACACCTCGAAGATCCTCTGTAGAATGCCGCCACACAGACGCGGGATGGAGCAGTCTGGTAGCTCGTCGGGCTCATAACCCGAAGGTCGTCGGTTCAAATCCGGCTCCCGCAACCAAACATCAAAAAAGGCTACTCGAAAGAGTGGCCTTTTTTGTGGGCGACATTTAAGCGAGCCTGTCTCTGCGAGACTCGCCTTCCCGTTCATCCAACTGCAACAACGCCCACGGATGATGGCCAACTGCACTCAGCCGCGAGTGGCGATAAAAGCCTTGTCCCACCACGACTTAGGCACGCCAGCGACTCCAATCCGGTTATTTTGTCGATGTTTGGCATTAACGGTTGACACTTTGTCATCCGACTGTAGAATGCCGCCACACAGACGCGGGATGGAGCAGTCTGGTAGCTCGTCGGGCTCATAACCCGAAGGTCGTCGGTTCAAATCCGGCTCCCGCAACCAACATCTAAAAAGGCTACTCGAAAGAGTGGCCTTTTTTTTGCCTCGCTGAAAGCGCTCGAACAGCGCGCCGGAATCCTTGTCACATCCCATTACCGGGGTGCGTTCATCCGAGAGGTCTTGTTACTGTATGTTGCCGGGAGCGATAGTTTTGTTCTCCCCTGCCGATACGCTGGCCAACGACTGAACCTAGACTGAACGGTCACCGATACGTATCCGTGGTATTCGCCCGTTAGACGTTGAAGCGCTAACATCCTGAATTATTTTTTGCGTAGGGATTGGTAACTTGGCTGTATACCTCCATCCTGTCGCGCACGATCCAAGGAGTGATTGATGCGCGCCAACCCGTCCGACACAAATGAAGCAGTGACGGAGCATCCTCCGGCTCCCCCGAAACGACTGCGTTTACGCGAACAGGTGAGCAAGCATCGTCAACCCATCGGGTTGGGGGTCACCATCATTCTGTTCGCCGTGGCCCTGATCGCCTGTCGGCACATGCTGACCGAACTCGACATCTACGCGCTGCAGGATTCGTTGCTCAGTGTGCCGCTGCCTTCCTTGGCGGGTGCAGTGCTGGCGACGGCCATCGGGTTTGTGATTCTGCTGGGTTATGAGTGGTCCGCCAGTCGTTACGCCAATGTCGATCTGCCCGCAAAGGCGCTGGTCATGGGCGGTTTCTGTGCATTTGCCATTGGTAACGCCGTGGGCCTGTCGATGCTGTCCGGCGGCTCGGTCCGTTACCGGCTTTACTCGCGATTGGGACTGGGCGCGGGCGAAGTCGCCCACATGACACTGTTTGCCAGCCTTTCACTGGGCTGCGCGCTGCCGCCACTGGCTGCCCTTGCCACGTTGAGCGATCTGCCTGCGGCTTCACTGGCGCTGCATCTGTCGGTCCCGGTCCTGGCCACCGTTGCCGTCGCCGTGCTCGCGATCAGCCTGATTCTGGGCTTTGCGGTCTATCGTCGGCGTCTGCCGGAACAGACCATCCCGCATAACTTGCTGGTTCGCGCAGGCCGCCGCACGCTGCGTCTGCCAGGCGTGCGCCTGACGTTGATGCAACTGGTGATCACCGCGCTGGACGTCGCGGCGGCTGCCGCCGTCCTTTATCTGTTGCTGCCCTCTGCCCCGCCGTTCGGCGCGTTCCTGCTGGTTTACCTGCTGGCGCTGGCCGCAGGCGTCCTGAGCCATGTGCCCGGCGGCGTCGGGGTGTTTGAAGCCATATTGCTCGCCGCATTCGCCGACGAACTCGGCGCGGCACCGTTGGCTGCTGCACTCCTGCTGTACCGCCTGATTTACGTTGTCCTGCCGCTGCTGATTGCCTGTCTGGTCCTGCTGTACAGCGAGGCCAAGCGACTGCTGTTCGCCCAACAGGCCATGCGCGTCGCCTCGGGCCTGGGCGCACCTATTCTGGCGCTTCTGGTATTTCTGTCCGGCGTGGTGCTGCTGTTTTCCGGCTCGACTCCCGAGATCGATACCCGCCTCGAGAGCCTCGGTTTTCTCATCCCCCATCGACTGATCGACGCCTCGCACTTCGGCGCCAGCCTGATCGGTGTGCTTTGTCTGTTGCTCGCGCAGGGCCTGCGTCGGCGTCTGTCCGCCGCATGGATGCTGACTACCATCCTCCTGTTTGTGGGCTCCATTCTGTCGATTCTCAAAGGTTTCGACTGGGAAGAAGCGAGCCTGCTGCTGCTCACGGCGTGCCTGCTGGCGATCTTCCGGCGCTCGTTCTACCGCCCGAGTCGGCTGCTGGAACTGCCCTTTTCCCCGCTGTACCTGGTCGCCAGCCTGTGCGTACTCGGTGCTTCCTTCTGGCTGCTGCTGTTTGCCTACCAGGACGTACCGTACAGCCATCAGCTGTGGTGGCAGTTCACGCTGGACGCCGATGCCCCGCGCGGTTTGCGCTCGGCTTTGGGCAGCGCCGTGTTGCTGCTGATCGTTTCACTGACGTGGCTGCTGCGCACCGCGCGCCCGGTGATCAACCTGCCGGATGAGGCGCAACTGGCCAAAGCGGCAGAGATCATCAAAGCGTCCAGCCAGCCCGATGGCGGCCTGGTGCTGACCGGCGACAAGGCCGTGCTCATGCACCCGGACGGTAACGCTTTCCTGATGTACGCCCATCGCGGCCGCAGTCTTGTGGCGCTGTACGACCCGATTGGCCCGACCCAGCAACGCGCCGAGCTGATCTGGCAGTTCCGTGACCTGTGCGATGTTCACCATGCCCGCCCTGTCTTTTATCAGGTGCGTGCCGAGAACTTGCCGTTCTACATGGACATCGGCCTGACCGCGATCAAGCTGGGCGAAGAAGCCAGGGTGGACCTGCTCAAGTTCGACATCGAAGCCAAGGGCAAGGAAATGAAGGACCTGCGCTACACCTGGAATCGGGGTGGGCGCGACGGTCTGTCGCTGGAAATCTACGAAGTGGGTCAGGCGCCCATGGAAGAGCTCAAGGTGATCTCCGACGCATGGCTGATGGGCAAGAATGTCCGCGAGAAAGGCTTTTCGCTGGGCCGGTTCAGCCTCGATTACCTCAAGCATTTCCGCATCGCCATCGTCCATTTCCAGGGCAAGCCGGTCGCGTTTTCCAACTTGCTGGAGACGTCGCGCAATGATCTGGCGAGCCTGGACCTCATGCGCTCGCACCCGGAAGCGCCGAAGCTGACCATGGAGTTCATGATGGTCGGGCTGATTCTGCATTACAAAAAAGAAGGTTATGCCCGCTTCAGTCTCGGCATGGTGCCGTTGTCCGGGCTCCAGCCGCGGCGAGGCGCACCGCTGACCCAGCGTCTGGGCTCAATGGTGTTCAGCCGGGGTGAACAGCTCTACAACTTCCAGGGGCTGCGCCGTTTCAAAGACAAATTCCAGCCTGACTGGGAACCTCGTTATATGGCCGTGCCCGCAGGACTTGATCCGCTCGTGGCACTGGCAGATACCGCCGCCCTGATCGCGGGCGGCCTGACCGGATTGGTGAAACGCTGATGATTCAACGCTACTGGCGCTTTTTGCTCGCAGCCCTGGTAATTCTGGTGGTGGCATTGGGTTTCTGGCTGTGGAACCGCCCCGCCGCGCAACCGACCCTTGAACACGTGACGCTGGACGATGGCTCCGCGCTGATCCGTGTGGTGCCCTCGACCAAGGTGAAAACCCAGGTCGCACTGGCCGTCACGGCAGAAGAGTCATTGACCGAGAAACAACTGCTTGCGCTGAGCTATGACGCCTCTGCCCGCGTGGTCCAGGTAACGCTGCCCAAGGACGACTGCCTGCTTCAGGCGAAGACCTTCAATGCCGCACTGCAAAAGCTCGACGGCGCTCCTGATCTGGTCGCCGGTGTCGGGCCTGGCGCTTCGGTGGCATGGCGCTGGCTGGCCGGTCAGAACAACGACAACGCCCGGGCCATCTCGGTCGGCTTCGTCCGCGATCAACCGGGCTGTACCGATCCTGTGCCAAAGGCCGCCGCTCACGGTAAGTGGACGGTCGCCTGGAACGACGGCCCCGACGACGAGAGCGCAACGCTGGTGCGCGACGCACCCAACACCGAAACCAGCATCAGCGATTACGACATCAAGTACCCGCAGGTGCTGAACAACGAAGTGCGCCGTCGACTGATCGGCGGGGACGATAATGGCGGCCTGAATATTCCGGTCGTCGAAGTGCCGTCTTCGCAGCCTTCTGACACGGTGACGCTGTTTCTTTCCGGCGACGGCGGCTGGCGCGACCTGGACAAGGACGTGGCAGGCGACATGGCGAAGATGGGCGGCTATCCGGTCGTCGGCATCGACACCCTGCGTTACTACTGGGAGCACAAATCCCCTGAGCAAACGGCCGCTGACTTGAGCGAGCTGATGGCGCATTACCGGCAGAAGTGGGGCGCCAAGCACTTTGTGCTGGCCGGCTACTCCTTCGGTGCCGACGTGCTGCCAGCCATCTACAACCGCTTGCCGGAGGAAGACAAGGCGCGCGTCGACGGCATCATCCTGCTGGCGTTCGCCCGCACAGGAAGCTTCGAAATCGCCGTAGAAGGCTGGTTGGGCGCCGCGGGTAAAGAAGCAGCGACAGGCCCCGAGATGGCCAAGCTGCCCGGAGACAAAGTGCTGTGTGTCTACGGCATCGAAGAGAAAGATGAAAGCGGCTGCACCGAGACAACAGCGCCAGGCGAGAAAATGCAGCTGCCCGGCGGCCATCACTTCGACGAAGATTACCCTGCCCTGGCCAAGCGCCTGAGTGCAGTGATCGACAAGTGGAAAGGCAAAGAGCCCGCTGCGGAGTAATCACCCGCCCACAAAAAATCCCCACCCTCTTGCGATGGCGGGGATTTTTCGTTTTGGAGACTCGCTTGCCGCACCGCATCCACCGCGCTGTACGAGGAGACGCGCCTTGGACAGTAGGACCGGCTTCAGCCGGGAAGAGGCCCTTTTGTACGCCATCACCTTCGCGGCGTGACACCCTCCGCCTTCCCGGCTAAAGCCGGTCCCATTAACGGCGCGCGCGGTGTATCAGCGGGGTACGCGCCTAATAGTGGGACCGGCTTCAGCCGGGACGCGGTGGACCGCTTTACATCTCCACCTGCGTGCCCAGCTCGATCACCCGGTTGAACGGCAGCTTGAAGAATCGCAGGTTGCCGTTGGCATTCTTCAACATGAAGGCGAACAAGCCCTCGCGCCAGCGCGCCATGCCCACAAGCTTCGACGAGACTACGGTTTCGCGGCTGAGGAAGTAGGTCGTGCGCATCGGGCTGAAGTCGAGTTCCGCCAGGTGACACAGGCTTAGCGCCGCCGGCACGTCCGGCTCGTCGATAAAGCCAAAGTGCAGAATCACGCGGTAGAAGCCCTCACCGAACGCCTCCACCTCGAAGCGCTGCGCCGCCGGAACACGCGGCGTGTCTTCATACACCACTGTCAGCAAGACCACTTGCTCGTGCAGCACCTGGTTGTGCAGCAGGTTATGCAACAGCGCGTGGGGTACGGCGTCCTGGCGCGCGGTCAAAAAAACCGCAGTGCCCTGAACGCGATGAGGCGGCTGCACACTGATACTGCTGATAAAGATCGGCAGCGGCAGCCCGCCTTCGTCGATACGCTCCACCAGCAGCTGTTTGCCGCGCTTCCACGTGGTCATCAGGATGAACAAAGCGATGCCCGCCAGGAACGGAAATGCCCCGCCCTGAATGACTTTCGGCACGTTGGCGGCGAAGAACATACCGTCGACGAACAAGCATCCCATCAAAATCGGCACCGCGATCAGTGGCGGCCATTTCCAGGCCAGCAACATGACCGAGGCCACCAGAATCGTGGTGCAGAGCATCGTGCCGGTGACGGCCACGCCGTAGGCCGACGCCAGCGCGCCCGAGGACTCGAAGCCCAGCACGAGCAGAATCACCCCGACCATCAACGCCCAATTCACGGCCCCGATATAAATCTGGCCTTGGGCGTCGCTGGAGGTGTGCTGAATGTACATGCGCGGGATGTAGCCCAACTGAATGGCCTGGAGCGTCATCGAGAACGCGCCGGAGATCACGGCTTGGGAAGCAATAATGGTCGCCAGCGTCGACAGGCCGATCAAAGGCAGCAGCGCCCAGCTCGGCGCCAGCAGGTAAAACGGGTTGCGCACCGCTTCAGGGTCTTGGATCACCAAGGCACCCTGGCCGAAGTAGTTCAGCACCAGCGCTGGCAGAACCAGGGCGAACCAGGCGCGGGAGATCGGTTTGCGCCCAAAGTGACCCATGTCTGCGTAAAGCGCCTCTGCTCCCGTCAGCGCAAGCACCACCGCGCCGAGCACTGAAACGCCAATGCCGGGGTGGTCGATGAAGAAGCGAACGGCCCATACCGGGTTAACGGCGTGCAGCACTTCCGGCTGCTGGAGAATGCCGTGAACGCCGAGCACGCCCAGGGTCACGAACCACAACACCATGATCGGACCAAACAGCACGCCGATCCGCGCGGTGCCGTGACGTTGAATCAGAAACAGCGCCACCAGAACGACCAACGCGATGGGTACCACCCAATGATCCAGCCCGTCGAACGCCAACTCCATGCCCTCGACCGCCGACAGCACCGAAATGGCCGGGGTGATCATGCTGTCGCCGTAAAACAGCGCCGCGCCAAACAGCCCGAAGACGATCATGCTCGCCTGCAGCTTCGGGTATTTGGCCGACGCCCTGCGTGCCAGCGCCGTGAGCGCCATGATGCCGCCCTCGCCGTCGTTATCGGCGCGCAGCACCAACGCCATGTATTTGAAAGATACCACCCAGATCAATGACCAGAAGATCAGCGACAAAATGCCCAGCACGGCATCGTGGCCGGCTTGCACGCCATAGCCTCCGACGAAGACTTCCTTGATGGTGTAAAGCGGGCTGGTACCGATGTCGCCGTAGGCTACACCCACCGCGCCCACCAACAGACTCAACGGTTTGGCCGAAGAATGCCCGACCTCTGCCTGACTCGTTGCGTGACCCATTTACCACTCCTGAAACCATGACTCGAGCACCGCGATCCGGTGTTGTCGGATTGACCCACGCCGCACCGGTAAATTCCGATGCGCCCGGCCGACTGGGGTTGCCGGGCTCAACGCCGCGAAGCATAGCGCAGCACTCGTCGTAATTCTCGGTATAACACTGGTCAATCGTTCGACGCGCCGCTAGAATTGCGCACTTTTTGATCAGAGGCGCCCCAAGCGCCCAGTCAATGCCTCGGCCAATCGCCGGGCATCCTACGCCGAGGTTAGTCAATGTCCACCGTCACCACGTCTGCCGCCCCCAAGGTCGGCTTTGTCAGCCTCGGTTGCCCGAAGGCTCTGGTCGATTCCGAGCGCATCCTGACCCAGCTGCGCATGGAAGGCTACCAGGTCGTTCCGACCTACCAGGACGCTGACGTGGTAGTGGTCAACACCTGCGGATTCATCGACAGCGCCAAGGCCGAATCCCTCGAGACCATTGGCGAGGCGCTGGCCGAAAACGGCAAAGTCATCGTCACCGGCTGCATGGGCGTGGATGAAAGCGTGATTCGTAGCGTGCACCCGAGCGTGCTGGCCGTGACCGGTCCTCAGCAGTACGAGCAAGTGGTCAATGCCGTCCACGATGCCGCGCCGCCGAAGCTCGATCACAACCCGCTGATCGATCTGGTGCCGCCGCAAGGGGTCAAGCTGACCCCGCGCCATTACGCGTACCTGAAGATTTCCGAAGGCTGCAACCACAGTTGCAGCTTCTGCATCATCCCGTCGATGCGCGGCAAGCTGGTCAGCCGCCCGATTGGCGACGTGCTCGACGAAGCCCAGCGCCTGGTCAAGGCTGGCGTGAAAGAACTGCTGGTGATCTCGCAGGACACCAGCGCTTACGGCGTCGACATCAAGTACCGCACCGGTTTCTGGAACGGCCAGCCGGTCCGCACGCGCATGACCGAGCTGTGCCAGGCACTGAGTTCGCTGGGCGTCTGGGTGCGTCTGCATTATGTTTATCCGTACCCGCACGTCGACGAGATCATCCCGTTGATGGCAGCGGGCAAGATCCTGCCGTACCTGGACATCCCGTTCCAGCACGCCAGCCCGAAGATCCTCAAGCTGATGAAACGCCCGGCCTTCGAAGACAAGACCCTGGCACGCATCAAGAACTGGCGCGAACAGTGCCCCGATCTGATCATCCGTTCGACCTTCATCGTGGGCTTCCCCGGTGAGACCGAAGAAGATTTCCAGTACCTGCTGGACTGGCTGACTGAAGCGCAGCTCGATCGCGTGGGTTGCTTTCAGTACTCCCCTGTCGAAGGCGCGCCGGCCAACCTGCTCGATGCGCCGATCGTTCCGGACGACATCAAACAGGATCGCTGGGACCGCTTCATGGCGCACCAGCAAGCCATCAGCGCCGCACGCCTGCAGATGAAAATCGGCAAGGAAATCGAAGTGCTGATCGACGAAGTGGACGAGCAGGGCTTTGTCGGTCGGTCATTCTTCGACGCGCCTGAAATCGACGGCAACGTGTTTGTCGAAAGCGACCGTGACCTCAAGCCAGGCGACAAGGTCATGTGCCGCGTAGTGGACGCCGACGAGTACGACTTGTGGGCTGAGCCTATCTAAGGCCCCGTCTCAGGTTCGACATAAGCATTGCTTCCAGCAGCCCCGCCCTTAACACGGCGGGGTTTGTTTTTTCTGGCTATCGTCCCCACATCAGGATCAATACCCCGAGAGCAGCGGCGACATGACCCACCACTCGGTCATTTATATCCCCAGGCAGCACGACTTCGCAGAACTCACCCAAGTCTGGGAAAACTCCGTGCGCGCCACCCATGACTTTCTGTCCGAGAACTACATCACGCTGCTTCGGCACCTGCTGGAAACCCAGTACCTGGGCGCGGTGAACCTGTTTTGCACCCGCGACTCGCACTTGCGCATCACCGGTTTTGCCGGCACCTCACCCGGGAAGCTCGAAATGCTCTTCATCGACCCTGCCTACCGTGGCATGGGCCTGGGCAAGAAGCTGCTGGACTATGCGATCGAGCATTTCCACATCACCGAACTGGACGTGAACGAAGAAAATGCCCAAGCGCGGGGCTTCTATGAACGGCAGGGGTTTGAGGTGGTAGGTCGGGTCGAACTGGACGGGCTCGGCCGTCCGCACCCCATGTTGCGGATGCGGAAGAAAGCGGTCCGCTAAGCGCAGCCGGTCCCGCTCGACGCATCAGCGTTTCAGGCTTTCCAGCAGCACCTTGTTCAACTGCTGCGGATCCTGGATCTGCGGCGCATGCCCCAACCCTGCGAATTCCACCAGCGTCGCCTGCGGAATGCGTTTGGCGGCGGCCTTGCCCAGTTCCGGGTAGTTGCCCAAGGTCTTGCGCAATGCCTCGGGCGTCGCGTCCTTGGCGATGGCAGTGTTGTCCTTCTGGCCAATCAGCAACACGGTCGGCATCTTCAATTTTTCCAAGTCATAGAACACTGGCTGGTTGAAGATCATCCCGTAGGTCTGCGCCGACGCCCTGGCCACCTCTTCTTTACCCTTGCCATTGAACATCCCGGCCTGCATGTCGACCCAATGATCGAACTCGGGCCGCCATTCATTGGCGTAATAGGTCGACTGCTGATATTTGCGAATGCTCTCGGCACTGGTTTTCAGCTCACGGGCGTACCAGTCGTCAAAGCTGCGATCCGGCACACCTTTGGCTTTCCAGTCTTCCAGGCCGATCGGGTTCACCAGCAGCAGTTGGTCCACCTGCTCGGGATACATCAGAGCAAAACGCGTTGCCAGCATGCCGCCCATCGAATGCCCGACCACCGTGACATGATCGATGCCCAGTTGCGTCAGCAGTGCTTTGGTGTTCTGCGCCAGTTGCTCGAACGAGTACGTGTAGTCGGCCGGCTTGCTGGAGCGGCAGAAACCGATCTGGTCCGGCGCGACCACTCGATACCCCGACCCCGTCAGCGCCTTGATGGTGCCTTCCCATGTAGCGCCGCAGAAGTTCTTGCCATGCAACAGCACGACGCTGCGCCCATTGGCGGGGCCGACGGGCTTGATGTCCATGTAGCCCATCTGCACCGTTGCGCCCTGGGACTGGAAGCTATAATTCTGCGCCGGGAACGGGTAGTGGAAGCCTTCCAATTGCGGGCCATAAGATGGGGTTTGCGCAGCGAGTAGCGGCAAGCTGACAGTCATCAGCAGCGCGGGCAGCCATTTGGTCATGAAATCGCTCCATCTGGTGTAGGAATAGAGAACAGACCTGCACAGCGTCCGGAAAAATCCGTCGTGAGGGGTGTTATTCACCACGCAATTTCAATGGAGCCGCGATTAACGCCGCATGCGCGGGTACAATAGCCGCCTTTCCATTTTGTTACGGCTTTTCTCATGACTGACCCCATTCGCCTTTCCAAACGCCTGATCGAGCTGGTCGGCTGCTCCCGACGCGAAGCCGAGCTGTTCATTGAAGGCGGCTGGGTCACGGTGGACGGCGTGGTCGTCGACGAGCCGCAGTTCAAGGTCGAGAACCAGACCGTGGTGCTGAACGCGGACGCAAAAGCCGATACGCCTGAAACCGTCACGATTCTGTTCAACGCGCCAGCAGGCATGGCCCCTGAGAACGCCTTGGGGCTGATCACGCCCGGCACGTTGTCGGCAGATCACAGCATCGGTCGGCGCCCGCTCAAAGGGCACTTTCTCCGTCTGGAGGCGATTTCAACCCTGCAAGCCGGTGCCAGCGGCCTGATGGTGTTCAGCCAGGACTGGAAAATCCTCCGCAAACTCACCGACGACCGCAGCAAGATCGAGCAGGAATACGTCGTCGAGATCGCCGGCGACATGGTTGCCCACGGCCTCAATCGCCTGAACCACGGCATGACCTACAAGGGCAAGGAACTGCCGAAGGTCAAAGCCAGCTGGCAGAACGAAAACCGCCTGCGCTTCGCCATGAAAAACCCGCAGCCCGGCGTCATTGCGCAACTGTGCGAAGCGGTGGGTTTGAAGGTGGTTTCGGTGCGGCGCATTCGCATCGGCGGCGTGTCCATCGGCAAGGTGCCCGAAGGCCAGTGGCGCTACATGACCGACAAAGAAAAATTCTGACACCCCCCTTTCCGAGCGCCGTATCGATACGCGCGCTCCTCTGCGAATCTTCAGGAAAAACACGCACCATGATGAACAACGATGTACTGCGCAGCATCCGTTACATGCTTGATATCAACGACGCCAAGGTGGTCGATATCATCAAGCTCGGCGGGTTCGACGCGACCAAGGCCGACGTCATGGCCTACATGAAGAAAGACGAAGAAGAAGGCTTCGTGCCGTGCAGCGACGAAGTCATGGCGCACTTCCTCGACGGTCTGGTGTTCTTCAAGCGCGGCAAGGACGAGAGCCGCCCGGCGCTGCCCGTCGAACTGCCGGTCACCAATAACATCGTCCTGAAAAAGCTGCGTGTGGCCTTTGAGCTGAAAGAAGACGACATGCACGCCATCCTCAAAGCGTCCGAATTCCCGGTGTCCAAACCGGAACTCAGCGCACTGTTCCGCAAGGCAGGCCACAACAACTATCGCCCGTGCGGCGACCAGTTGCTGCGCAACTTCCTGCGCGGCCTGACCCTGCGCGTGCGCAGCTAAGCACCGCAGCGCCTTCGATGACACAGGTCTATAACGTCTCGCCGATCGGCTTCATGCGCTCGTGCTTCAAAGAGAAGTTCGCCATCCCCCGCCAGCCGCAGCTGGCTCCCGCCGCCCGAGGCGTGCTGGAGCTGGTGGCGCCCTTTGATCAGGGCGAGGCGGTGCAGGGTCTGGAACAGGTCAGCCATGTCTGGCTGCTGTTTCTGTTTCATCAGGCCCTGGAAGACACGCCGCGACTCAAAGTACGACCTCCCCGTCTGGGCGGGAATCAGTCGATGGGCGTGTTCGCCACGCGCGCGACGCATCGGCCCAACGGCATCGGTCAATCGGTCGTCAAGCTGGATAAGGTCGAAGCAGGCCGCCTTTGGCTGTCCGGCATCGACCTGCTGGACGGCACGCCCGTGCTGGACGTCAAACCTTACGTGCCTTACGCCGATGTGATCGCTGAGGCGCGCAACAGCATGGCCGCCGCTGCGCCGGAGCTGATCCCGGTGCAGTGGAGCGACGCAGCGCTGTTTCAGGCTCGAGAGCATGCACTGCGTCTGGCCGAACCGCTGATCGAGCTGATCGAGCAATGCCTGGCCCAGGACCCGCGACCGGCCTACCAGACGCCCACGCCAGAGCGACGCTACGGGGCGCAGTTCTGGGACTTGGATGTGCGCTGGCACTACCCGCAGACCGGCGTCATTTGCGTGCTTGAAGTGGTGCCGGCCGCCGCTTGAACCGCTTGCGCCCGCCCACAAAAAAACCGCCTGGTCCGTGACCTCCAGGCGGTTTTTTTCAGACCCCTAAATGCGGGTGCCTGTACTGACCTGTTCGCCGATGACGTCACCCTCACAGTGCTGCGAGGGTGTTTCATCGGCGATTGGGTCGTAGCGCAACGCTGTTACTTTTCGACGAATGCACGCTCGATCAGGTAATCACCCGGCTCGCGCATGCGTGGCGAAACGGTCAGGCCGAAGCTGTTCAGCACTTCGCTGGTTTCATCGAGCATGCTCGGGCTGCCGCACAGCATGGCGCGGTCGTCCTGCGGATTGATCGGCGGCAGGCCGATGTCGCTGAACAGCTTGCCGCTGCGCATCAAGTCGGTCAGGCGGCCTTCGTTCTCGAACGGCTCGCGGGTTACCGTTGGGTAATAAATAAGTTTGTCGCGCAGCATCTCGCCGAAGAATTCGTTCTGCGGCAAATGCTCGGTGATGAACTCACGATAAGCGACTTCGTTCACGTAACGCACGCCGTGGCAGAGAATGACCTTCTCGAAACGCTCGTAAGTTTCAGGATCCTGAATAACGCTCATGAACGGCGCCAGGCCTGTACCCGTGCTAAGCAGGTAAAGGTGCTTGCCCGGCTTGAGGTCGTCCAGCACCAGCGTGCCCGTAGGCTTTTTGCTGATGATGATCTCGTCGCCTTCCTTCAGGTGCTGCAACTGCGAGGTCAGCGGACCGTCAGGCACCTTGATGCTGAAGAACTCCAGATGCTCTTCCCAGTTCGGGCTGGCAATGGAATAGGCACGCATGAGCGGGCGCCCGTTTGGTTGCTGCAGACCGATCATGACGAACTGACCGTTCTCGAAGCGCAGGCCAGGATCACGGGTGCACTTGAAACTGAAGAGGGTGTCGTTCCAGTGATGAACGCTGAGGACACGCTCGTGATTCATGTTGCTCATGGTACGTGGGAGCTCCTGATAAATGACGTGCGCCAATCAATGCGCCATTGCGCGACATTCTAGTGGCAGACACAATATCTGTTAACTGAATTATCAAGATATAGGTTATCGGTTATATAGATATGCGATTTACTCTTCGTCAACTCCAGGTGTTTGTCGCCGTCGCCCAGCAGGAAAGCGTTTCCCGCGCGGCGGTGCAGCTCTCCTTGTCGCAATCTGCGGCGAGCACGTCTATTACCGAACTGGAACGCCAGTCGAGCTGCCAGTTGTTCGACCGCGCGGGTAAAAGACTCAGCCTTAACTCAACGGGCCGGCAGCTGTTGCCACAGGCCGTTGCGCTGCTCGATCAGGCCAAAGAGATTGAAGACCTGCTCAATGGCAAGTCCGGCTTTGGTTCGCTGGCGGTCGGCGCCACCCTGACGATCGGCAATTACCTGGCCACCCTGTTGATCGGCAGCTTCATGCAGCGTCACCCTGAGAGCCAAGTGAAGCTGCACGTGCAAAACACGGCGAACATCGTTCAGCAGGTGGCCCATTACGAGATCGATCTGGGCTTGATCGAGGGCGACTGCAGCCATCCCGACATCGAAGTGCAAACCTGGGTCGAGGATGAGCTGGTGGTGTTTTGCGCCCCCCAGCATCCGCTGGCAAAAAAGGGCCGAGCTTCACTGGAGGAGCTGACCCGCGAGGCGTGGATTTTGCGAGAGCAGGGTTCCGGCACACGGCTGACCTTCGATCAGGCCATGCGTCATCACTTGAACAGCCTGAACGTGAGGCTGGAGTTGGAGCACACCGAGGCGATCAAACGCGCTGTCGAGTCTGGCCTGGGGATTGGCTGCATTTCCCGTCTGGCCCTGCGTGACGCTTTTCGCCGGGGCAGCCTTGTTGCCATCGAGACGCCGGAGCTGGACCTGGTGCGCCAGTTCTACTTCATCTGGCACAAACAGAAATATCAGACATCCGCTATCCGCGAATTCCTCGACCTCTGCCGCTCATTCACCGCCGGTGTGAACCGCAGCGACGAGATCGTCCTGCCGAGCATTGCCTGAAGCGCCGCCCGGGTGCGCAAATTCGGCGGTCAGCCCAGCAGAATCAGGCCCCAGACCACAGCGATCATGGTCAGCGCCACAAACTGGGCGGCACTGCCCATGTCTTTGGCGTTCTTGGACAACGGGTGGCGGTCCAGGGAGATACGGTCAATCGCGGCCTCGATGGCCGAGTTCAGCAGTTCGACGATCAGCGCCAACAGACACACCGCAATCAGGATCGCGCGCTCGCCTCGGCTGACGTGAAACACGAAAGACAGCGGTATCAACACGACGTTGAGCAGAACCAGTTGACGGAAGGCGGCTTCGCCCTTGAATGCAGCGGTCAGGCCATCGAAGGAATAGCCAGACGCGTTGAGAATACGTTTGAGGCCGGTCTGGCCTTTGAATGGGGACGTCATAAGAACACTGCAGATGAATGAAAGCGGTGGAGGCTAGTGCGGCGACGGTCAAAAAAGTGTGAAGGTCGGCCGCGCAACGCCAGGGGCAGAGACTGATAAGCTGAATCAGCTCTGCGGAATGGATTCCAATTGTTGCAGCAACAATGCTGCCTGGGTTCGCGTACGCACGTTGAGCTTGCGGAAGATCGCCGTGACATGGGCCTTGATTGTCGCTTCCGAGACGCTCAGCTCGTAGGCGATCTGCTTGTTCAGCAGCCCCTCGCAGACCATCGTCAACACACGAAACTGCTGCGGTGTGAGGCTGGCAAGCCCTTCACTGGCGGCCTTCGCTTCGGGTGACACGCTGACACTTTCGTTGACCTGCGGCGGCCACCAGACATCGCCATCGAGCACCGTTCGCACGGCCTTCTGGATGGTTTCCAGGGAACTGGACTTAGGAATGAAACCGCTTGCACCGAACTCGCGGGACTTGACCACGACCGCAGCTTCTTCCTGAGCGGAGACCATGACCACCGGCACTTGCGGGTACTGACCGCGCAACAACACCAGCCCTGAAAAGCCATAAGCGCCGGGCATGTTCAGGTCCAGCAGGACCAGATCCCAGTCAGACTTCTCGGTCAGTCGCGCTTCCAGGTCGGCGATGCTCTCGGCCTCGACCAGCCTCGCCTCCGGCCCAAGCCCAAGACTCAGCGCCTGATGCAGGGCGCTACGGAACAG
Organism: Pseudomonas sp.; assembly: GCF_036387035.1. Taxonomy (GTDB): domain Bacteria; phylum Pseudomonadota; class Gammaproteobacteria; order Pseudomonadales; family Pseudomonadaceae; genus Aquipseudomonas. The sequence continues at coordinate 51,043 of NZ_DASVUM010000198.1, read as the reverse complement.
CGGATGGTCGTCGGCAATCAGGATTTCGTAGGGCATTTCATGATCCTGTAAGTGACTGAGCGCCGACGAATTCAACACCCAATGAGGCCACCCGCGACATCTTGACACAGGGACCGCACGTGAGCGGCGCCAAGGATGCCCAGCGAAGTCGGGGTGGTCAAGCCTGACGCTTTGCGGCAAAGTCTGCGCCCCCGACCTGACGAGTGCCATCATGCCAAACCATGCCCTGCGAGCGGACCTGCTCATGCTCCTGACCGCATTGATCTGGGGCACTGGATTCGTCGCCCAGACCGCCGGGATGGATCACATCGGTCCTTATCTGTTTTCGGGGCTGCGTTTCGCGCTGGGGTCGCTCTGCCTGGTGCCGCTGATCCTGCGCAACGCCAGAGCAGTGCGCGTGCCGGAGCCGTTGCTTGATCGCGGCATGCTACGCGCCGGCATCATCATGGGCCTGGCGCTGGCGCTGGGTATCAACCTGCAACAGGTCGGCCTGCTGTTTACCAGCGTGACCAACTCCGGCTTCATCACCGGCCTGTACGTGATTGTAGTGCCGCTGCTGGGCTTGCTGCTCGGTCATAAAACCGGGCTGGGCACCTGGCTCGGGTGTCTGCTGGCAGTGGTCGGCATGTGCCTGCTCAGCATCGGCGACAACTTCCATGTGGCCGCCGGGGACTGGCTGCAACTCATCGGCGCGTTCGTGTGGGGCGCACACGTGGTGCTGGTCAGCCTGTTCGCCAGCCGTCACGACCCGATCCGTCTGGCGTTCCTGCAGTTCGCCACCTGTTCGGTGGTGAGTCTGCTGCTGGCGGTGCTCTTCGAACCGATCGCCCTCGCCGCCGTCATCGATGCGGGCCCTGCCCTTCTCTACGGCGGCATCGTCGCGGTCGGCGTGGGTTACACGCTGCAGGTGGTTGCGCAAAAGCACGCCATTGCCTCCCACGCCGCCATCATCCTTTCGCTGGAAGCGGTGTTCGCCGCCATCGCCGGCGCCTGGATTCTGGGAGAAGCCTTGCAATTGCGCGGTTACATCGGCTGCGGATTGATGCTGGCCGGTATGTTGCTGGCGCAGTTGTGGCCAAAAAAAGCCCTCGCCTGAGGTCCTGCCTCTGTTGCGCGCCGCCTTGATGCGGCTCGCGGGCGACGGCATTGCTGACGACTATTCAATGTAGCCCTTCAATTCTTGATGGGCATCGCTTTGCAAGTTAAGGGGCAACTGATTTTTAGCGCCTAAATAGTGCTGACTAAACACATCGAAGTAACAGCTCAACGCCGAAGCTGCTTCAGTATCGCCCGCTAAATCGAAGCACAGTGCCGCCACTTCGGCGGTGCAGAGATGTTCGCTGCGGGTGGATCGTCTCAATTTGTACCGTGAAAGTTGTTCGGGAATAAGGCTTAAGATTGGGATGGAATCAAAGTAAGCACTTTTACGGAAGATCTTCCTCGCTTCAGTCCACGTCGCATCAATCAGCACGAACAGCGGCCGCTTGTTTTGGCTGATGCTCACGGTGTCAGTGACGCGCTCCGCCGACACATATTCTCCCGGAAACACAAGATAGGGTTGCCATTGCGGATCATTGAGCAACGCAATGAGCTTTTCATCGACCTCAGTGCGTGACCACACGAACGCGTGGTTATCCTGAATAACGTCTGCGATCAGCCATCCCGTATTGCTAGGTTTGAATACCTCTTTTTTCGTCATCACGAGGCACACCCCTGATTGTGCCTCCACCTTGGGACGCCACTTGCAAAGGCAATGACTTTCGATCACTCGGCAGCGATGGCACCTCGGCGCGCGTGATCCGCGAGCCAGGTAAGGCTTCGTACTCTCCTCCTCCCGCTCATCTCTCAGACAGGCGACAGAATTCTTGTGAAAAACAGTCTGGGTGATGGAGGAGCAAGAAGGCAGTGACACGAGGGGCATCCGGGAGGCCAAAAAGTCGCGGCATTCTATCAGACGCAGCCGGACGCACCGTGTTCTCTGGTGTCTGCGGAGGCTCCTCCCCTATACTGCCCGGCCTTGAAGGCACTCACTCGAGCAGTGAACGCCTTGGGATGTCGCCGGTCCAACGGCCTGCCTCCGCACCACCCGTCCATGCACCAGGAGAATTCAATGCTGCGCTTCATCGCCCCCACTCTCACGCTTTTGCTCGTCGCTCCGCTGTGCGCCAACGCGGCGTCCAAACAGGATTACGAACTGAGCCAGATGCTTGATAAAGTCGCGAAGGAAAGCAGTGTCGGCACGCCCCGCGCCATCAACGAGGACATCCTCGACGAGGGCTATACCGTTGAAGGCAAGATGCTGATCAACCACCTGAGCGTGCAGTCTGGCCAGGCCGCGCAAATGCGCGAAAACCCGGACGATGTCCGCGGTCAGCTGGGCGGTAGCGTCTGCCGCAACGCCGGATATCGTCAACTGATGGCCAAAGGCGCGATCCTGCGTTATCAGTTCACCGAATACAAAACCAACAAGATCATCACGACCCAGGAAATCAAAGCGGCCGATTGCGCTGCCAAGCCACCTGCCAAGAAAAAGTGATGTAACCCGTTTTTCCGGCTGCGCGTTTCCAGACTTCTACGACGCGCAGCTAAGCCCTCGCCTCCCCGCAACATGCGCCGCCGCTCCCCGCTCTTCGATGATCCCCGCGCACTGCCTTGATTGCAGGGCAAGGGTCAGCGCCTCATTTGTCATCGCCGTTACGCCTCATCACATTTGCAGGCAAGAAAGGGGTTGCCTCTCGCGCGCCTTGCCATCAATGTTTTCTCTTTCCAACCGATGATCAGTCCAGAATCGGGTGCCGCCCAAGCTTACGCCTCACCGCGACCTGGCGGGCTGCGCCCTACGACGCATGAAGCGTCGCGATCCCGCCCTCTGGCGATGGTCAACGATTCTGCAGAAGGAGAAAGCGTGAATGCCTTACGTACCCAATGACGCGTTGTCTCTGCACTTTCAGAGCAACGGAAACGACCTCACCCGCAAGGTCGAAGAACACCTCAACTCGGTCGCCCCGGACAGTCCCAACCTTGCGCTCTACCGCGACATGATCCTGACCGTCCTGCGCATGGCTCAGGACGATCTCAATCGCTGGAATGCCAAAATCACCCTGCAAGCGTTGCGTGAGCTGGAAAATGCCTTTCGCGTGCTTGAACGGTTCAAAGGCCGCCGCAAGGTCACCGTATTCGGCTCCGCCCGAACCCCGCTGGAACACCCCGTGTATGCGTTGGCCCGTGAACTGGGCAAGCAACTGGCCGCCTCCGACCTGATGGTCATTACCGGCGCCGGTGGCGGGATCATGGCGGCGGCACACGAAGGCGCCGGGCTTGATCACAGCCTGGGCTTCAACATCACCCTGCCATTCGAACAACACGCCAATGCAACAGTGGATGGCACAGCGAACCTGCTGCCCTTCCACTTCTTCTTCACACGCAAGCTTTTTTTCGTCAAAGAGGCCGACGCACTGGTGCTGTGCCCGGGCGGGTTTGGCACCCTCGATGAAGCGCTGGAAGTCCTGACGCTGATCCAGACCGGCAAAAGCCCGCTGGTTCCCATTGTGCTGCTGGATGCACCGGGAGGGACGTTCTGGGAAGGCGCGCTCAGCTTCATCAGAAACGAGCTGGAGGCGAACAAGTACATTTTGCCCACGGACATGAACCTGATGAAACTCGTGTACAGCGCCGATGAAGCGGTTGCCGAGATCAACCGGTTCTACAGCAACTTCCACTCCAGCCGCTGGCTGAAGAACACTTTCATCATTCGCATGCACCATGCCCTGAGCGAACACGCACTCAATGCCTTGCAGGACAGGTTCGCCGATCTGCGATTAAGCGGCGACTTCCAGCAATACGGCCATCAGGACGAGCACGACGATGCCCAGTTCAGCCATCTGACGCGCCTGGCCTTCACGTTCACCGGGCGCAACCATGGTCGCTTGCGCGAACTGGTGGACTGCATAAACCTGGAGGAGAACTGGGCGAAGCCTGCGCAGACTCAGCAGGCCCATGGGGCCGAGCCTGTGAAATCGGTGTGATGGCGAAGGATTGAGGGCGTGCTTGCACGCCTTCAAGCCGATCAAGCGTCAGTCGTCGTTGCCCTTCCCGCTCAGCAACCGACCAATCAACTCGGGTGGGTACCCGCGATAACTCAGAAAGCGCATCTGCTGCCCACGTTCACGGGCGTCCCTGGGTAACTGGCCGCCAAATTTACGCTGCCACAGCTCTTCCAGCTTTTCCCACCAGTCAACGCCGCACTCACGCAGCGCCTGCTCGATGTCTGGACGCAGCAAGCCGCGTTGCCCCAGTTCTTCACGGATACGCAGAGGACCGTGGCCAGAACGGGCACGGTAGGAAACAAAACTTTCGAGGTATCGGGCTTCGGACAGCAAGCCCTCTTCCGTCAGACGGTCGAGCGCTGCGTCGATTAATTCAGGAGGGGCGCCGCGCTGACGCAACTTGCGCGTCAGCTCGACTCGACCGTGCTCGCGACGCGCGAGCAGGTCCATTGCGGTACGCCTGACAGCGACGGGCGTATCAAGTACAGCTGGCATGACGGGGATCAGAGATCCGCGTCAGCTTCGACTTCAGCCACATCGTCTGCTGCTACGCGTGACGATTGGGCTTTGACGTCAGGCGCTGCAGTCAGCAGTTTCTCGCGAATCTGCCTTTCGAGGGTGGTGCCGATTTCCGGGTTGTCCGCCAGAAACTTCGCGGAGTTGGCTTTACCCTGACCGATCTTGCTGCCTTGGTAGCTGTACCAGGCACCGGATTTCTCCAGCAGACCGTGCAGCACGCCGAGGTCGATGATCTCGCCGTTGCGGTAGATGCCCTTGCCGTAAAGAATCTGGAACTCAGCCTGACGGAACGGCGGTGCCACCTTGTTCTTGACGACTTTGACACGGGTTTCGCTGCCCACGACTTCGTCGCCTTCCTTGACCGCACCGGTACGGCGGATGTCGAGACGAACCGACGCATAGAACTTCAGTGCGTTACCACCGGTGGTGGTTTCAGGGCTACCGAACATGACGCCGATCTTCATACGAATCTGGTTGATGAAGATAACGAGGCAGTTGGCAGTCTTGATGTTACCGGTGATCTTGCGCAGTGCCTGGGACATCAGTCGCGCTTGCAGGCCGACGTGCATGTCGCCCATCTCGCCTTCGATTTCCGCTTTTGGCACCAGAGCGGCCACGGAGTCGACGACGATGACGTCGATCGCATTCGAACGCACCAGCATGTCGGTGATTTCGAGGGCCTGTTCACCGGTGTCTGGCTGAGAGACCAGCAGGTCATCAACGTTGACGCCCAGCTTGCCAGCGTACTCTGGATCGAGCGCGTGCTCGGCGTCGACGAACGCGCAGGTGGCGCCCATTTTCTGGGCTTCTGCGATGACCGACAGGGTCAGGGTGGTTTTACCCGAAGATTCCGGGCCGTAGATTTCAACGATCCGGCCTTTTGGCAGGCCGCCGATACCGAGCGCGATATCGAGACCCAAAGAGCCGGTGGAGATAGCAGGAATAGCCTGGCGGTCATGGTCACCCATGCGCATTACGGCACCTTTGCCGAACTGACGCTCGATCTGACCCAAGGCCGCAGCCAAGGCTTTCTTCTTGTTGTCGTCCATTGAATCCTCTCGTAATAGGTTAGGCCTTGACGGCCGTTATAACTGTATAAGTAGCCAGTATTATTCCACAGGGTCCGACGCGCGCCTACCCCTGATTTGGTATTTCTCCGCGAGAGAGCCGCAAGAGGCCCTCTAGCGCGGCGCTCACCGTTTGTCGGCGGACCGCGTCGCGGTCACCTGCAAATAGAAAGCGCTCCGCGATCAATCGTTCCCCCACGCCCCAGCACACCCAGACCGTGCCAACGGGTTTCTCCACCGAGCCGCCGTCCGGCCCGGCCACCCCGCTGACCGCTACCGAAAATTGCGCACCGCTGTTTGCCTGCGCGCCCCTGGCCATGGCTTCGACCACTTCGCGGCTGACGGCGCCGACCTGAGTGAACAGGGCTTCCGGTACCGCCAGTTGTCGGGTCTTTTGCCGGTTTGAATAGGTGACATAGCCCGCCTCGAACCAGGCCGAGCTTCCGGGCACCCGGGTGATGGCTTCAGCGATACCGCCGCCTGTGCAGGATTCGGCGGTGCTGACCTGCTCGCCCGCGGCCAGCAGTTGCTGACCCAGGCTCGCGGCGAGGTGAGTGATGTCGTCCACAGGGGTTCTCCGTATTGGTCGAGGTAAAGCAGATACGCTACACCAGCAGGGTTGATGTGCAACACAGCAGCGACCTGAATCCAGATCACGCCTGCACGGCTCTATTTGTGCTCCGGTTTTTCCGGGCAGGGTTTCTTGACGGTTTCCACGATGGTTTCCCGTGGACGTCGCCTGGCCTCCTCAAGGGGGATGAAGCGGCCGTTGGTTGAATCTCGTCCTCGCTTGCGTTGCATAGGGCAATCCTTGTCGATGAGGCCGCCTCCAATCGGGCGGTGCCTCGACATCCTAGCCAGCTCCAGGCGTCTCGTGTCGGTTCGGAAACCCGCAGTGACGAATCAGCCGGACCTGCGGCCCGAGAGCGTGCGTGGTAACCTTGCCGCCATCGCAAAAGCAATCGGATCTGACGTCGAGCCACGTAGGTGGAATCCCCGTCGTCGCCTGAAACTTGCCTCAATCTCCTACAGAATTTGCCTAAATAACTGATGAATAAAGCAATTTCCGATCTCTCCTCGCACACCCCCATGATGCAGCAATACTGGCGGCTGAAAAATCAGCATCCGGACCAGCTGATGTTCTACCGCATGGGCGACTTCTACGAGATCTTCTACGAAGACGCCAAGAAGGCGGCCAAGCTGCTCGACATCACGTTGACCGCACGGGGCCAGTCAGCGGGGCAAAGCATCCCCATGTGCGGCATTCCCTACCATGCGGCGGAAGGCTATCTGGCCAAGCTGGTGAAGCTGGGCGAGTCGGTGGTCATCTGCGAACAGATCGGCGATCCGGCCACCAGCAAGGGGCCGGTTGATCGTCAGGTGGTGCGCATCATCACGCCGGGCACCGTGAGCGACGAAGCGTTGCTGGACGAGCGTCGGGACAATCTGATTGCCGCCGTTCTGGGGGACGAGCGCCTGTTCGGGCTGGCCGTTCTGGACATCACCAGCGGCAACTTCACGGTGCTGGAAATCAAGGGATGGGAAAACCTGCTGGCCGAGCTTGAACGCATCAATCCGGTGGAGCTGCTGATTCCCGATGACTGGCCACAGGGCTTGCCTGCGGAAAAACGCCGCGGTGCCCGTCGTCGCGCGCCGTGGGACTTCGAGCGAGATTCGGCGCACAAGAGCCTGTGCCAGCAGTTCTCCACTCAGGACCTCAAAGGCTTCGGCTGCGAAAACCTGACCTTGGCGATCGGCGCGGCCGGCTGCCTGCTGGGTTACGCCAAGGAAACCCAGCGCACGGCCTTGCCTCACTTGCGCAGCCTGCGCCATGAGCGCCTCGACGACACGGTTATTCTGGACGGCGCCAGCCGCCGCAACCTGGAACTCGACACCAACCTGGCGGGCGGCCGCGACAACACCTTGCAGTCGGTGATGGATCGGTGCCAAACCGCCATGGCCACGCGCCTGCTGACCCGCTGGCTGAACCGTCCGTTGCGCGATCTGAAGATCCTTCAGGCACGTCAGGAGTCGATTGGCTGCTTCCTTGAACGCTACCGCTTCGAGAACCTGCAGCCGCAGCTGAAAGAAATCGGCGACATCGAGCGCATCCTCGCGCGTATCGGCCTGCGCAACGCCCGTCCCCGAGACCTGGCGCGTCTGCGGGATGCCTTGGGCGCCCTGCCGGAATTGCAGCTGGCACTGGCCGAGCTCGAGGCGCCACACATTCAGCAATTGGCGAAAACCGCGAGCACCTACCCGGAGCTGGCCGACCTGCTGCAACGCGCGATCATCGATAACCCGCCAGCGGTAATTCGCGACGGCGGCGTACTGAAAACAGGTTACGACGCCGAGCTCGACGAGTTGCTGTCCCTGAGCGAAAACGCCGGGCAGTTCCTGATTGATCTGGAGACACGCGAGAAGGCACGCACCGGCCTGTCCCATCTCAAGGTCGGCTATAACCGCGTGCACGGTTACTTCATCGAGCTGCCAAGCAAGCAAGCGGAACAGGCGCCAGCGGACTACATTCGTCGTCAGACGCTCAAGGGCGCCGAGCGCTTCATCACACCTGAGCTCAAGGAATTCGAAGACAAAGCCTTGTCGGCCAAGAGCCGGGCCCTGGCCAGGGAGAAAATGCTCTACGAGACGCTGCTGGAAGACCTGATCAGTCACCTCGCTCCGCTGCAAGACACTGCTGCCGCGCTGGCGGAACTGGACGTATTGAGCAATCTGGCCGAGCGCGCCCTGAACCTGGACCTCAACCGGCCGCGCTTCACCGACGAGCCGTGCATGCGCATCGAGCAAGGTCGTCACCCGGTGGTGGAGCAGGTGTTGTCGTCGCCTTTCGTGGCCAACGACCTGGACCTGAACGACAGCACACGCATGCTGGTGATCACCGGTCCTAACATGGGTGGTAAATCCACCTACATGCGCCAGACCGCTTTGATCGTGCTGCTGGCGCATATCGGCAGCTTCGTGCCGGCGGCGAGCTGCGAGCTTTCGCTGGTCGATCGTATTTTCACGCGTATCGGTTCCAGCGATGACCTGGCGGGTGGACGCTCCACGTTCATGGTCGAGATGAGCGAGACGGCGAACATTCTGCACAACGCCACCGACAAAAGCCTGGTGCTGATGGACGAAGTGGGACGTGGCACCAGCACCTTCGACGGGCTTTCGCTGGCTTGGGCTGCGGCAGAGTGCCTCGCCCAGCTTCGCGCGTACACGCTGTTCGCCACCCATTATTTCGAGCTGACAGTGTTGCCGGAAAGCGAGCCGCTGGTGGCCAACGTGCACCTCAATGCCACCGAGCACAACGAGCGCATTGTGTTCCTGCACCGTGTGCTGCCAGGCCCGGCAAGTCAGAGCTATGGCCTGGCCGTGGCGCAACTGGCCGGCGTCCCGGGCCGCGTCATCACGCGGGCGAAGGAGCATCTGTTGCGCCTGGAGACCACCAGCCTGCCCCATGAGCAACCCAAGGCCAAACCCGGCAAACCGCCCCTGCCGATGCAGAGCGATCTGTTCGCAAGTCTGCCGCACCCCGTCCTGGACGAGTTGTCGAACTTGAAGATCGATGACCTGACGCCGCGACAGGCGCTTGAGTTGTTGTATTCGATGAAGACACGCATCTAACGTGATTCGTAACAAGCTGTTAGAATCCCGCGCGGTTCGGGACGCAGTGAGCTTTTAGCCTGGCTTTACAGCGCACCTGGCCGCGTTTGAACGCAGCGAACCAAGGTCGGACATCGCCGCGCAGGACACTTTGCCTGCCGCGTTGCTCGAAAAGCTGAGTTTTACGGCCGGGGGACGTCCCGTACCTGGCAAGCCGAACTGAACGGCCTTGCTGCCGCCGCCTGAGGAGAGAATTAGAAATGACCTTCGTCGTCACCGACAACTGCATCAAGTGCAAGTACACCGACTGCGTAGAAGTCTGTCCGGTGGACTGCTTTTACGAAGGCCCGAACTTCCTGGTGATTCACCCGGACGAGTGCATCGACTGCGCCCTGTGCGAGCCTGAGTGCCCTGCGAATGCGATCTTCTCGGAAGACGAGATTCCGGCCGGAATGGAAAATTTCATTCAACTGAACGCCGAGCTTGCTGACGTCTGGCCCAACATCACGGAACGCAAAGACGCGCTCCCGGATGCGGCAGAGTGGGATGGCAAGACCGGCAAGATCGCTGATCTGGAACGCTAAGCGTCTGCATCACTTAGCGTCGTCTGTTGCAAAAGGCCCCTCGGGCCTTTTTGCATGATGACCCTTCGGCAGGCTTACTTTTCTGCAGACGAAAAAAGGGGCGGTATGACCCGCCCACATTTTCCATAATCCCTTCAATCCTTGTTCATCGTCCTGATGAATCGCGTCCTGCGATGTCCTTGAGCAGTCTTCCTTGACCGCCTGTACCAATCCGTTGGTACAGGACTGATCTTAGTGATTTAAACCGTCAGGGCAAGCGCCGAGAGTTTTCAAGAAAATTCCGCCGCTGAATGATGCAAGCTATAAATACCTAATCAAATCAATGGCATAAGTGTTGGCTTTCAACTGAAGGAGACATGATCTGCCAAAGACGAGACGATAACTCACAGCACATGTAAGAAACCGCTTACAACTCAAGTAAGCATCACTTACCTAAGTGTCTTGGCACACCAGCCCAAAGACGCCGCCGTCATCCGAGGCCGATCAACGTCCGTTCAGCCGACATAAAAAAGCCCCGACGCATCGGGGCTTTGGTATTGCCTGATATGACGTGCGCCAGGGGTGCGCTATTGAAAGAGCGACTCGCTGGATAAGCCATTCTTCTCGAGAATCTCGCGAAGGCGTTTTAACCCTTCCACCTGAATCTGCCTGACACGTTCGCGGGTCAGGCCGATTTCCAGTCCGACATCTTCAAGGGTGCTGCTTTCATGCCCACGCAGCCCGAATCGGCGGACAACGACTTCTCGCTGCTTGTCGGTCAACTCGGAAAGCCATTGATCGATGCTTTGGGACAAATCATCGTCCTGGAGCAGCTCGCAAGGGTCGGTGGGACGATCGTCTGTGAGGGTGTCGAGCAGCGTCTTGTCTGAATCAGGGCCCAGCGACACATCCACCGACGACACGCGCTCGTTAAGGCCAAGCATGCGCTTGACCTCACCGACCGGCTTCTCCAGCAGGTTGGCGATTTCCTCAGGAGAGGGTTCGTGGTCCAGCTTCTGGGTCAACTCCCGTGCGGCACGCAGGTAGACGTTGAGCTCTTTGACGACATGAATCGGCAGACGGATCGTCCGCGTCTGGTTCATGATCGCGCGTTCGATGGTCTGACGAATCCACCAGGTGGCGTAGGTAGAGAAGCGGAATCCGCGCTCTGGATCGAATTTTTCGACCGCTCGGATCAGGCCAAGATTGCCCTCCTCGATCAGGTCCAGCAATGACAGGCCACGATTGACGTAACGCCTGGCGATTTTCACGACCAGCCGCAGATTGCTCTCAATCATGCGTTTGCGCCCAGCCGGATCGCCGCTTTGCGACAGGCGCGCAAAGTGGACTTCTTCTTCCGGGGAGAGCAGGGGGGAAAAGCCGATTTCATTGAGGTACAGCTGCGTGGCATCCAGTGCCCGCGTGTAATCAATGTACTTGTGTTGTTTGAGAGCCGCAGAGTTCTTTGGCTTTGCACGAACGGAAGGTGCAGCTGGCTTCTCATTCAATGCAGAATCCAGGACGATTGCGGGCTCCATGAGGAGAACCTCGTCGTCTATGTCAAACTCCGGCGCTTCTTTGCTGAGAGCCATTGTTATAGTCCTTTGGTGAGTTCGACCTCAAGCTCCAGTGGCGCCTTCTTCCGTGGCAGCACTTGAGCCTGTCCCCTCTACGCAGGAACAGGCTGACAACCGATCAGCGACGTGGCAAGAATTCCAGTGGATCTACCGGTTTACCCTGGCGGCGAATCTCGAAATGCAGCTTCACCCGGTCAGTTCCCGTTGATCCCATCTCGGCAATACTTTGCCCTGCCTTGACCTGTTGCCCCTCCCGAACCAAGAGCCTGCGGTTATGTCCGTAGGCACTGACGTAGGTATCGCTGTGTTTGATGATGACCAACTCGCCGTAGCCCCTTAATCCACTTCCGGCGTATACCACTGCCCCATCAGACGCAGCCAAAACAGGCTGTCCCAAATCACCAGCGATATCAATTCCTTTATTCAAACTACCGTTTGAAGAGAACTTGCTGATCAAAACGCCACTTGTCGGCCATGTCCAGCCGCTCGGAGAGCGGGCGCCGGCGACCACCGTGGTGTTCACCGGCGTGGTGGTGGAGTTGCTCGAAGGCGGTGGCGTGGTCGCAGCCACGGCGCCGACCGGCCTCGAAATCACGGTGGTTTTCAGCGACCCGGAAGGCGACGACGAACTGCTGGTCGTGGTCTGCGGAACGCCGACCGGGGCAGCAGCGACCGCCGTGGACGGCGAGCTGGCACGCCCGTCAAAGCGGATCGTCTGACCGACGTGGATGGTGAATGGCTCGGGAATACTGTTGCGTGCAGCCAGCGCTTTCCAGTCCCAGCCGTAACGGAATGCAATGGAAAACAGCGTGTCGCCGCGTTTGACCACGTACTGACCGGTGGTGACCGGTTGACGCGTCGGCACCGACGGCTTGCCGTTACGGTCGACAACGCGCACCCCGCCCGATGGCGTGCTGGAACAGCCGACCAGAAGGATACTCAGGGCAACTCCAATCACCAGACGCTGAAAACTCGTTGAAGAACTACGCTGCCGAATGACCGTGAGACTCACCCGCCACTCCCTTTACCGGTGACTGAAGAAGAAACTGCCCTGTGTCACGAAAGACCAGACAGCATGAAAAAATGGTGTGAGACGGCGCTGCAGCACATGGCCGAAGCGTCGTTGCAAAACGCCAGCCTGTAGACCGGCTGCGTCTTGTGGAATTCATTGCCGCTGCAAAATAGCGCTTACGCCAGCGGTCCGTTAAGCAGCGGGACGAAACGCACAGCGCCCAGCACGTGCCGAGAGAAGCCGTTTTCCTCGCGGATGATCAGCATCAGTTGCTGCACCTCGCCCGCCCCCACCGGAATCACCAAGCGGCCGCCAGGGGCCAGTTGGTCCAGCAAGGCCTGAGGGACGTCGGTGGCGACGGCGGTCACAATGATTCCGTTATAAGGCGCAAGCGCCGGCCAGCCTTCCCAGCCATCGCCCCAACGAAACACCATGTTGCGCAGGTTCAGCTCGACGAGGCGTTCCTTGGCGCGGTCCTGCAGCACCTTGATGCGCTCGACGGAGAACACCCGCTCCACCAGTTGCGCCAAAACTGCGGTCTGGTAGCCCGAGCCGGTGCCGATTTCCAGCACCTTGTCCAGCGGGCCTGCCGCCAGCAGCAGCTCGCTCATCCGCGCCACCATGTAGGGCTGGGAGATCGTCTGGTTATTGCCGATCGGCAGCGCGGTGTCTTCGTACGCGCGGTGCGCCAGAGCTTCGTCGACGAACAGGTGGCGGGGGGTCTTGCGAATGACGTCCAGCACCTGGGTATTGGCAATGCCTTCTTCGCACAACCGTTGAATCAGACGCTCGCGGGTTCGCTGGGAAGTCATCCCCACGCCACGACGTAACAGATCATCTTGCTCACGCGACATCAGGCCATTCCCTCCAGCCATGCGTTCAGGCTGTTGAAACCGTCCTGATAGGTACGATCCAGCTGCAACGGGGTGATCGACACATAACCCTGCATCACAGCGTGGAAATCGGTGCCCGGCCCGCCGTCTTCGGCATCGCCGGCCGCAGCGATCCAGTAACCGGCCTTTCCGCGCGGATCAACCACGCGCACAGGCGCCGCCGCACGGGTGCGATGGCCGAGCCGGGTCAGCTGGATGCCGCGCACGTGTGCCAGCGGCAGGTTGGGGATATTCACATTCAATACGGTACGCGGTGGAAGGTCGAGGCGCTCATGGGCTTCGACCAGAAGCCGGGCAAAATGCGCGGCGGTTGCCAGGTTATCGACCTGACGTGACAAAAATGAAAAGGCAAATGACGGGCGCTGCAAAAAACGGCCTTCCAGCGCAGCGGCAACGGTGCCTGAATACAGCACATCGTCGCCCAGATTGGCGCCCAGGTTGATACCTGAAACGACCATGTCCGGTTCTTCGGGCAGCAGACCGTTGAGTCCGAGGTGAACGCAATCGGTGGGCGTACCGTTGAGGCTGATGAAGCCGTTCTCCAGTGTGTGCGGGTGCAACGGCCGGTCCAGCGTCAGCGAACTGCTCGCGCCGCTTTTGTCTTGATCGGGCGCAATCACCACGCACTCGGCGTAACCCGCCAGCGCGCCATGGAGCGCAGCAAGCCCGGGAGCCGTGACCCCGTCATCGTTTGAAATCAGAATACGCATGAGCTGTCCGTCTGCCCTGCCGGCGCGAGATCGACGAGTTCACGCACCAATGCGGTGGCGAAGCATCCGGCCGGCAAGACGAATTCCAGTTGCAGAATGTCAGGCCCGGGATAATGCCACGTCAACCGCCCGATGGGCAGTCGCAGGATGCGCCGTTCGTGCTCCATTCCCGCTTTTATCAACCAGTTACAGAGCGAAGCCTCGCGCGCGGCGATGCTGTTTTCAAGCTCGGCGGTCGGGCCGGCGGCAGGCGAATCGCCCTCACCCCACTGAGGTCCGGTCGGGTGCAGATCAAGGATGGCCAGTCGCGGGTCGCTGCACTCGGCTTCGCCTGCCGGGAAAAAGCTGCGGCTGTCGGTAAACGCCAGCAGATCGCCCACCTGCGCCCGTTGCCAGCTACCGTCGGCGACCCGGGCAGCCAACACTTGATTGAACAGGTAACTGCGCGCCGTGGAAAGCAACCGTGAGCGCACATTGCGCTGCTCGGGCAAGGCCTGACGCTCGGCATAATGCCGGGCTTCACCCAGGTTTCCGCCCTCATGGCCGAAGCGCTGGGCGCCAAAATAATTAGGGATGCCGTGCTGCCTGATGAGCCCAAGACGTTCGTCGAGCTTCGGCTTGTCGGTCTGCAGGCGGGTCAGGCGCAGGGTAAAACCATTGGCCGCATGGGCGCCGCGTTGCAGCTTGCGTTTATGGCGCTTGCTGTCGAGGATCTTCAGGGCGTCGTTTTCCGCCACCGACATGTCTGGATCGGCCTTGCCCGGCAGCTGGATGCTGAACCACTGACGGGTCAACGCCTGACGATCCTTCAAACCGGCGTAGGCGACGGTCCGCAACGGCACCCCCGCCGCCTTGGCCAGGCGCCTCGCCGCTTCCTCGGTGTTCAGACCGCGTTTCTCGACCCACAACCACAGGTGCTCGCCATCCCCTGAAAGCGGTATATCGAGGACTTCATCGACCTGAAAGTCTTCCGCGGTGGCTTTCAGCACCGCAGTACCCAGCGCTTCGCCGTAAGCCCTGGGGCCCAGCAGTTCGAGTTCGGTCATGCGCTGATCAACAACGCAACGGCGTGCACGGCGATGCCTTCTTCACGACCGGTGAAGCCCAGCTTTTCAGTGGTAGTGGCTTTGACGTTGATCTGGTCGATGTCGACCTGCAGGTCTTCGGCAATCAGGGCGCGCATGCGCTCGATGTGCGGCGCCATCTTCGGCGCCTGCGCAACGATGGTGGCGTCGACGTTACCGACTTTCCAGCCCTTGCCCTGCACCTGTTTGAGTACATGACGAAGCAGCACCCGGCTGTCGGCGCCCTTGAATTGCGGGTCGGTGTCCGGGAAATGCTTGCCGATGTCGCCCAGCGCAGCAGCCCCCAGGAGAGCATCGCTGAGCGCGTGCAGCACGACATCACCGTCGGAATGCGCGAGCAAACCCGAGGTGTGCGCAATCCGCACGCCGCCCAAGGTAATGAAATCGCCTTCAGCGAAACGGTGCACATCGTAGCCGTGGCCAATACGCATAAAAAACGCCCTGAAAAAGTCAGGGCGTGATTCTACCTACTTTGGCCGACATTAGGGCCGGCCCGCACTCAATTGCACGTGATGCCGCCATCGAAGGCCATGGCCTCAGTCGGCCAAGGCTCGAGCGTGATGGCGCAAGTGGTCTTCGATGAAGCTGGCGATGAAGTAATAACTGTGGTCGTACCCTGGCTGCATGCGCAACTCCAGCGGATGACCGGCCGCTTTCGCCGCCTGAACCAAGGCTTGCGGCTTGAGCTGATTGCCGAGAAAGTCGTCGCGGTCACCCTGGTCTACCAACAGCGGCAAGCGCTCCGTTGCCTCGGCGATCAACACGCTGGCGTCCCATTCACGCCAGCGTGAACGGTCTTCACCCAGGTAACGGGAAAAGGCTTTCTGCCCCCACGGGCAATCCATCGGATTGCAGATGGGCGAAAAGGCTGATACCGATTGGTAGCGGCCCGGGTTGCGCAGCGCGCCGACCAGCGCACCGTGACCGCCCATGGAATGGCCGCTGATGCTGCGTTTTTCCGAGGCCGGAAAATGCGCCTCGATCAGCGCGGGCAGCTCGCTGATCACGTAGTCGTACATGCGGTAATGCCGCGCCCACGGTTGTTCGGTGGCATTCAGATAGAAGCCGGCGCCCAGGCCGAAGTCGTAGGCGTTGTCCGGATCGTCCGGCACATCGGCACCACGCGGGCTGGTGTCCGGCGCCACAATGATCAGCCCCAGCTCCGCCGCCACGCGCAACGCGCCAGCCTTTTGCATGAAGTTCTCATCGGTGCAGGTCAGTCCGGACAGCCAATAGACCACCGGCAGCTTGCCGCCCTGCTCCGCCTGTGGCGGCAGGTACACCGCAAAGACCATGTCGCAACCGAGCACGTCGGAGTGATGTTTGTAACGCTTATGCCAGCCGCCGAGGCTTTTCTGGCATGAGATGTTTTCCAGGCTCATGGGGTTCTCCGAGCGGCAAGCTACAAGCCTCGAGCCGAAAGAGGACGTGACATGTCCCTCTTGTCGCTTATGGGCTTGAAGCTTGCCGCTGCTCTTCAGAAATGAATGACCGTACGGATGCTTTTGCCTTCGTGCATGAGGTCAAAGGCTTCGTTGATACGGTCCAGGCCCATGGTGTGGGTGATGAAGGTGTCCAGGGGGATTTCGCCGGTTTGCGCTTTCTCGACGTAGCTAGGCAGCTCGGTGCGGCCTTTAACGCCGCCAAAGGCCGAACCGCGCCAGACGCGGCCGGTGACCAACTGGAACGGACGTGTGGAGATTTCCTGCCCCGCGCCGGCAACACCGATGATGACCGATTCACCCCAGCCCTTGTGGCACGACTCCAGCGCAGCACGCATCAGGTTCACATTGCCTACGCACTCGAAGCTGTAATCCACGCCGCCGTCGGTCATTTCGACGATCACTTCCTGAATCGGCTTGTCGTGGTCCTTCGGGTTGACGAAGTCAGTGGCTCCCAATTCCCGCGCCACGTCGAATTTGGACGGGTTGATGTCGACCGCGATGATGCGCGACGCCTTGGCCATCTTTGCGCCAATGATCGCCGCCAGGCCAATACCGCCCAGACCAAAGACGGCCACGGTTGCGCCCTCCTCGACCTTGGCGGTGTTCAGCACCGCGCCGATGCCGGTGGTCACACCGCAACCCAGCAGGCAAACCTTTTCCAGCGGCGCTTCCTTGGGGATTTTTGCCAAAGAAATTTCCGGGACCACGGTGTATTCGGAGAACGTCGAGCAGCCCATGTAGTGATGAATCGGCTGACCGTTGTAGCTGAAGCGGGTGGTGCCGTCGGGCATCAGGCCTTTGCCCTGGGTCGCGCGGACTTTCTGGCAGAGGTTGGTCTTGCCGGATTTGCAGAATTTGCACTCGCGGCATTCGGCGGTGTACAGCGGAATGACGTGGTCGCCCACGGCCAGGGAGGTCACGCCTTCGCCGATGGCTTCAACGACTCCGCCGCCTTCGTGACCGAGGATGCACGGGAAAACGCCTTCGGAGTCGGCGCCGGACAGGGTGTAGGCATCGGTATGGCACACGCCGGATGCGACGGTACGAATCAACACTTCGCCGGCTTTTGGCGCCTCAACGTCCACTTCGACAATCTGCAGTGGTTCATTGGGGGCAAAAGCAACGGCAGCACGTGACTTGATCATCATGATCTCCAGCTAAATAAAAACGAGTCAGGAGTGTAAAGCAGTGCTGACTGATTAATAATCCGCGCAAAAGCAAAACATTAATGCCGCACAGGGACAATCGATGCAGGTCAACCGTTGGGAAGGACTGGACGAGTTCGTCGCGGTCGCCGAGTGCGGGCAATTCACTGCGGCGGCTGAACGACTGGGTGTTTCGTCTTCGCACGTGAGCCGGCAGATTGCACGGCTGGAAGAGCGCTTGCAGACGCGCCTGCTCTATCGGAGCACCCGGAAAGTCGCGCTGACCGAAGCCGGTCAGACATTCCTTCATCACTGTCAGCGCTTGCAGGACGGACGCGAGGAAGCGTTGCGGGCGGTGACCGACCTGACCCGGGAGCCAAAGGGCCTGCTGCGCATGACCTGCGCCGTTGCCTACGGCGAGCGTTTCATTGCTCCGCTGGTGACGCGCTTCATGGAAGAGTATCCGCAACTGCGTGTCGACATCGAGCTGACCAATAACACGCTGGACCTGGTGCATGAAGGCATGGATCTGGCGATCCGGCTCGGCCGCTTACAGGAATCCCGACTGGTTGCCGCCCGACTGGCGCCGCGCAAGATGTACTTGTGCGCGTCCCCGGCCTATCTCGAACGCTATGGCCGACCGCACAGTGTGTCGGAACTGGCGCGACACAACTGCCTGGTTGGCAGTTCTGACAGCTGGCTGCTGCAACAAAACGGGCGGGAATTTTCCCAGCGGGTGCAAGGCAATTGGCGCTGCAACAGTGGGCAGGCGGTGCTGGACGCTGCATTGCGCGGGGCAGGTCTGTGCCAGCTACCGGATTATTACGTGCTGGAACATCTCAAGCGCGGTGCGCTGGTGTCGTTGCTGGATGCCCATCAGCCGCCGAACACCGCCGTCTGGGCGCTGTACCCGCAGCAACGGCATCTGTCGCCCAAGGTGCGCAAGCTGGTGGATTATCTGAAAGCAGGATTGGCGTCGCGCGAGGAATACAGCCTGTAGGCCGATCAGCCATTGAATTCCACGCGGCGCTGACGCAACCACTCTAGATCTTCCGGTCGAGTGACTTTGATGTTGTCTGCGCGCCCTTCGACCAGACGCGGCGACTGCCCGGCCCACTCAATGGCCGAGGCCTCGTCGGTGATCGACACATTCGAGACCAGACTGTCCGCCAGCGCACGGTGCAAGGCACCCAGACGAAACATCTGCGGGGTGTAGGCCTGCCAGATAAGGCTGCGATCGACGGTTTCGGTCACCCGGCCATTGGCGTCGGCGCGCTTGAGGGTGTCCTTGGCCGGCACCGCCAGCAAGCCGCCGACCGGGTCGTCCGCCAGTTCGCTCAGCAAGGTGTCGAGGTCTGAACGCGCCAGATTCGGGCGCGCGGCGTCGTGCACCAGCACCCAGTCATTGTCATCAGCCCCGTTGGCGTGCAAGTGCAGCAGCGCATTCAGCACAGAGTCTGCGCGCTCCTTGCCGCCCGCGACCTGCTGGATACGGGAGTCCAGCGCGCAGGGCAACGTCGGCCAATAAGGGTCATCCACAGCCAGACTGACCACCAGGCCTTTTAGCCGAGGATGATCAAGAAAGCAGAGCAGGCTGTGTTCAAGAATAGTGAGGCCGCCCAGTTGCAGGTATTGCTTGGGACGGTCCGCCGCCATGCGCGCGCCAACGCCCGCTGCGGGGATCACTGCCCAGAAGACAGGAAGGGATTGAGTCATTACGCCAACGTCACTGTGCCAACTGATAAAGGGTTTCGCCGTCCTTGACCATGCCCAACTCGTGGCGGGCACGCTCTTCAACGGTTTCCAGGCCTTTTTTCAGCTCCAGCACTTCCGCGTCTAGGACTCGGTTGCGCTCCAGCAATGCATCGTTTTCGGCGTGTTGATCGGCGATTTGCTGAGTCAGACTGGCCACCTGCGCGAGACTGCCATTACCTACCCATAGGCGATACTGCAAGCCAGCGAGCATCAAAAGCAGAACGAGGAACAACCAGTTAGGACTGCGCATTGTGAATATCTGTTACCCGGCGAATAAAGACAGCAAAACCGACCATTTCAAATGCCCATAAGCCCGGTGGTCACCGGGCTTATGGATCAGGACGACAAGAGAGATCACCTTTCAGCGACTTTCTTGTATAGCGCCTGCTGCCTTTTTACCATCTTTGCAATCAGCCGCGAAACTCGCCGCGACCACGGTACACCGCTTTGGCGCCCAGTTGCTCTTCGATACGCAGCAGCTGGTTGTACTTGGCGATACGGTCGGAACGGCTCAACGAACCGGTCTTGATCTGGCCGGCCGCGGTGCCCACTGCCAGGTCGGCAATGGTGGAATCTTCGGTTTCACCGGAACGGTGCGAGATGACGGCGGTGTAACCGGCGGCCTTGGCCATCTGGATGGCTTCAAGCGTCTCGGTCAGCGTGCCGATCTGGTTGAACTTGATCAGGATCGAGTTACCGATCTTCTTGTCGATGCCTTCTTTCAGGATCTTGGTGTTGGTCACGAACAGGTCGTCGCCCACCAGTTGAATCTTGTCGCCGATTTTGTCGGTGAGGACTTTCCAGCCATCCCAGTCCGACTCGTCCAGACCGTCTTCGATGGAGATGATCGGGTGCTTGCTGACCAGATCAGCCAGGTAGTCGGCGAAACCGGCAGAATCGTATTCGCCTTCTTCGCTCAGCACGTACTTGCCGTTCTTGTAGAACTCGCTCGCCGCGCAGTCCAGGGCCAGGGTCACGTCGGTGCCCAGCTTGTAGCCAGCGTTGGCAACGGCCTCGGCAATGGCGTCAAGCGCGTCAGCGTTGGAGTTCAGGTTAGGCGCGAAACCGCCTTCGTCGCCGACGGCGGTGTTCAGGCCGCGAGCTTTCAGCACCGCTTTGAGGTGGTGGAAAATTTCGGTGCCCCAGCGCAGGCCTTCGGAGAAGGTCTTGGCGCCAACCGGCTGAATCATGAATTCCTGAATGTCGATGTTGTTATCAGCGTGCTCGCCGCCGTTGATGATGTTCATCATCGGGACCGGCATCGAGTAAACACCCGGCGTACCGTTCAGGTTGGCGATGTGCGCGTACAACGGCAGGTCCTGATCCTGAGCAGCCGCCTTGGCCGCCGCCAGAGACACAGCGAGGATCGCGTTGGCGCCCAGGCTGGCTTTGTTCTCGGTGCCGTCCAGCTGAATCATCGCGTGATCCAGGGCTTTTTGGTCAACCGGGTCCTTGCCCAGCAACAGGTCGCGGATTGGGCCATTGATGTTGGCCACGGCTTTCAGAACGCCCTTGCCCAGGTAACGGCTCTTGTCGCCATCACGCAGCTCGAGCGCTTCACGCGAGCCGGTGGAAGCACCGGACGGCGCGCAGGCGCTGCCGATGATGCCGTTGTCGAGGAGCACGTCTGCTTCCACGGTGGGATTGCCACGGGAGTCGAGAACTTCACGACCTTTGATGTCGACGATTTTTGCCATTGTTGTTAACACTCCAAGATTGACGAAAACGACGCAGCTGGGAAAACGATTCGGCGTCTCAGGGCTCTAGGACAACGGGCAGGCCCTGAAACGACAATTTTCCCGACCCTTTGGTCGGGAAAACAACGAACGGCACTCTACCGGAGGGCTCGGCGCCGGAGAAGCGGGTTTTTACGCCGTTTCGATCGCCGGGAAGCTTTTAACGAGTTCGTCGAGCGCCTTGAGCTGGGCCAGAAACGGTTCCAGCTTGTCCAGACGCAGGGCACACGGGCCGTCGCATTTGGCGTTGTCCGGATCCGGATGGGCTTCCAGGAACAGACCGGCCAGCCCCTGGCTCATCCCTGCCTTGGCCAGAT
This sequence comes from Pseudomonas sp., assembly GCF_036387035.1. GTDB lineage: Bacteria > Pseudomonadota > Gammaproteobacteria > Pseudomonadales > Pseudomonadaceae > Aquipseudomonas. Next base: position 29,564 of record NZ_DASVUM010000198.1, on the reverse strand, counting down.
CGGTCACTTGGGCACGACGACCGCCTGCGGAGTCGGACCGACCGCCCGGCATTTGCAAGGCATGAGTCACGTCGAAGAACACCGGGTATTCGAACGATTTCATGATGCCGAAACCGAGCATGTCGACGACCAGATTGTTGTAGCCAAAGCTGGAGCCGCGCTCGCACAGGATCAACTGATCGTTGCCTGCTTCCACGCACTTGGAGAGGATGTGTTTCATCTCGTGGGGCGCGAGGAACTGGGCTTTCTTGATGTTGATCACGGCGCCGGTCTTGGCCATGGCCACCACCAGATCGGTCTGACGGGACAGGAAAGCCGGCAGCTGGATGATGTCGCAGACCTCTGCCACCACAGCGGCCTGATCAGGCTCATGAACGTCGGTGATGATCGGCACGCCGAAGGCTTGTTTGATGTCCTGGAATATGCGCATGCCTTCTTCCAGGCCCGGGCCGCGATAGGAGGTCACGGATGAACGGTTGGCCTTGTCGAAACTGGCCTTGAACACGTAGGGAATGCCGAGCTTCTCGGTAACACGCACGTATTCTTCACAGACCTGCATGGCCATGTCTCGGGACTCGAGCACGTTCATGCCGCCGAACAGAACCATGGGTTTGTCGTTGGCGATGTCAATCGAGCCGACGCGGATGATTTTCTGTGCCATGTGATGAATTCCCTATCAGCCGTTCTTCTGGTGTTGAGCGAGCGCTGCCTTGACGAAACCACTGAACAACGGGTGGCCATCGCGGGGCGTAGAGGTGAACTCAGGGTGGAACTGGCAGGCCACGAACCATGGATGGTCAGCGGACTCGACCACTTCAACCAGCGCGCCGTCACCGGAGCGACCGGAAATTTTCAGACCGGCTTCGACCAGTTGCGGCAGCAGCTTGTTGTTCACTTCATAACGGTGACGGTGACGCTCGACGATGACGTCGTTGGCGTAGCAGTCGTGGACCAGCGAACCCGGCTCAAGCAGGCATTCCTGGGCACCCAGACGCATGGTACCGCCCAGATCCGACGTTTCGGTACGGGTTTCAACAGCACCGGTGGCGTCTTCCCATTCGGTGATCAGACCCACGACAGGGTGCTGGCTGGTGCGATCGAACTCGGTGGAGTTGGCGTCTTTCCAGCCCAGCACGTTACGTGCGAACTCGATGACCGCCACCTGCATGCCCAGGCAGATGCCCAGGTAAGGCACCTTGTTTTCGCGCGCGAATTGCACGGCGGTGATCTTGCCCTCGACACCGCGCAGACCGAAGCCGCCCGGGACGAGAATTGCGTCAACGCCTTCGAGCAGGCCGGTGCCCTGGTTCTCGATGTCTTCGGAATCGATGTAGCGCAGGTTGACCTTGGTGCGGTTACTGATGCCGGCGTGGCTCATCGCTTCGATCAGCGACTTGTACGCATCCAGCAACTCCATGTACTTGCCGACCATAGCGATGGTGACTTCGTGCTCTGGATTGAGCTTGGCGTCGACGACCTTTTCCCACTCCGACAGGTCTGCGCTGCCGCACTGCAGCCCGAAGCGCTCGACGACGAAATCGTCAAGGCCCTGAGAATGCAGGATGCCCGGGATCTTGTAGATGGTGTCGGCGTCTTCGAGGGCAATGACCGCGCGCTCTTCAACGTTGGTGAACTGCGCGATCTTGCGGCGCGAAGAGATGTCGATCGGGTGATCGGAGCGGCACACCAGTACGTCTGGCTGCAGGCCGATGGAGCGCAGTTCCTTTACCGAATGCTGGGTCGGCTTGGTTTTGGTCTCGCCCGCAGTAGCGATGTACGGCACCAGCGTCAGGTGCATGAGCATGGCGCGCTTGGCGCCCACTTCGAAACGCAGCTGACGAATCGCTTCGAGGAACGGTTGCGACTCGATATCGCCCACGGTACCGCCGATCTCCACCATGGCCACGTCGGCATCGCCGGCGCCCTTGATGATGCGACGCTTGATTTCGTCGGTGATGTGCGGGATCACCTGAATGGTTGCGCCCAGGTAATCACCACGGCGCTCTTTGCGCAGGACGTGTTCGTACACACGGCCGGTGGTGAAGTTGTTGTTCTGGGTCATGGTGGTGCGGATGAAACGCTCGTAGTGACCCAGGTCCAGGTCGGTCTCGGCGCCGTCATGGGTGACGAACACTTCACCGTGCTGGAACGGGCTCATGGTGCCGGGGTCGACGTTGATGTAGGGGTCCAGCTTGAGCATGGTGACCTTAAGTCCCCTCGCCTCCAGGATGGCCGCCAATGAAGCCGAGGCAATGCCTTTCCCCAATGAAGAAACAACACCGCCCGTGACGAAGATGTAGCGCGTCATGAAAAACCCTAGAAGTCTGCGTTAAAGCGGTCAGAGCCGCCGGGGAAAAGCGAAGGAAGGCCGAAGCCCCCGACAACCCGCGTGTCTTACTGTGCATTATCGAATCTGTCGCGCCCATATCAGCGACCGGCCTGGAAAAGGCCTGTCAGTGGTTCGCCACATTTTTGAGAATCGCCCAGTAAAGACTGGCTGGTCATCGGCAACTTGCATCGTTCCGAAAGGATCGACATAAGCTGTATCAAGAAGGGAGCGTAGTCTACCGGAAAGGCCCTTTCAGCTCAAACTTTGGTCATTCGTCGGTGGCAACCAGTGCAATCGCCAGTCGCCACGGGGGCTGGCGTCCAGTCCCGGCAGGTTTGCCACGGCCAATAACTGCTCGCCGCGGTACAGCAGCGGCAATCGGCCGCGCAGGAAAACCGGTACGCCCTTCTCGTTAAGCAACCGTTTGAGGTCTCGTCGGCCCCGGTCCGGCACGTCAAAGGTTTCGCCCCCCTGGCGATAATGCACATGCAGGCCGCCCACCGGCGCAGCGCCGAGGATCTGCAACATGCCATTGCCAGGCAGCGTGAGCGGTTGCGAGGCCAGGGACCAGTGGTGGGAGCCGACAACGTTTTTTAGCCAGATCCCCGACAGCCACCAGATGCGCCCTTCGGCACGGTGCACCTGACCGTCAGCCAGTCGCCAGATGGGGCGTCCGTCGGGCCCGGCATCGCGCAAGGAATCCCAGCCCACCCAGTGATCGGTGTCCGGCAGCCGCGTCAGCGGGGCCAGCCAGTGGCGCAGTGCGTTTCGTTGTCGGGCGGCCGACAACGCTTCCAGCGGCGCGAGCTCAAGGGAGGGCATGTGCAGCCAGGGCCACGGACACGGCGTATCGGCGTGGACGAGGTCCTGGATCGCCAGTTCGTCCAGCAACTGCTGTGCCTCGGCCAGATGCGCGGCGCTGCGGGCCATGCTCGCGATCGCTTGCGGCCAGCGTGTGGTCACCAGAGGCAACACGTGGCTGCGCAGGTAGTTGCGCGAAAAGCGGCTGTCCTTGTTGCTCGGGTCCTCGATCCAGCTCAAGCCCTGCTCCCGGGCATACGCCTCGAGCGTCGCGCGGGATTCGTCGAGCAGCGGCCGAAACAACTGCCCCGCCCCCAAGACCCGTTGCGCCGGCATCGCTGCCAACCCACGTACCCCGGCACCACGCAGCAGGCGGAACATCAGCGTTTCAGCCTGATCGTCACGGTGCTGGGCAGTGAGCAGCACCTCGCCAGCCGCGAGGGTCGAGTTGAACGCGGCGTAGCGAGCGTCGCGTGCGGCCTGTTCCAGGCTCGCGCCGGGCCGCACCTGGACGTCGATAGTCTGCATCGGCACGCCCAGGATCTGACACATCTGCCGACAGTGCACCGGCCACGACGCCGCCACAGCCTGAAGGCCATGATTGACGTGAACGGCGGTAAGAGGAGGAAACGCGTGCACCCTGGCCAGTTCGGCCAGCAGGTGGAGCAAGACAGTGGAATCAAGCCCACCGGAAAATGCGACGCGCCAGGCGGCCGCAGCGCGCCAGGGTTCAAGGCGCAACAGCAGACGTCTGGAGAGTGCGAGTGTGATGCTGTCCGGTTTGCTCATGCTGGTGAACCCTGCTTAAAGCGCGCCGGACTGGGGAGCGTCACCGCCGTGGGTGACGCTCCTCTTGCAGAACGGTCCGGTTAAAGGCCATAGCTCATCAGGCGCTCGTAACGGCGAGCCAGCAGCGCGTCGTTGTCGAACTTCTGGAGCATGCTCAGTTGGCTGCTCAGTTCTTCGCGGATAGAGGCAGCGGCAGCGGCCGGATCACGGTGCGCGCCGCCCAACGGCTCGCTGATCACCTTGTCGACGATGCCCAGGCCTTTCAGGCGCTCGGCAGTGATGCCCATCGCTTCGGCCGCGTCCGGCGCCTTCTCGGCGGTTTTCCACAGAATGGACGCACAGCCTTCCGGCGAAATCACCGCGTAGGTCGAGTACTGCAGCATGTTCAGCTGGTCGCAGACGCCAATGGCCAGCGCGCCGCCCGAACCGCCTTCGCCAATCACGGTAGCAATGATCGGAGTCTTCAATCGCGCCATGACGCGCAGGTTCCAGGCGATGGCTTCGCTCTGGTTGCGCTCCTCGGCGTCGATGCCAGGGTAGGCGCCCGGGGTGTCGATGAAGGTCAGGATCGGCATCTTGAAGCGCTCGGCCATTTCCATCAGTCGGCAGGCCTTGCGATAGCCTTCAGGACGCGGCATGCCGAAGTTGCGGCGCACCTTCTCACGCACCTCACGGCCCTTCTGATGACCAATCACCATCACCGGCTGCTCGTTCAAGCGGGCAATGCCGCCGACGATGGCCGCGTCGTCGGAGAAGTGGCGATCGCCATGCAGCTCGTCGAACTCGGTGAAGATATGTTGAATGTAGTCCAGCGTGTACGGACGGCGGGGATGACGCGCCATGCGCGCGATCTGCCAACTGGTCAGGTTGCCGAAAATGCTTTCGGTGAGCGTATTGCTCTTCTCTTGCAGTCGAGAGATTTCGTCGCCGATGTTCAGCGAGTTGTCATTGCCAACCAGACGCAGCTCTTCAATCTTGGCTTGCAGGTCAGCAATCGGCTGTTCGAAATCCAGAAAATTCGGGTTCATAGGCATCCGTCTTGGGTCGACGGCCAAGAGGCCGGCCGGTTGATCCGATAAGCGCCATACCTTAATGGAGCGGGCGCCTGTCGGTCGAGTTTAAAGTGTCGAGTCACATATGTTGAGCTGATCAGTGTCAGCGATACTGCAGGAAGACGTTCTCTCGTCCGAACTGGTCACGCAGCGCCTGAATCAGGCTGTCAGCGGGATCGATCCGCCACGCTTCGCCAAACTGCAGCAGTGCCTTGGCTTCCTGCCCGGTGTAATCGAGGGTGATCGGGCACGCGCCGCGGTGCTTCTTGCACAGCTCGCCCAGCCAGCGCAGCCGGTCGCCCTTCAGCGCTTCGGCGCGCACGTTCAGGCGCAGACTCTCAGCCAGCCCGGTGCGCGCCTCCTCCAGGCTCATCACCCGTTTGGCGCGTAGACGCAGACCACCGGAGAAATCATCGGTGCTGACCTCCCCTTCCACCACCACCATCGCGTCGGTTTGCAGCAGCGACTGGGCGGCCTGGAAGGAATCGGCGAACAGCGACGCCTCGATCCGCCCCGAACGGTCATCCAGGGTGATAAAGCCCATCTTGTCGCCCTTTTTATTCTTCATCACCCGCAGTGCGATGATCAGGCCGGCGATGGTCTGGGTTTCCCGCGAAGGCTTTAGATCGACGATGCGCTGACGCGCGAAACGGCGGATTTCGCCTTCGTATTCATCGATCGGGTGCCCGGTCAGGTACAGGCCCAGGGTTTCTTTCTCGCCACGCAGCCGCTCTTTAAGCGTGACCTCTTTGGCGCTGCGATGGTTCGCGTAGACGTCGGCATCGGCTTCGACAAACAGGCCGCCGAAGAGATCGGCGTGGCCGCTGTCGTGACTGCGGGCGGTCTGCTCGGCCGCCTGAATGGCTTCTTCGAGCGCGGCCAGCAGGACTCCACGGTTGCGGTCGATGTTGGCTTGATACTGTTTCGGCTCGTCATAGAAGAACGGCCCCAGACGGTCCAGCGCACCGCTGCGAATCAGGCCGTCGAGCGTGCGTTTGTTGACGCGCTTGAGGTCAATGCGTGCGCAGAAATCGAAGAGGTCTGCAAACGGACCGTCCTGGCGCGCTTCGGTGATGGCCTCTACCGGGCCTTCGCCCACGCCCTTGATGGCTCCGAGACCGTAGACGATACGGCCGTCGTCGTTCACCGTGAACTTGAATTCCGAGTTGTTGACGTCCGGCGCGTCCAGGCGCAGCTTCATGATCCGCACTTCTTCGATCAAGGTCACGACCTTGTCGGTGTTGTGCATGTCCGCTGAAAGCACTGCCGCCATGAACGGCGCCGGGTAGTGACGCTTGAGCCAGGCGGTCTGGTACGACACCAGCCCGTAAGCCGCCGAGTGGGACTTGTTGAAGCCGTAACCGGCGAACTTCTCCACCAGGTCGAAAATGTTACCGGCAAGGTCCGGGTCGATGTTGTTGGTCTTGCAGCCTTCGATGAAACCGCCGCGTTGCTTGGCCATCTCCTCGGGCTTCTTCTTGCCCATCGCTCGACGCAGCATGTCGGCGCCGCCGAGCGTATAGCCGGCCATGACCTGGGCAATCTGCATCACCTGTTCCTGATACAGGATGATGCCGTACGTCGGCGCAAGCACTGGCTTGAGGCCTTCGTACTGGTAATCAACGTGGGGGTACGACAGCTCCGCGCGGCCGTGCTTACGGTTGATGAAGTCGTCGACCATGCCCGATTGCAAAGGACCGGGACGGAACAATGCCACCAGGGCGATCAAGTCTTCCAGGCAGTCGGGCTTGAGCTTTTTGATCAGCTCTTTCATGCCGCGCGATTCAAGCTGGAAGACGGCCGTGGTTTCGGCGCGTTGCAGCAGCTCGTACGTCGGCATGTCGTCCAGCGGGATAAACGCGATGTCGAGTGGTTCCTCGTCGACCTTGGCGCGTTCGCGATTAATCGTCTTCAGTGCCCAGTCGATGATGGTCAAGGTCCGCAGACCGAGGAAGTCGAACTTCACAAGACCTGCCGCCTCGACGTCATCCTTGTCGAACTGGGTGACCAGGCCACCGCCCTCTTCATCGCAGTAAATCGCGGAGAAGTCGGTCAGCTTGGTCGGCGCGATGACCACACCGCCCGCGTGCTTGCCGACGTTACGCACAACGCCTTCAAGCTTGCGGGCCATTTCCCAGATTTCTGCCGCCTCTTCGTCCACCTTGAGGAAGTCGCGCAGGATCTCTTCCTGTTCGTAGGCTTTTTCCAGGGTCATGCCGACTTCGAACGGGATCATCTTGGACAGACGATCAGCCAATCCGTAGGACTTGCCCTGCACCCGCGCCACGTCCCGGACCACCGCCTTGGCTGCCATGGAACCGAAGGTGATGATCTGGCTGACCGCATTGCGGCCGTACTTCTCGGCCACATACTCAATGACCCGGTCGCGACCGTCCATGCAGAAGTCGACGTCGAAGTCGGGCATGGAGACCCGCTCGGGGTTGAGGAAACGTTCGAACAGCAGGTCGTATTCGAGCGGGTCGAGGTCGGTGATCTTCTGCACGTAGGCCACCAGCGAACCGGCACCCGAACCCCGTCCCGGTCCCACCGGCACGCCATTGCTCTTGGCCCACTGGATGAAGTCCATCACGATCAGGAAGTAACCGGGGAAGCCCATCTGGATGATGATATCCAGCTCGAAATTCAAGCGGTCGACATAGACCTGCCGCTTGGCCTCGTAGTCCGGCGTGGTCTCTCTGGGCCACAACACCGCGAGGCGTTCTTCAAGCCCCTCGAACGACACCTTGCGGAAGTACTCGTCGATCGTCATGCCATCGGGAATCGGGAAGTTGGGCAGGAAGTGCGTGCCCAGCTTGACGTCGATATTGCAGCGTTTGGCGATTTCGACGGTGTTGGCCAGCGCGTCCGGCAGGTCGCTGAACAGCTCGGCCATCTCTTCCGCGCTCTTCAGGTATTGCTGGTCGCTGTAGTTGTGCGAACGACGCGGATCGTCCAGCGCCCGGCCTTCGCCGATGCACACACGCGTTTCGTGGGCTTCGAAATCTTCCTGCTTGATGAACCGCACGTCGTTGCTGGCAACCAGTGGCACGCCATGGCGCTCGGCCAGCGCGACGGCGGCGTGCAGATGTTCTTCGTCGTTGATCCGGGCGGTGCGCTGGACTTCGATGTAGAAGCGGTCCGGAAACACCGTCATCCATTCTTTCAGCAACGAGTCGGCTTCGGCCGGGTTACCGCCGAGCAGCGCCATCCCGATCTCGCCTTCCTTCGCCGCGGACAGCGCAATCAGGCCCTCGCTGGCCTCGGCCACCCACTCGCGCTCGATCACCACCAGACCATTACGTTGGCCATGCATGAAGCCACGGGAAATCAGTTCAGTGAGGTTCAGGTAGCCTTTGGGGTTCATGACCAACAGGCTCAAACGGCTGAGCGGCGCATCGCGGTCGCGCCCGGCCAGCCAGATGTCGGCGCCGCAGATCGGCTTGATCCCGGCCCCCATGGCCGCTTTGTAGAATTTGACCAGCGAGCACATGTTGTTCTGGTCGGTCACCGCCACAGCCGGCATGTTCATGCCCGCAAGCGCCTTGACCAACGGTTTGACACGGACCAGACCATCAACGAGGGAATATTCGGTGTGCAGGCGTAGATGAACGAAAGAAGCCGGCATGGTTGATCCTATGGTGCAGAAAAAACGAAGGCCGGATTGTACCGGCCATTCAGGAAAACATCAGCCCGCGATCAGCTCAGTGGCAGGGACATGAAGCCGGTGGAAAGGATCATGTCCCGCGCAGCCCAGGCTTCACGGACCGGACCGAAGGAGCGCCGGTGGATGGGCGTCGGGCCCAGACGCGCCAGTGCTTCAAGGTGCACGGCGGTCGGATAACCCTTGTGGCCTCCAATGCCGTAGCCCGGGTACAACAGCTCCATGCGCGCCATTTCCCGGTCGCGACTGACTTTGGCCAGAATCGAAGCGGCGGCAATCGCCGGCACGTGCGCATCGCCCTGGATGACCGGGGCGCTGGGCACCGACAACTGCGGACAGCGGTTGCCGTCGATCAGCGCCAGTTTAGGTGTGATGATCAAACCTTCCACGGCGCGCTTCATGGCCAGCATGGTGGCGTGAAGAATATTCAGCTCATCGATTTCTTCGACTTCAGCCCGTGCGATGTGCCAGCACAACGCCTTTTCGCAAATCTCGTCGAACAGTCGTTCGCGCCTGGATTCGGTGAGCTTCTTCGAATCGTTCAGGCCGAGAATGGGGCGCTTCGGATCGAGAATGACGGCTGCGGTGACAACGGCGCCACACAGTGGACCACGACCGACTTCGTCGACGCCGGCCACGAGATCCTCGACGAGATTGAAGTCCAGACCCATTTGCATTGTTTGCTTGCTCATCGTGAAGGCGTTGCGCCAATCAGGTTCAACACGGCATCGGCCGCCTGATTGGACGCATCGCGACGCAAGGTTCGGTGAATCTCGTCGAAGCCGGCAGTCTGTGCATCACCGTTGTCCAGTAACGGCAACAGCGTCTGCGCCAGGGCCTCGGGGGTCGCCGCGTCTTGCAGAAGCTCCGGAACCAGCAAACGCTGAGCCAGCAGATTCGGCAGCGACACGTACGGACTCTTCACCATCCGCTTGAGTATCCAGTAAGTCAGTGGCGCCAGGCGATAGGCAACCACCATCGGTCGTTTGTAGAGCAATGCTTCGAGGGTCGCGGTGCCAGAAGCGATCAGCACGGCATTGCAGGCAGCCAGCGCCAGATGGGACTGGCCATCAAGCAGCGTCAGTGGCAGCTTGCGGCCTTGCAGCAATTGCTCAATTTGTTCCCGGCGCTGAGGGCTGGCGCAGGGCAGCACAAAATGAAGGTCAGGCCGCGCGGCGAGCAGGCGCTGCGCCGCATCGAAAAACAACGCACCCAGTCGCCCGACTTCGCCACCACGGCTGCCCGGCATCAACGCAACCACTGGCCCCTCGCCCAGACCCAGCTCGGCGCGCGCAGCCGGACGATCCGCGTCTAGCGCAATGGTGTCAGCGAGCGGATGCCCGACGAAACGCACCGGCACGCCCTTCTCTTCGTAGAAACGGGCTTCGAACGGCAGCAACGTCAGCATGAGGTCGCAGCCTTCGCGGATCTTCAGGACACGCTTCTGCCGCCACGCCCATACCGACGGGCTGACGTAATGAACGGTCTTGATCCCGGCCTCGCGCAGCTTGAGCTCGATGTTCAAGGTGAAATCCGGGGCGTCGATGCCGATGAACACGTCCGGCTTTTCGTCGATGAGTGTCTGAATCAGCAGCTTGCGGCGTGCGAGCAGCTCTTTGAGCCTACCCAGCACTTCCACCAGCCCCATGACCGACAGGCGCTCCATGGGGAAATACGACGTCATGCCCTGGGCTTCCATGAGCGGTCCGCCGACGCCGATGAACTCGACGTCCGGATGACGCGCCCTGATCGCACGCATCAATCCGGAACCGAGGATGTCACCGGACGCCTCACCGGCCACCAGCGCAATTCGCAAGCGGGCCATGATCAGCGGGTAATGCCGCGAGTCGAGGACTGAATGGACTTGAGGAACAGCTCGACTTCAGGAAACTGTGCAGCAGGCTCGCTCAACTCGGCAATCGCCTGCTCCACGGTCAGACCCTGGCGATAGACGGTCTTGTAGGCGCGGCGCAGTGCATGGATCGATTCTTCGGAGAAGCCGCGACGGCGCATGCCCTCGAAGTTCATGCTGCGGGCTTCAGCCGGGTTGCCGAACACGGTCACGAAGGCCGGGACGTCCTTGCCAATGGCAGTGCCCATGCCGGAAAAGCTGTGCGCGCCGATGTGGACATACTGATGCACCAGGGTGAACCCGGACAGGATGGCCCAGTCATCGACGTGCACGTGGCCGGCCAAGGCGGTGTTGTTGACCAGAATGCAATGGTTGCCGATGACGCTGTCGTGACCGATGTGCGCATAGGCCATGATCAGGTTGTGATCACCCAGCGTGGTTTCAGCACGATCCTGGACGGTGCCGCGGTGGATCGTCACGCCTTCACGAATGACATTGTGGTCACCGATCACCAGACGCGTCGCTTCACCTTTGTATTTGAGATCAGGCGTGTCCTCACCCACCGACGAAAACTGGTAGATGTGGTTGTGTTTGCCGATCCTGGTCGGGCCGCGCAGGATCACATGCGGACCGATCACTGTACCCTCGCCGATTTCCACACCAGGTCCGACGATCGACCACGGGCCGACCTCCACATTGTCAGCCAGCACGGCCGTCGGATCGATGATTGCGCGAGAGTCAATCAAACTCATAGTTTGCGTTCCGCACAGATGATTTCGGCCGAGCACACCGGCTTGCCATCAACCGATGCCTGGCACTCGAATTTCCAGATCTGGCGCTTGCAGCTCAGGAATTTCGCTTCGAGGATCAACTGATCGCCTGGCAGGACTGGCTGGCGAAAGCGCAGTTTGTCCGAGCCGACGAAGTAATACAGGGTGCCATCGGCAGGCTTCACATCGAGCATTTTGAAGCCCAGGATGCCAGCCGCTTGAGCCATGGCCTCAATAATCAGCACGCCCGGCATGATGGGGTGCTGTGGAAAGTGGCCGTTGAAGAAAGGCTCGTTGATGCTGACATTCTTGTAGGCACGAATGCTTTTGGTCTCGACATCCAGCTCCACCACACGGTCCACAAGCAGGAACGGGTAACGGTGCGGCAGATATTCGCGGATTTCGTTGATGTCCATCATTTCGAAGGGAAGCCTGTAGTAAAGATTGGGAGGCGCGACTAACGCGCGTCACTCCTCTAGCAAATCAAGGAGGCAGTTTATCGGCTGTGCACGCTTGATAAGAAAAAAGTATCAGCCATCAGATGAAGCTTTACCGCCTGAGGTCACTGCCTCGACAATCTTTTCCAGATGCTGCAGGCGCCGCGCCATGTCGTCGAGATGACGCATGCGTGCCGCGCTCTTGCGCCACTCCGCCGCCGGCTGCATTGCCGTTCCCGAAGAATACGCACCAGGCTCGGTGATCGACCGCGTCACCATGGTCATGCCGGTGACGAAAACCCCGTCGCAGATCTCAATATGGCCGACAAGACCAACACCGCCGGCGAGCATGCAGTGCTTGCCGATCTTGGCGCTGCCGGAGATACCGACGCACGCAGCCATCGCCGTGTGGTCGCCGACCTGGACGTTGTGAGCAATCTGGATCTGGTTATCGAGCTTCACCCCGTTGCCGATGCGCGTGTCATCCATGGCGCCGCGGTCGATGGCGGTGTTGACGCCGATTTCGACATCGTCACCGATGGTCACGCCGCCAATCTGAGCGATCTTCTGCCAGACACCCTTCTCGTTGGCAAAACCAAAACCTTCGCCCCCCAGCACTGCACCTGACTGGATCACCACTCGCTGCCCAATGCGGACGTCGTGATAGAGCGTGACGCGGGGGGCAAGCCAGCCGCCCTCGCCGATCACGCTGCGAGCACCGATGAAGCAATGCGCACCGACGGTCACGCCAGCGGTAATCCGCGCCCCGCTTTCGATGACCGCATAAGCGCCAATGCTGGCCGCCGGGTCGACGAACGCGTCCGCAGCCACTACCGCAGTCGGGTGAATACCGACAGCCGCTTTGGGCTTGGGATCAAACAGATGGGAAATGCGCGCGTAGGCGAGGTATGGATCAGGCACCAGCAACGCGTCGGCGGCGTACCCTTCTGCATCCGCCGGCTTGAGCAGCACGGCAGCGGCCTGGGTGGTCGCGAGGAATTTTCGGTACTGAGGATTGGCCAGAAAACTGACCTGATCAGGACCGGCTTCCTGCAAGGTCGCCAGTCCTGTGATGTGCTTGTCCTCCGGGCCACGCAGGGTGGCGCCGAGGAACTCGGCCAATTGGCCGAGTGTGATGGTCGCGGTCATTAACTTACTTCAGCTGATTCATGCGCTCGATAACCTGGCGAGTGACGTCGTACTGTGGTTTGACGTCAATCACGGCACCGCGCTCGAACACCAGGTCGAAGCCGCCTTTCTTGATGACTTCTTCAACAGCCTGATCCAGCTTTGGCTTGAGTTGCTTGAGCATGTCACGGTCAGCAACGGCCTTGGCTTCGTTCAGCTCCTTGGACTGGAACTGGAAATCACGGGCCTTTTGCTTGAAGTCCAGCTCCAGGCGCTCACGCTCCGGCTGGGCCATTTTGTCGCCACCGGCGACCAGACGATCCTGAATACCTTTGGCGCTGCTTTCCAGAGCTTTCAGCTTGGTCAGCTGAGGACCGAATTTTTTCTCTGCATCCACCGCGTACCGCTTGGCTGCGTCGGATTCGAGCAGGGCCATCTGGTAGTTCAGTACTGCGATTTTCATGTCAGCAAATGCCGGGCCTGCGATCAGAACCGTTGCCAGCAATGCCAATTGGGTCAACTTACGCACGATGTAACTCCTACAGAATCCGTTGTCGTTAGCAGTGATCAGCCCTTAGAAGGTCTGACCGAGAGAGAATTGGAAGACCTGAGTTTCGGTGCTGTCGTCCGGTTTCTTGACCGGCATTGCCAGGGCAAAACTCAACGGACCCAATGCAGTGACCCATGTCACACCCACACCCACGGAGCTGGCCAGGCCGGACAGCTCTGGGCCATTACATTCAACCTTCTGACCGTCGGTCGTGGTCTTTTGCGAGCCGCAGTTGGTGTTGAACACGTTACCCACGTCCCAGAACAACGAAGTGCGCAGCGAACGCTGATCCTTGATGAACGGCAGCGGGAACAGAATTTCAGCACCGCCGGTGATCAGGACGTTACCACCGAACGGCAGCGGATCCTGATCCGGGTCGGCAAGGGTGCCACTGCCTGCACGGCCGCTACTTGGCGTACTGCGAGGGCCCAGCGTACTGTCCTTGAAGCCACGTACCGAGTTGAAGCCACCGGCGTAATAGTTCTCGTAGAACGGCAGACCTGATGTCGAGCCGTAACCGTCGCCATAACCCAGTTCCGAGTGCAGGCGCAGGGTGTAGTTGTTGGTGATCGGGTGGAACAGCTGGCCGCGATAATCAAGCTTGTAGAACGACAGGTCGCTGCCCGGAATGGTGGTTTCCAGGGTCAGGCTCTGGGAGCTGCCGCGGGTTGGCAACGTTCCTTTGTTCAGCGTCGACTCGGACCAGCCAACGGAGGCCTTGAAGTTGGTGAAGCTGTCGCCTTCTTTCTCGATGAAATCGAAGATCTCATCAACGGTGTATCGGCCAGTGCTCAGCTCATCCTTCTGCACCGACAGGCCAAAGTTCAGGCGAGAGGTCTCGCTGATCGGATAGCCCATGTTGATGCCGGCGCCCAGGCTGTCTACCGAGTAGCTCGCCACGTCGACGTCGAGGTCGTCGTAGTCGGTCTTGCGGTAGAACGCGCTGTAACCAAGGCTCACACCGTCCGGCGTGAAGTAAGGGTCGACATAGCTGAAGTTGTAACGGGTCTGGTATTCGCTTTTGGTCAGACCGATGCTGACTTTGTTACCCGTACCCAGGAAGTTGTTCTGGCTGATGGAGCCACCCAGGATCAGACCGGCGCTTTGCGCAAAGCCGACGCTGGCGGTGATCGAACCGGACGCCTGCTCTTCAACGGCGTAGTTCACGTCTACCTGATCGTCAGTGCCAGGCACCGCAGGGGTCTCGACGTTTACTTCCTTGAAGAAGCCCAGACGGTCAAGACGGGTCTTGGACTGGTCAATCAGGTAGGTGGATGCCCAGCCGCCTTCCATCTGGCGCATTTCACGACGCAGCACTTCGTCTGCCGTCTTGGTGTTGCCACGGAAGTTGATGCGGTTGACGTAGGCGCGTTTGCCCGGATCGACCACAAACGTGATATCGACCGTGTGGTCTTCATCGTTCGGGGTCGGCACGCCGTTGACGTTGGCGAAGGTATAGCCCTCGTTACCCAGACGACGGGTGATCAGCTCGGATGTAGTGGTCATTACCTTGCGGGAGAACACCTGGCCCGGCTTGACCAGCAACAGGGATTTGACTTGATCTTCGGGGACTTTCAGGTCGCCGCTCAGCTTGACCGACTTGACGCTGTACTTCTCGCCTTCATGGATGTTGACGGTGATGTACACGCTTTTCTTGTCGGGCGTGATGGACACCTGGGTAGAGGCGATGTCCATGTTGATGTAGCCGCGATCGAGGTAGTACGAACGCAGACGCTCAAGGTCGCCGGAAAGCTTCTCACGGGCGTACTTGTCGTCGTTCTTGAAGAAGGACAGCCAGTTGGTGGTTTTGAGTTCGAACAGATCCACCAGATCGTCTTCAGGGAAGACCGAGTTGCCCACCACGTTGATGTGCTGGATGGCGGCGACGGCGCCCTCGTTGATGTTGATCTTCAGACCCACACGGTTGCGCGGCTGCGACACGACTTCAGTGGCGACTTCTGCTGAGTAGCGGCCCTGGGCCACGTACTGACGTTGCAGCTCGTTGCGGACGCCTTCCAGCGTGGCGCGCTGGAAGATCTCGCCTTCGGCCAGGCCCGACTGCTTCAGACCCTTCATCAGGTCCTCAGTGGTGATTGCCTTGTTGCCTTCGATCTCGATACTCGACACTGACGGACGCTCGACAACTGTAATGACCAGGACGTTACCGTCGCGGCCCAGCTGGATGTCCTGGAAAAATCCGGTTTTGAACAGCGCACGAGTTGCGTCGACAAGACGCGCATCATCGGCCTGTTCACCCACGTTCAACGGCAGCGCACCAAACACGCTGCCGGCGGAAACCCGCTGCAGACCGTTGACACGGATATCGGAGATAGTGAAGGACTCGGCGTGAACTTCGGCGATCATCAGTACGGCAAGAACCGCAGTTAGCAGCAGACGTTTCATGAAGTCCTTTCTTATTCCAACTGGCAATAAACAAACTGCCGCAAAATGCGGCAGATTCACAATTCGGCGTAGCTTTTACAGTCGTCCCAGATCGTTGACCAGTGCGAGCAACATCACTCCAACCACCAGACTGATACCGATCTGAACCCCCCAGCCCTGCACTTTTTCCGACAGTGGTCGACCACGCGCCCACTCGATCAGATAAAACAGCAAGTGCCCCCCATCCAGCACGGGTATGGGCAGCAAATTGAGAACGCCCAGGCTTATGCTCAGATAAGCGAGGAAATTCAGGAAGTCACCTACGCCTGACTGGGCCGAAGCGCCCGCCACTTTAGCAATGGTTATCGGTCCGCTCAAGTTTTTTACCGAGAGCTCGCCGAACAACATTTTCTTCAGCGAATCGAGGGTCAGCACGCTCATGGTCCAGGTTCGCCGCGCGCCTTCTGCAACGGCGGCTACAGGGCCATAGCTGACCTCGCGCAACATCTCCGGCGGCCAATCCACGCCTTTCACGCCGGCGCCAAGATACCCGGTCGCAGCCGTGCCTTCTCCGCGCGTCACCAGATCAACCGGTACTTCAAGCTGCGCACCGTCACGTTCGAGGCGTATCGAAATTCGCGTATCGGGATGGACACGAACCCAATCCACCACCTTTTGCCATTCGTCGACAGGCTCACCATTGAGGGCCAGCAGGCGGTCTCCGGTTTTCAACCCAGCCGCCTGCGCCGGACCTTTCGAATCCAGCTCGGCCAGGACCGGTGGCAAGGCCGGACGCCACGGGCGAATACCCAGTGACCTAATCGGGTCAGGCTCGTCCGCGCCTTTCAGCCAGTCATTGAGCACCAGTGAACGCGGGGTTTCGACGTCAGAACCCTGCTCGCGCACCTTCAATGCGATGCTGCCGGTCTCGCCGAGGCGCCGCACCAGCTGCAGGTTCACGGCCGCCCATCCGGTTACTGCGTCTCCATCAACGGACACGATTTCCTGACCGGCACTGAGCCCGGCCTTTTCCGCAATACTGCCTGGCTCGACGCCACCGACCACGGGCCGGACCTGCTGGCTGCCCATCATTGCGAGTACCCAGAAAAATACAATCGCCAGCAGAAAGTTGGCGATCGGTCCGGCAATCACGATGGCAATGCGCTGATAAACCGTTTTACGGTTAAAGGATTGGTCCGCCAGCTCGGGCGGGACATCGCCCTCCCGTTCGTCGAGCATTTTCACGTAGCCACCGAGCGGAATGGCAGCCACTACATACTCGGTGCCCTTGCGATCGCTCCAGCGCAACAACGGCATGCCGAAGCCCACTGAAAAACGCAGCACTTTGACGCCACAGCGCCGCGCCACCCAGAAGTGCCCGAACTCGTGGAACGTCACCAGCACACCCAGCGCAACCAGGGTGCCGACAATCATATATAGCGCGCTCATCGCTGCTCTCCGGGTACCGATCTAGCGGTGCGTTGAAGCCCACATTGCGTGCAAATCAGTAAAAACATTGCGGCCTGGACCGACTGCTTAACGACCATACCGACCCAGCCACTGCTCGGCCAGTTCGCGCGCACGCGCGTCTATTTCAAAGACGGTTTCCAGCTCGGACACCGCGACAACTGGCTCAAGGTTCAGGACCTCGTCGATCATACTCGCGATCTCCGGATAACGAATGCGCCCATCGAGAAACGCGGCGACCGCGACTTCATTGGCGGCGTTCAGGACCGCAGGCGCACTGGCGCCGGCTTCGGCAGCTTGCCGCGCCAGACGCAGGCATGGGAAGCGCACTTCGTCCGGTGCTTCAAAGTCCAGCCGCCCGATGCTGAACAGATCCAGCGGCGAGACACCCGAGTCGATGCGTTCCGGCCAGGCCAGCGCATGGGCGATGGGCGTACGCATGTCGGGATTGCCCAACTGTGCGAGCACCGAGCCATCCACGTAATCGACCATTGAGTGGATCACGCTCTGAGGGTGGATCACCACCTCGACCCGCGCAGACGTCGTGTCGAACAGCCAGCAGGCCTCGATCAGCTCAAGGCCCTTGTTCATCATGCTCGCGGAGTCGACTGAAATTTTGCGGCCCATGGACCAGTTGGGGTGCGCACACGCCTGGTCCGGTGATACATGCTCCAGTTCGGCAAGCGGCGTCTGGCGGAAGGGGCCGCCGGATGCTGTCAGCAGAATGCGCCTGACGCCGACCCGCTCCAGACCGCTCTCATAATCACGCGGCAGGCACTGGAAAATCGCGTTGTGCTCACTGTCCAGCGGCAGCAACACTGTGCCACTGCGGCGAACAGCCTGCATGAACAAGGCGCCGGACATGACCAGCGCTTCCTTGTTGGCCAGTAGCACTTTCTTGCCTGCCTCGACGGCGGCCAGGGTCGGGCGCAAACCGGCCGCACCAACGATCGCGGCCAGCACCGTGTCCACCTGAGGGTGTGCGGAAACTTCACAAAGCCCGCCCTCCCCCACCAGTACCCGCGTATCGAGTCCGGCCGCGCGCAGGTCGTCCTGCAACTGGCGGGCGGCAGCTGTCGTGGGCACCACGGCAAACTGCGGGGTATGACGTACGCACAAGGCCAATAGCTCGGCCAGACGTGTGAAACCTGTCAGGGCAAACACCTGATACCGCGTCGGATGCCGCGCGATGACGTCAAGGGTGCTCAAGCCCACCGAGCCCGTTGCGCCAAGCACGGTAATGAGCTGGGGCGTACTCAAAGGATGCCCCAGTCCTGGGCAGCCCAGAGCAGCAAGGCGAACACTGGAATGGCGGCGGTCAGGCTGTCGATACGGTCCAGCACGCCACCGTGGCCCGGCAGCAGATTGCTGCTGTCCTTGATCCCGGATTTGCGTTTGAACATGCTCTCGGTCAGATCACCAACGACCGAGATCAGCACCACGACGGCCGCACACACCAGGGCGAAGATGATTTCACTCACCGACCAGCCGCGATAAGCACCTACAACCGCCGTGATCAGCAGACACGCGGCCAGACCACCGTACAAACCTTCCCAGCTTTTACCCGGACTGACCGTCGGGGCCAGCTTGCGCTTGCCGAACGCCTTGCCGGAGAAATAGGCACCGATGTCGGCACCCCATACCAGAATCATGACGCAAAGGATCAGCCAGTTGCCCAGCGGCATTTGCTTGATCAGCACCAGGCCCTGCCATGCCGGCAGCAGGATCAACAGCCCGATCACCAGCTTGCAGAGTGCACTGGACCAATGCTCGCTGGACGCGGGATACGTAAGCACCAGCCAGGTTGCCGCAAGCCACCAGATCAGTGCCGCTACCAGCAACCACGGCGCGAGATCGGGCAGCAGGTACAACAGAAACAACAGCGCGGCGACCACCACGGCGTACAGCACGCGGCTTGATTGTGCTTCGAAGCCGGAAAGACGAGCCCATTCCCAGGCACCGAGCACGACGACCGCGCCGATGAAGAGCGCAAAGCTGCCGCCTTCAAGAAGGAAGAAGCCGCACAAGGCCAGCGGCGCAAGGATCAACGCAGTGATGATTCGTTGTTTAAGCATTAAGCGCGGGCTCCAGCTTCTACCTGCTCGCTGGTTTTCCCGAAGCGACGTTGGCGAGAAGCGAAATCGGCCAGCGCAGTGCGCATGGCATCGTGTTTGAAGTCCGGCCAGAAGAGGTCGGAGAAGTACAGCTCGGCATACGCCAGCTGCCAGAGCAGAAAATTACTGATGCGGTGCTCGCCGCCCGTGCGAATGCAGAGGTCGGGCAATGGCAGGTCGCCGGTGGCCAGACAGGTCTGCAGGAGTTCCGGGGTGATGTCTTCCGGTCGCAGATGACCCGCCTGAACTTCACGGGCGAGTCGCTGGGCAGCCTGGGCGATATCCCACTGACCACCGTAATTGGCAGCGATCTGCAGGACAAAGCGGCTGTTCTCGGCAGTGCGCTGCTCGGCTTCGCGGATGGCGGCCTGAAGCTCGGGATGGAACCGCGAACGATCACCGATGATGCGCAGGCTGATGCCGTTCTCGTTCAAGCGCTTGGTCTCGCGACGCAATGCCGTGAAAAACAACTCCATCAGCGCGCCGACTTCTTCGGCCGGGCGCTGCCAGTTCTCGCTGGAAAACGCGAACAAGGTCAGCACCTCGACCTTGGCTTCGGCACAGACCTCAATCACCGCTCGAACAGCATCGACGCCAGCCTTGTGGCCTGCTACACCCGGTAGCAGACGCTTCTTGGCCCAGCGGTTATTCCCATCCATGATGATCGCGACATGACGCGGCACCGATGCCGGCGCAGCCAGCTTTGTCTTATCCATGAAAGCTTCCCGGCCTTTATACGGCCATCAGGTCCGCTTCTTTGGACTTGGTCGCGGCGTCGATGTCCGCCTCTGCCTTGTCCGTCAACTTCTGGATGTCGGCAGCAGCGCGGCGCTCTTCGTCTTCGCTGATTTCCTTGTCCTTGACCAGCTTCTTGAGTTCACCCAGCGCGTCACGGCGGATATTGCGCACGGCAACGCGTGCGTCTTCCGCAGCACTGCGTGCCTGCTTGGTGAAGCCCTTGCGGGTCTCTTCTGTCAGGGCAGGCATGGAGATCAACAGCATCTCGCCCAGGTTGGTCGGGTTGAGGTTCAGGCCAGCGCTCTGAATCGCCTTGTCGACAGCCGCGAGCATGTTGCGCTCGAACGCCACGACTTGCAGCGTGCGCGAGTCCTTGACGGTGACGTTTGCAACGCCGCTCAACGGGGTGTCGGAACCGTAGTACGGCACCATCACGCTGCCCAGAATGCTCGGGTGCGCCTTGCCGGTACGGATCTGGCCAAATGCATGGGCCAGAGACTCAAGGGATTTCTGCATCCGTGCTTGAGCGTCTTTCTTGATTTCGTTGATCATTGTTCGCCTTCCTCGATCAAAGTACCTTCCGCGCCGCCATGCACAATGTTCAGCAAGGCGCCGGGCTTGTTCATATTGAAGACACGCAGTGGCATCTTGTGGTCACGACACAGACAAATAGCGGTCAGGTCCATTACACCCAGCTTGCGATCCAGCACTTCGTCATAGGTCAGACGATCGAACTTCTCGGCATGCGGGTCCTTGAATGGATCGGCAGTGTACACACCATCGACCTTGGTTGCCTTGAGCACAACATCAGCGTCGATCTCGATCGCGCGCAGGCACGCCGCCGAATCCGTGGTGAAGAACGGATTGCCGGTACCGGCTGCGAAGATCACCACTTCTTTGGCGTTCAAATGGCGCATGGCCTTGCGACGATCGTAGTGATCGGTCACGCCAACCATGGAGATGGCGGACATCACGATGGCCGAGATGTTGGCGCGCTCCAGCGCATCACGCATCGCCAGCGCGTTCATCACGGTGGCCAGCATGCCCATATGGTCGCCCGTTACGCGATCCATACCGGCTGCGCTCAGCGCTGCGCCGCGAAACAGGTTGCCGCCGCCGATGACCAGACCGACCTGAACGCCGATGCCGACCAGCTGACCGACCTCCAGTGCCATGCGATCCAGCACCTTCGGGTCTATGCCGAACTCTTCAGACCCCATCAGGGCCTCGCCGCTGAGCTTGAGTAGAATGCGTTTATAGCGAGCTTGATAGCCACTGCCCTGCTGAGCCATTGCGAATCTCTCCTGCGGCGTTTGAAAAAAAATCGTCCGAGTTGCGGGCCGTGTTCGGCCTGCGCTAACTCCAGGTCACTGCTTCAGGGAACGGCTGCCTTGTGGGCGGAACCCTGCAAAACGCAATAACACTTCCGCGTGCCGCTTTGACAAAGAGGCTGCGCGCGTTAGCGGGCAGCCTCTTCGGGGCGACAGTTAAAAACCGTCTTATTGCTTGCTTGCAGCTACTTGAGCAGCGACTTCTTCAGCGAAGTTGTCGACTGGCTTCTCGATGCCGTCGCCTACTTTGTAGTAGGTGAAGGAAACGATTTCAGCGCCGGCTTTCTTGGCCAGTTCACCGACCTTGATTTCCGGGTTCTTGACGAACGCTTGCTCAACCAGGCTGGCTTCAGCCAGGAACTTGCTGATGCGGCCGGCAACCATCTTGTCGGCGATTTCAGCAGGCTTGCCTTTCAGCTTGTCTTCGTTCAACTGCATGAAGACGTTCTTCTCGCGCTCGATCGCTTCTGGCGAAACGTCCGAAGGCAGCAGGAACTCAGGGTTGGTTGCTGCGACGTGCATGGCGATGTCTTTCGCCAGTTCGGCGTTGCCGCCCTTGAGCACTACAACCACGCCAATCTTGTTGCCGTGCAGGTACGAACCCAGGACGTCGCCTTCGATGCGCGCCAGACGACGGATGTTGACGTTCTCGCCTACTTTGCCAACCAGAACCAGACGGTCAGCTTCTTGCGCTTCAACCAGAGGCTCAACGGTGGTCAGCTTGTCAGCGAAGGCTTTCTCAACGCTTTTAGCGACGAATGCCTTGAAGTCGTCCTGCAGAGCCAGGAAGTCGGTCTGGGAGTTGACTTCGATCAGGACTGCGGCTTTGCCGTCGTCCTTGATAGCGATAGCGCCTTCAGCAGCAACGTTGCCTGCTTTCTTGGCTGCCTTGATTGCGCCCGAAGCACGCATATCGTCGATGGCTTTTTCGATGTCGCCGCCAGCCTTGGTCAAGGCCTTTTTGCAATCCATCATGCCTTCGCCGGTACGCTCGCGCAGTTCTTTGACCAACGCTGCAGTAATCTCTGCCATTTCAAAATCCTCTTGGATAGGTCTTCAACCATTCCACCCGCAAGACGGGCGTTCAATTCTTGAAAATCCATGGTGACTGCTGCACATGACAATAAGATCGATGGCAACGTCAGATGGTTTTCGAGGTGGCAAAAAGGGGGCCAAGCCCCCTTTTTGCGTACTGAGTCAACGCCAGGCGTTTGTTACTCAGCCTTCAACAGTTGCCGCTGGAGCTTCTTCAGCGTAAACGTCGGTGCCGCCAGCATTGTTGTTGCGACCACGGATAACAGCGTCAGCCATCGAACCCATGTACAACTGGATAGCGCGGATTGCGTCATCGTTGCCCGGGATGATGTAGTCAACGCCTTCAGGGCTGCTGTTGGTGTCGACAACGCCGATGACCGGGATACCCAGCTTGTTGGCTTCGGTGATCGCGATGCGCTCGTGATCAACGTCGATAACGAACAAAGCGTCTGGCAGACCGCCCATGTCCTTGATACCACCCAGGCTACGGTCCAGCTTTTCCAGATCGCGAGTACGCATCAGCGCCTCTTTCTTGGTCAGCTTGGTGAAAGTGCCGTCTTCGGCCTGGATTTCAAGATCACGCAGACGCTTGATGGAAGCGCGGATGGTCTTGAAGTTGGTCAGCATGCCGCCCAACCAGCGGTGATCGACGTACGGCGAACCGCAACGTGCTGCTTCTTCAGCAACGATCTTGCCAGCGGAACGCTTGGTGCCGACGAACAGGATCTTGTTTTTGCCCTGAGCCAGGCGCTCAACGAAAGTTAAAGCTTCGTTGAACATAGGCAGGGTTTTTTCAAGGTTGATGATGTGGATCTTGTTACGCGCGCCGAAAATGTATTTACCCATTTTCGGGTTCCAGTAACGGGTCTGGTGACCGAAGTGCACACCGGCCTTCAGCATATCGCGCATATTGACTTGGGACATGATAGTTCCTTGATAAGTCGGGTTAGGCCTCCACGTATCCCAATGACCAACCAGCGGCTTGAGCCGAAGGCACCCAGGTCATCGTGTCGACACGTGTGTGGGTTAGAGCTTTCGGGGCATACCCCGTAAAGCGGCGCATTTTATATCACAAAAGACTGGATAACGGAACTCGAAATAAGCGCCTGTTTTCCGGACGGTTTTATCCCCTCGCATCAGTGGCCAGGCATTCTGCCCGCCCTTCAGCCGGCGTCAATGTGAGGCGCGATGATAACCCGCCTGACGGCGGTCTGGTAGAATCGCGTTTTTTCCGTATGAAGCCGTGGCCATGCCGCGCCGAGAGAGCCTGTTTAATGACCGTGACACTGAAAACCCCCGAAGACATCGAAAAGATGCGCATTGCCGGCCGCCTGGCTGCCGACGTGCTGGAAATGATCGGCGCCCACGTAAAGCCTGGCGTGACTACCGACGAGCTGGACCGCCTCTGCCACGATTACATCGTCAATGAGCAGAAAGCCATTCCGGCGCCGCTGAATTACAAGGGTTTTCCGAAATCCATCTGCACCTCGATCAATCACGTGGTCTGCCACGGTATTCCGAACGAGAAGCCGCTGAAGAATGGCGACGTGCTGAACATCGACGTGACCGTCATCAAGGACGGCTACCACGGTGACACCAGCAAGATGTTCCACGTGGGCAAAGTGCCCGAGTGGGCCGAGCGTCTGTCCCGCGTCACCCAAGAGTGCCTTTATAAAGGCATCGAAGTGGTCAAGCCCGGCGCGCACCTGGGTGATATCGGTGAAGTGATCCAGAAGCACGCCGAAAAGAATGGCTTCTCCGTGGTCCGCGAATACTGCGGCCACGGCATCGGCAGGGTGTTCCACGAAGAGCCGCAAGTGCTGCACTACGGCGAGGCCGGTGACGGCATGGAGCTGAAAGAAGGCATGACCTTCACCATCGAGCCGATGATCAACCAGGGCAAGGCCGACACGCGTCTGCTGGGCGACGGCTGGACAGCCATCACCAAGGATCGCAAGCTGTCGGCGCAGTGGGAGCACACCATTCTGGTGACCGCGACCGGGTATGAGATTTTCACCCTGCGCAGCGATGACACCATCGCCCGCACCTCGGCCTGACTGCGGAGCCACTCGCCTCAAGGTCGGCACAGCCAGTACGGTCGCTTTACTACGGTCGGTATAGATAGAAGGAAAGCAGTTCGATGCCGCAGGTGGACCCAGATTTGTTCGATCGCGGCCAGTTTCAGGCCGAGCTGGCATTGAAGGCCAGCCCCATACCCGCCTTCAAGAAAGCCATCCGCCAAGCGCGTGAAGTGCTGGACGGACGCTTCAAGTCTGGCCGGGAGATTCGGCGGCTGATCGAGGACCGCGCCTGGTTCGTCGACAACATCCTGCAGCAGGCCTGGGATCAGTTCGACTGGAGCGAGGATGCCGACATCGCCTTGCTGGCGGTCGGCGGTTACGGTCGCGGCGAGCTGCATCCGTATTCCGATATCGATCTGCTGATCCTGCTGGACAGCGCCGACCATGAGGTTTTCCGGGATTCCATCGAGCGTTTCCTCACGCTGCTGTGGGACATCGGCCTGGAAGTAGGTCAGAGCGTGCGCTCGGTGGACGAATGTGTCACCGAAGCGCGGGCCGACCTGACGGTGATCACCAATCTGATGGAGAGCCGCACGATTGCCGGGCCCGAGCGGCTGCGCCAGCGCATGCTGGCCGTCACCAGTACCCGCGAAATGTGGCCGAGCAAGGATTTCTTCCTGGCCAAACGCGCCGAGCAGAAGAACCGCCATCACAAGTATTTCGACACCGAATACAACCTTGAGCCCAACGTCAAAGGCTCGCCCGGCGGCCTGCGCGATATTCAGACCATTCTCTGGGTGGCCCGTCGACAATACGGCACGCTGAACCTTCACGCGCTGGCGGACGAAGGTTTCCTGCTGGAGAGTGAACACGCGTTGCTGGCGTCCTCCCAGGAGTTCCTGTGGAAGGTCCGCTACGCGCTGCACATGCTGGCCGGTCGTTCCGAAGACCGTCTGCTGTTCGATTACCAGACCAGCATCGCGCGCCTGCTGGGCTACGAAGACAGCGATGCCAAGCTTGCCATCGAGCGCTTCATGCAGAAGTACTACCGGGTGGTCATGAGCATCGCGCAGCTCAGCGACCTGATCATCCAGCACTTCGAGGAAGTGATCCTCGCGGATGACGAAGGCACGGTGACCGAGACAATCAACTCGCGTTTCCAGCTGCACGACGGCTACATCGAGGCAACCCACCCGAACGTCTTCAAGCGCAC
The DNA here is from genome assembly GCF_036387035.1 of Pseudomonas sp. GTDB lineage: Bacteria > Pseudomonadota > Gammaproteobacteria > Pseudomonadales > Pseudomonadaceae > Aquipseudomonas. The sequence goes on along the minus strand of NZ_DASVUM010000198.1, from coordinate 3,894 downwards.
GCCGTTCGCGATGCTCGAGATTTTCGTGCTGATGGCGCAGCGCCCTGAAATCAAAGGCGTACGGGCCGACACCATTCGGCTTCTGCGGGAACACCGCTACCTGATCAACGACGATTTCCGCAACGATATCCGTAACACCAGCCTGTTCATCGAGCTGTTCAAGTGCGAGATCGGCATCCACCGCAACCTGCGCCGGATGAGCCGCTACGGCATTCTCGGCTTGTACTTGCCGGAGTTCGGGCACATCGTCGGGCAAATGCAGCATGACCTGTTCCACATCTATACGGTCGATGCCCACACGCTGAATCTGATCAAGCATCTGCGTAAGCTGCAATACACGCAGGTGTCAGAGAAATTCCCGCTCGCCAGCAAGCTCATGGCGAAGCTGCCCAAGCCCGAGCTCATTTACCTGGCCGGCCTTTATCACGACATCGGCAAGGGCCGCGGCGGCGATCATTCGGAACTGGGCGCGGTGGATGCCGAGGCGTTCGGTGTCCGCCATCACCTGCCGCAATGGGACACGCAGCTGATCGTCTGGCTGGTGCAGAACCATCTGGTGATGTCGACCACCGCCCAGCGCAAGGACTTGTCCGACCCGCAGGTGATCCATGATTTTGCCCAGTTCGTCGGCGATGAAGTGCATCTGGACTACCTGTACGTGCTGACCATCGCGGACATCAACGCCACCAACCCGACATTGTGGAACTCCTGGCGCGCCAGCCTGTTGCGCCAGCTCTACACCGAGACCAAGCGCGCGCTCAAGCGTGGACTGGAAAACCCGGTCGACCGCGAGGAGCAGATCCGCGGAACGCAAAGCGCCGCGCTGGATATCCTGGTGCGCAGCGGCACCGACCCCGACGACGTCGAGCAATTGTGGTCGCAACTGGGCGATGATTATTTTCTGCGCCACACCGCAGGCGACGTGGCCTGGCACAGCGATGCAATATTGCAGCAGCCGGCTGACGGCGGGCCGCTGGTGCTGATCAAGGAAACCACCCAGCGGGAATTCGAAGGCGGCACGCAGATTTTCATCTATGCGCCCGACCAGCATGATTTTTTCGCGGTGACGGTGGCGGCGATGGATCAGTTGAACCTGAACATCCATGACGCCCGGGTCATTACCTCAACCAGCCAGTTCACCCTCGACACCTACATCGTGCTCGACAGCGAAGGCGGCTCGATCGGCGACAATCCGGAGCGCATCAAGGCCATTCGCGACGGCCTGACCGACGCGCTGCGCAACCCCGACGACTACCCGACCATCATCAAACGGCGGGTGCCGCGCCAGCTCAAGCACTTCGCGTTTGCACCCGTGGTGACAATCTCCAACGACGCTCAGCGGCCGGTCACGGTGCTGGAGCTCAGTGCGCCGGATCGCCCCGGGCTGCTGGCGCGACTGGGCAAAATTTTTCTGGAGTTCGACCTGTCGTTGCAGAACGCCAAGATCGCCACGCTGGGCGAGCGCGTGGAAGACGTGTTCTTCCTGACCGATGAGAACCATCAGCCGCTGTCCGATCCGCAACTGTGCAGACGCCTGCAGGATGAAATCATCGAACAGCTCAGCGTCAATCCGGAGCCCGGCAGCGAGTTGCGCATCAGCATCTGAACCCGCCAGGACGGCACGACTTAACGACTTGATTCAGCGGCGCCCAGCCAATTCGTGAAAACGAGTGCGGGCGCCCAGCCTTGAGAACGATTGGACATGAATAACGCCCTGCAGAAGCTTCAGCCCTACCCTTTCGAGAAACTCCGGGCTTTGCTCGGTGCGGTCACGCCGAACCCGGACAAACACCCCATCGCCCTGTCGATCGGCGAACCCAAGCACAAATCCCCGGAGTTTGTGGCCAAGGCGCTGGCCGACAACCTCGATCAGATGGCGGTTTACCCCACCACGGCCGGCATTCCCGCGCTGCGTGAAGCCATCGCCAGCTGGTGCGAGCGCCGTTTCAACGTACCGACGGGTTGCCTGGATCCGGCTAAACATGTGCTGCCGGTCAACGGCACCCGTGAGGCGTTGTTCGCGTTCACCCAGACAGTCGTCAATCGCAGCGACAACGGTCTGGTGGTGAGCCCCAATCCGTTTTACCAGATCTATGAAGGCGCGGCGTTTCTGGCCGGCGCCACGCCGCACTACCTGCCGTGTCTGGCCGAGCACGGTTTCAACCCGGATTTCGACGCCGTCAGCGCTGACATCTGGGACCGCTGCCAGATTCTGTTCTTATGCTCGCCGGGCAACCCGACCGGTGCGCTGATCCCGCTGGACACCCTGAAGAAACTCATCGCCCTGGCCGACAAGCACGATTTTGTGATCGCTGCGGACGAGTGTTACAGCGAGCTGTACTTCGACGAGGCCACGCCGCCGGCCGGCCTGCTCAGTGCCTGCGCGGAACTGGGCCGTCAGGATTTCAAGCGCTGCGTGGTGTTCCACAGCCTGTCCAAGCGCTCGAACCTGCCAGGCCTGCGCTCGGGCTTTGTCGCGGGTGATGCCGACATCCTCAAGGCATTTCTGCTCTATCGGACCTACCACGGCTGTGCAATGCCGGTGCAGACGCAACTGGCGAGCATCGCGGCCTGGAGCGACGAAGAACACGTGCGCGCCAACCGCACGCTGTACCGTGAGAAGTTTGACGCTGTGCTGGCAATTCTCAGCCCAGTCATGGATGTACAGCGCCCGGATGGCGGCTTTTACCTGTGGCCTGACGTGGGGACAGACGACGCAACCTTCTGCCGGGATCTGTTCGTTACCGAGCACGTGACGGTGGTGCCAGGCTCTTACCTGTCCCGCGATGTCGACGGCTTCAACCCCGGCGCCGGCCGCGTGCGCATGGCCCTCGTTGCACCGCTGGCCGAATGCGTCGAAGCCGCGCAGCGCATCCGGGATTTTGTTACGCGTCGCTGATCCCCCGCTGGCAATCTAAGCGCTGAGGCCCGCCAATGTCCTCAGTGCGCCAGACCTAGATTGGCTTCATTGAGATCGAGTTCCGCCAGCACGCTGCGCAGCACGTCGTCGCCGATCTGGTGATGACGGTGCAAGTTGTACAGCTCCAGCCGCTGGGCACGCAGGGCGTTGATGCGCATGCGTTTCTCCAGCTGGTCCATTTGGAACGCCAGCGCCTGGGCCTCGGCGGTGTCGTTGAAAATCTCCAGACGGTGCCGGTATTCAGACATGATCCGCGCCTTCACTTCCATGGCAAGCACTGCCTGGGCGGCGTCGGGCGAATCCGTCGCGGCGGGAATCGCTTCGTTCTCCAGCGTCTGAATGGCCGCCTGGGCGGTGCGCTTCCAGGCATCGCGCACCTCGCGCTTGAGTCGCATGTCAGGTTCACTGATAAGCCCACGCAGGAGCAGCGGCAAGCCAATGCTCGCCGACACCAGCGACAGCAGGATGACCCCGGCGGCAATGAAAATCAGCAAGTCACGCTCGGGAAAATCGACACCAACGTTGATCAGCATCGGCACCGACAGCGTGCCCGCAAGGGTTACAGCGCCGCGAACGCCGCCCACCGTCAGCAGCAGTGACGAACGGGTCGACAGGTCCAGGGTTCCGTCGCCCCTGCCGCGCCAGCGCCTGATCTGGATCATCAGCCGCCATACGCTCTGCACCCAGATGTAACGCAACACCGCGAGCACGACGAAGATGGCCAGCACATCAAGGCAACGCCACAACAGGGTTGGCCACAGGGTCGCTTCGTGGTGGGTCACGGCGGTGATGATGTCCGGCAGTTGCAGGCCGAGGAGCAAAAAGATCAGGCCGTTGAAGGCAAACTCCAACAGTGTCCAGACGCTACGATTAAGCAACCGGGTGCTGGTCTGGCGCGGCAGCAGGTCGACCCAGCTTTGCATCATCCCCGCCGCCACCGCCGAGAGGATCCCGGACAGCTCAAGCCGCTCGGC